>NZ_JABDWV010000005.1:0-400756 GCF_019685435.1 Rhizobium sp. NLR10b | reverse complement strand
AACACAAACCAGCAATCGCCAATCCGCTTGAGTTTCTTTAGAACGAAAGACTTCGTCGCCAGCAGCGCCGCCGCCCTCGTTCAGTGAGTGGGCTTATAGAACCTTCCCCTTTTCTAAGTCAACTGCCATTCCAAAAGTTTTTTGACATTTTTGTAACAGGCTGATTTGACTGCTATTTTCTCCAGGTTCCTTATCCACAGGCGGCGTTTTCGCGACAAATTTCCGAAGTTTTCTTTATCGGCTGGTCAAAAAATCCTCGAATTGCCACCCGTCACCGGCGAAAGATCGCGTGAAAACAGAGCTTTGAGCCAATTTATAGTTAATCGAGGATTAAATTGACGCCGGCCGGCGAGCTTTAAATTTCCGTCACAAATCAGCAGCTGCAATTTCGGAACCTATCACCGTTTGAGGTGTTGTCTTTCCCATTGAAGGAAGGAGACCGACATGGCTGCCAACACCGATGACATCAGAGCATCTGTCAGCAAGGACATCGCTGCGCTCCAGCAGGAAGTCTCTCGTCTGCAGAAGATGATTTCCGCCCAAGGCGCCGAGGCCTATTACGAAGTCCGCGGCCGCGCCGGCAAGGCCTACGATGAAGCCCTGCCCCGCGCCAAAAACGCCGTCGCCCAAATCCGGGCCGAAGGAGCAGCCGCTGCGGGCGCCGCCCGCGAGCATGCGGCCGCAACGACCACCGCACTGGTGCTTGCCGGGGCGGTCGGCTTCCTCTTTGGCTACCTGCTGTCCGGCAATTCACAGCCGCAGCCTCGCCATTGGTGGCACTAAACCCTCAATCCGCCCAGGAGCCGACTTTTTTACGCACTCCGCCGATCAATCTTTGGCAGGGTGCGTAAATGCTTATGTCTCAGAAAAACCAATTTTTAATGCAAGGGGTGGAACATAAAAACGAAAGGGAGGACGACAATGGAAAACAAGAGGGCCAATTGCATCATTGAAGTCAGCGTCGACGGCGTCAACGGCCGTTACGCGGTCGGCATCATGAATATGCGTCAGGCGCTCGAGCTGCCGGAAATGCCAAGCCTGTCCTATACTCATCCCGACCCGGCGAAAGCCGCTGCCGGCATCGTCGTCAGCCGCAAGGAGCTCGCCGGCTTCATGGCCTGCCGCTAAGGCGGCGCGAGCGACAGGTTTTTCGCCCAGACGGCGCTTTATCCGAGGCGCTGACGTCGTTTTTGCAACCCCATCATTCCCTGGTTTTAGTTGTCATGCTGGCATCGTTGTGCGGTTCGTGCCAAGAAGCGGCATCGAGGCTGGACAGGGATGGCAGATGAGGGATCGGCGCCCATCACATAAGACGCGCGAGCGGCTGAAGCCTGCCGCCGACACGGCAGGCAAGCGGGTCACCCTTCCGCGCGCCCTTTCCAAACTCGGCTATTGCTCCCGTACCCAGGCCGAACGGCTGATTGCCGAAAGCCGCGTGGCCGTCGACGACCGTATCGTCAGCGATGCCTCTGCATGGGTCGATCTTTCGACGGCGAGGATCAGTGTCGACGGACTTGTCATCGCTGCAGAGGCGAAAATCTATCTGATGCTCAACAAGCCACGCGGGCTCGTCACGACCCGCCATGACCCCGAGGGCAGGCCGACGGTCTATGATTGCCTCAAGAATTTCGACATCCCGCACCTCTCTCCGGTCGGCCGGCTCGACAAGGCAAGCGAAGGCCTGCTGCTTTTCACCAATGACACCGAGTTCGCCCAGACCCTGCTCGATCCGATCACCCATGTGACGAAAACCTATCATGTCCAGATCGACCGCCTCATGGACGACGAGGAAATTGCCGCTATGACATCCGGCATCCGCCATGACGGCGAGTTGCTGACGGCAACCGCCACACGACGCCTGCGCCAGGGCGACAGGAACTCTTGGATCGAGGTCGAGCTCGATGAAGGCCGCAATCGCCAGATCCGCCGTATGCTGGAGGCGCTCGGCACCGAATGCTTGCGCCTTGTGCGGGTCGCCATCGGCGGGCTCGAACTCGGGGAACTTCCAAAGGGCGCCGTGCGTGCGTTGACAGAGGCAGAGTTGCAGGGGTTGCGTCGACGAGCCGGCATGGAAAGGGCGAGACGTTGACCGATGTGCCGGAGATCGAGCCGCATGAATTCTGGCAGGAGATCCATCCGCCCGGCACCTTTCCCGACGATCGGGAATTCACCACCTTCTATGTCGCCACGCTGGAAGACGGCCGCCAGCTTCGCCTGCCGATACGCGTGTTGGCAGATGGCGATCACGCCCTCGCTTCGCTGATCGTCAACCAGGCGAGCTTCGCCGTCCTCGACGCGTTGGCCGACGGTCTCGCCGAAAAGATCAGACCCATGGGCGTCGATGTCGTCGCCGGCCTGCCGACGCTCGGCTTGACGCTTGCCGCCGCCGTTGCGCAGAAGCTCGGCCACGGCCGCTACGTCCCTCTCGGCACCTCGCGCAAGTTCTGGTACCGCGACGAACTCTCCGTTCCTCTGTCTTCGATCACCACCCCGACACAGGACAAGCGCCTCTATATCGATCCGCGCATGCTGCCGCTGCTGACCGGACGGCGCGTCGCCCTGATTGACGACGTCATTTCCAGCGGCGCCTCGATCGTCTCGGGCCTTGACCTGCTGACGGCCTGCGGCATCGAACCTGTCGTTATCGGCGCGGCCATGCTGCAATCGGAGCGGTGGCGCGATAGCCTCGCAGCCGCCGGGCCGCAGTGGGTCGCGCGCATCCGCGGTGTCTTCGCAACGCCCCTGCTGGAGCGGAATGCCGGGGGTCGCTGGCAGGTTTCGGCCCGATCGAAGACATGAGATTGTTCAATTTTTGCCGGCTGGCGCCTCTGTACAGCAGATGAGGAACGACTACAGTCCGCCCAAGGCAGTCACCCGGAAATCTGCAGCGGTTCCGGTACAGCGACATACCCCATCGATGAAACACCGGATCCGCCCATGTCGTTCGAGCAAGCATCCCTGCTGATCCTTCTGCTGGCGATGCTCATTCTCTTCTCGCTCGAGCGCATACGCATCGAGGTGACTGCGATTGCCGGCCTGCTCGCCGGCTATGCGCTCGGACTTTATCCGGCCGACCAGATCTTCGCGGGCTTCGCCAGCCCCGTCGTTATCACCGTCATCGAAATCCTGCTGATCGTTCAGGTGCTGGCGCGCGCCAAACTCTTCAACAACCTCGCTGCGCGTGTCGCGGCCGCAAGACCCTCGAACTTCAAGATCATATCAGGCGCTTCCTCGCTTGCCGGCGTTCTTTCCATCTTCATGAACAATATCGGCGCCTTTGCAATCACCTTGCCGGTGGCGCTGCGGCTCGGCGTGGCACTCTCAATCCCCCGCCGTCAGCTCGTCATGCCCATCTCGTTTGCCGCCCTGCTCGGCGGCCTCGTCTCGCTGATCGGCACGCCGGCCAACCTGCTCGTCAGCGACGCGCTTGCCAAGACGTCCGGTGCGGGCTTTCATTTCTTCGATTTCAGCTATGTCGGGCTGCCAGTCGCAATCGCCGGCATCCTGCTCATCGCCCTTCGGGTCCGATACTTGTTTCCGGAACCTGACGCAGTGCCGGCAACGCTCGCCCAGGGCTCGCGGCGCATCGTCGTCGAACGTCGCATTCCGGATGCTTCGCCGCTGATCGGCACACGGCTTTCCGAGTGTCTGACCCGCTTCGGCATCAAACCGCACGCGCTGATCCGTGACGGCAATTTTGTGTTTGGCCCGCTCGACCAGTCGATGGTCTGTGCGGGCGACGTGCTGCTTGCCGAAGGCGCCGATGACATCTTTGCCGACCTTGCCGCCACACAATCCCTGGTGGCCGATGCCCATCTGGACGGTCCGGCGCCGGATTTTACCCGGGTCGAAACCGTCGTCATGCCCGAAAGCACGCTGGTGGGTTCGCGCGTCAGCTCGCTCGAAGTCTTCCACCATCGCGGCATCGCAGTCACTGCTCTTTCCATGCGCACACCGCGCATCGAAGGCCGCTTTCTCGATCTGCAACTGTCGATCGGCGATATTTTGACGCTGGAAGGGCCGCGCACGGCAATCGCCGAAGCGCTGGAGGAAAGCGAGTGCCTGCCGCTTGCTCCGACAGCGTCAGCCGAACCGGCCCTCCTCTCCTGGCGGCCTTTCGCATTATTTGCCTGCGGCGTCGCGGCGTCGGCGGCGGGCCTGCATCCCGAGGTCGCTTTTGCGGGTGTCGTCCTCGTCCTCGCTTTGCTCAATCATCTCAACATCCGGCAGGGGATGGCCGACCTCAACTGGCCGATCATCATCATGCTCGCGGCGATGATTCCGATCGGCCAGGCAGTGGCCAGCACCGGGGCGGCCGAAGCCATTGCCGGCTGGCTGAGCCTCATCGTGCCGGTTAACCATCCGCTTTCCGGCATCGCCCTCATCCTCTTCCTCGCGATGGCGCTGACGCCCTTCGTCAACAACGCGACCGTCGCAATCGTGCTCGCCCCGATCGCACTCGAATTTGCGAAGATCGGGCGGCACGCGCCCGACGCCTATCTGATCGCGGTCGCCGTCGGAGCCTCGCTCGATTTTCTGACGCCCTTCGGCCATCACAACAACACGCTGGCGATGGGCGTCGGCGGCTACCGCTTCAGCGACTTCCCGCGGGCCGGCTGGCCGCTTGCCGTCGCAACTTACGGCCTCGCTCTGTTTCTTCTGGTTCTGTTCTGGCTGTGATGCCATAGTCGGCTCGGCTTGAACTTCGCCGGTAATGAAACTAGAGCAGGAAGCCTTCAGCCAAAGACAAGGACAGTCGAACGCCGTGCGAATCCTCTCCGAAGCCCATTTCCCGGAACTGCCGAACTACTATCGCGGCAAGGTGCGCGAGAATTACGACCTTCCCGACGGACGCCGCATCATCGTCAGCACTGATCGCCTCAGCGCTTTCGACCGTATTCTTACCTGTATTCCCTATAAGGGCCAGGTGCTGACGCAGACCGCACGTTACTGGTTCGAGGCGACGAAGGACATTTGCCCGAACCATGTGCTCGACTATCCCGATCCGAACGTGGTCATCGGCAAGCGGCTCGACATCCTGCCGGTTGAAATCGTCGTGCGCGGTTATCTCGCCGGCACCACCGGCACCTCGATCCTGACCCTCTATAAGAAGGGTGAGCGGGAGATGTACGGCATGCGTCTGCCGGACGGTATGCGCGACAATCAGATCCTGCCGGAACCGGTCATTACGCCGACCAGCAAGGAATTCGACGGAGGCCATGACGAACCGCTGACGCCTGCCGAAATCGTCACGCGAGGACTTCTGACCAGCCACCAGTGGGAAACCTTGTCGAAATATGCGCTTGCGCTCTTTGCCCGCGGCCAGGAAATGGCCGCGAAGCGAGGCCTGATCCTCGTCGATACCAAATATGAATTCGGCACCGATGGCGACGGCAACATCATCCTCGCCGATGAGATCCACACGCCGGACAGCAGCCGCTACTGGCTTGCCGACAGCTACCCGGCAAGCTTTGCCGCCGGAAAGCGGCCGGAAAGTTTCGACAAGGATTTCGTCCGCGCCTGGGTGGCGGAGCGTTGCGACCCCTACAAGGATGAAATCCCTGAAATCCCAACCGAACTGATCGAGCAGACCTCGGCCGTCTATATCAGGGCCTACGAGGCGATAACCGGCGAGCGCTTTGTTCCCGACAATAGCGGCGAGACGCCGCTTGCCCGTGTCCGAAACAATCTCGCCCGCTATTTCCCTTGAAAAGGCGACACGAGAGCCGCCGGGCCTTGCATCGGCTTGGCAGTTTTCGCTGAATAGCGCTAGCATCGGCAAAAAGGGATACCGGGCGCGGCCCGGCGGGGGACGGATGGTAAGAAGGCCGAGACGCAAGGCCGAGGAAACGCGACAGGACATCCTCTCCATGGCGGAGATGCTGTTTCGCGAACGTGGCTTCGCCGCGGTGTCGATCGCCGATATATCAGGCGCGCTGCACATGTCGCCCGCCAATGTCTTCAAGCATTTCCGTTCCAAGGTGGCACTGGTCGATGCCATCGCCGGGCGACATCTCGACAATGCCGCCGAGCGTTTTGTCCCTCTCGACCAGACCATGCCCGCGAAAGAGCAACTGCTTCGCTTCGTCCTGCGCCTGCTGGAGGGCCATCTGCAGGATATCCAGAAGAGCCCTTACATCTTCGAAATGGTGCTTTCGACCATCGAAGCCAAACTCGAAGCCGGCAATCGCTATCGCGCCCGTATCGAGGAGAAAATCGGCGAGATCATCCGCAAAGGCATGGTGGAAGGACGTTATCATTGCCGCGATCCCGAGCGTGCGGCGCAGACCGTCGCCGATGTGCTTGCCTGCGTGCTGCACCCTGTCCTCATCGTCCGCGACGACAAGGAGACGCTGGTGCATCGTGCCGAGGAAATCGTCGGCTTCGTCGATGCCGCACTGCAAAATAGCGCTTGCTAAGTGACGGTTGCTGACTTACGTCACTTCGTAAAGCTTTTGTTAGACTCGGGATTATGGCATTTGAGGCCAAGCTCATCCTGACGCTTACATAAGCCTGCGCTCGGCCCGGCCGGGCCCGTGGATCGAACGGCGATTGCCACCGCATGAGGGAATTCAGAATGATTCGGCGTGCCGTCCTCATCTCCTCGGCCCTGCTGGCCGGCGCATTGCTTGGCGCCTGCAGCGACAATGCCGGCAAGCCCGCGGGCAATGCCGGCGCGGCCGCGCAGCAGGCGATCCCCGTCGGCGTGATCGCCTTGACGAAGGCGAATTTCCCGATCACGACAATTCTTCCTGGCCGCGCCGAAGCTTTCCAGACGGCCGATATCCGGCCGCAGGTGAGCGGCATCATCCGCGAGATCGCCTTCAAGGAAGGCGGCGAGATCAAGAAGGGCGACCTTCTCTATCAGATCGAGGATGCGCCCTATATCGCCGCCGTCGAGCAGGCTAAGGCGGCCATCTCCAAGGCCGAGGCGAGCGTGCCGAGCGCTGAAAGCAATCTCGAACGCTACCAGCGCCTCGTCGGCAGCGGCGCCACCCAGATCGAATACGAGACGGCGAGAACGACGCTTCTCCAGGCGAAGGCCGAGGTCGAGGCGGCAAAGGCTGCCCTTTCCGCGGCACAGATCGACCTCGACCATACGAAGATCGTCGCGCCCTTCGACGGCGTCATCGACCAGACCGCCTACAATATCGGCAACGTCGTCTCGGCCAACCAGACGACGGCGCTGACGACGATCCGGCAGCTCGATCCGATCTATATTTCGCTGACGGAATCGAGCACCAACCTGCTGAGGCTGCGCGATGCGATGGCCGCCGGCGATATCAAGGGCGCGGAGAATGTCGCCTTCCACCTGATCCTTGAAGACGGCAAGGAATATAATCAGCAGGGGAAGCTCGACATGTCGAAGCAGGTGGTCAGCGAGACCACAGGCACCTTCATCATCCGTGTGCTCTTCCCCAATCCCGATCGCATCGTCCTGCCCGGCATGTATGTCCGCGCCACGGTCGCGCTCGGCGCCGAAACCGGTTATGCGCTGCCGCAGCTGGCGACGAGCCGTGACGCCAACGGCCGGTTGACGGCGCAATTCGTTTCCGCCGACGGCAAGGTCGAAACCCGCGCCTTCGAGAACAGCTCGCCCTCTAATAATTCCTGGCTGGTAACCGAAGGCATCAAGGACGGCGATCAGCTGGTCGTCACCGGTCTGCAGTCGGTCACGGCGGGCATGCCGGTGAAGCCGGTTCCGATGGAGATCAACGACAATGGCGTGGTCGTGGCTGCCGAGCAGCCCGCGGCCGGTGACGCTGAGAAGCCCGCAGCGAAGTAATCGCTGCGAGGCCGCATCGTCACCGTCTCAGCCGCACAGGAACAGCCAATGGCCAAGTTTTTCATCCGACGTCCGATATTCGCCTGGGTCATTGCGATCACCATCATGCTCGCCGGCCTGCTGGCGATCTTCACCCTGTCGATTTCGCAATATCCCGACATCGCCCCGACGACGGTGCGCATCAACGCCACCTATCGCGGCGCCAGCGCCGAGACCGTCGAAAAATCGGTAACGACGATCATCGAAGACGGCATGACCGGCCTGGACGACCTCACCTATATGACTTCGACTTCGTCGACCGGATCGGCCAGCATCCAGCTCACCTTCGGAACCAGCATCGATCCCGACATCGCCCAGGTGCAGGTGCAGAACAAGCTGCAGCTGGTCCAGTCGCAGCTTCCGGGCGACGTTATCGATGCCGGCATCAGCGTGACGCGCTCGACTTCGAGCATTCTCCTCGTCGGCTCGCTCGTTTCAACTGACGGCAAGCGCAATTCGGTCGATCTCGGCAACATCATGTCGACCTCCATCGAGGACCAGATCCAGCGCCTGGAAGGCGTGGGCAGCATCAACGTCTTCGGTTCCGGATACGCCATGCGCATCTGGCTCGATCCCTTCAAGCTGGTGAAATACCAGCTGACGCCGAGCGACGTCACAGCAGCGATCCAGGCGCAGAACACCCAGGTCTCCGTCGGTTCGCTCGGCGCCCAGCCGACGATCCCCGGTCAGCAGCTCAATGTCACCATCACCGCGCAAAGCCAGCTCACCACCGTCGCCGACTTCGAGCACATCATCCTGAAGGTCGAAAAGGACGGCGCGACGGTGCGCCTGAGCGATGTCTCGCGCATCGAGATCGGTCAGGAAAGCTACGGCGGCAGTTCGCGCTACAACGGCCTGCCTTCGAGCGGTTTCGCCGTCAACCTCGCAATCGGCGCCAACGCCATCGATACCGCCGCACGCGTTCGATCCGCGCTCGATGTCATCGGCCGCACCTTGCCGGAAGGTGTGAAGATCACCTATCCCTATGACACGACGCCCTTCGTGGAGCTGTCGATCGAGAAGGTCGTGCATACACTGATTGAGGCAATCGTGCTCGTTTTCGTGGTGCTGCTCGTCTTCCTGCAGAATCTGCGCGCCACGCTCATTCCGACCATCGCCGTTCCGGTGGTGTTGCTCGGCACCTTCGGGGTGCTGGCGGCCACCGGCTATTCGATCAATACCTTGACGATGTTCGCCATGGTTCTGGCGATCGGCCTTCTCGTCGACGATGCGATCGTCGTCGTCGAAAACGTCGAGCGCATCATGTCCGAAGAGAAGCTTTCGCCGCTCGAAGCGACGGAGAAATCGATGGGCGAGATCACCGGCGCCATCGTCGGCATTGCGCTCGTGCTGACCGCCGTCTTCATTCCGATGGCCTTCTTCGGCGGCTCGACCGGCATCATCTATCGCCAGTTTTCGATCACCATCGTCTCGGCCATGCTGCTGTCGGCGCTCGTCGCCATCGTGCTGACGCCGGCGCTCTGCGCCACGATGCTGAAGCCGGTCAGCGAACACGGGAAACACCGCGTCGGCGACTGGTTCAATCGCAACTTCACGCGCTCGACCAACGGCTATGTCTGGACTATCGGCTATCTCTTGAAGCGGCCGATCCGCGTCATGCTGGTCTTCCTTCTCGTCGGCGCCGGCTGTGCCTATCTCTTCACCCGGCTGCCGAGTTCCTTCCTGCCGCAGGAAGATCAGGGCGTGCTGCTGACCATCGTCACCACGCCGCCAGGCTCGACCACGCAGCAGACGCAGGCCGTCGTCGAGAAGGTGGAGCACTATTATCGCGAGAAGGAGAAGGATGCCGTCGAGTCCGTCTTCGGCGCACTCGGCTTTGGCTTCAGCGGCTCCGGCCAGAACAGCGCCATCGTTTTCACCAAGCTCAAGGATTTTTCGCTGCGCACCGATCCAAATCTGAGCGCCCAGTCGGTCGTCAACCGGGCCCTGCGCAGCTTCTTTGCGATGCGCGAGGCACAGGTTTTCGCGCTCCTGCCGCCGGCGATTCAGGGCCTCGGCGTGTCGAGCGGCTTTTCCATGTATCTCGTCGATACCGGCGGCCAAGGCAGCGACGCGCTGACGACTGCTTCCAAGCGGCTGATCCAGATGGGCAACAGCTCGGGTAAAATCGTGGCGCTGCGCAGCAGCAACAAGGAAGTCGAGCCGCAGATGCGCATCGTGCTCGATCAGGAGAAGATCGGCGCCATGGGCGTCGACATCGCCTCGGTCAATTCGATGTTGTCGATCATCTTCACCGGCCGCGACGTCAACGACTTCACCCTGAACGGCGAGATCAAGCCGGTCTACGTCCAGGGCGACGCGCCCTTCCGCATGCAGCCGGACGATCTTAATCACTGGTATGCCCGCAACACGGCCGGCGAAATGGTGCCCTTCTCCGCCTTCACCAAAACCGAATGGGTGAAGGGCGCACCTTCGCTTGCCCGCTTCAACGCCGTCAGCGCCATTCCGCTCGATGGCGCCGCCGCGCCCGGCGTGTCATCCGGCGATGCCATGAACGAAATGGAAGCGCTGACCGAGCAACTCGGCGGCGGTTACACCGTCGCCTGGCAGGGCATTTCCTACCAAGAGCGCCTTTCCGGCTCACAGGCGCCGATGCTCTATGCAATCTCGGTTCTCGTCGTCTTCCTCTGCCTGGCAGCGCTTTACGAGAGCTGGTCGATCCCCTTCTCGGTAATCATGGCAGTGCCGGTCGGCGTCCTTGGTGCTCTGGCGGCGGCAACACTCTTCGGCCAGTCCAACGATGTGTATTTCAAGGTCGGCTTGCTCACCACGATCGGCCTGGCGGCGAAGAACGCGATCCTGATCGTCGAATTCGCCAAGGATCGCACGGAAAGCGGCATGGGGCTTTTCGAGGCGACACTGGAGGCGGCGCGGCTGCGCCTGCGGCCGATCATCATGACATCGCTTGCCTTCATTCTCGGCGTCGTGCCTCTGGCGATCGCTACGGGCGCGGGCTCGGCGGCCCAGAACGCTATCGGCCTCGGCGTTCTCGGCGGCATGCTGTCGGCAACGATGCTCGGAATTTTCTTCGTGCCGTCCTTCTACGTCGTCATTCGACGCATCTTTGCCACACGCGACAAAAATGCGGCAGGAGTGTGATAAAAATGCACTGTGATAATGCTGTTCCGATTGCTACATTGCGCCCGACTGCTTCGGTGTGTGTGTTTGTGGTTGGACGAGGCGCGGCTGCGATAGTGAAGCATGAAGCTTCGGACAAGAATTGACTTGCTCGAGTACAGGATGAAATGAATGGTATCTCTTCGTTTTGCCACACCGGCATTATTGTTATTACTGTCGGGCTGCGTTGTTGGCCCGGATCATGCTCCTCCTGAAATGCCGCTGCCCGCTAAATTCGGAGAAGGCGGAACAAAAAGTATAGGCGACGTTGCTACCGCAGCCTGGTGGACCGCCTTCAACGACCCCAAACTGAATGGCTATGTTCAGGCCGGCCTTGATCAGAATCTGACGGTCCAGCAGGCGATCGAACGTATCAACGCGGCCTCCGCAAACGTCACTGTCGCCGGAGCGGGCGCCCTGCCGAACCTGAACGTCGGCGCCTCTCACACGGTCAGCGGCCAGAGGGGCGAACTGCGCACGCAGTTCGACACGCGCAACACCAGCGCCGGCGACGTCCAGCTGAGCTGGCTGCTCGATCTCTTCGGGCTCTACAAGCGCAGCACCGAAAGCGCGCTCGCTTCGCTCGACTCCGCCTACGCGTCGGCTGATGTTGCTAAGCTGACCCTCGTGCAGGATCTCGTCTCCAGCTATATCGACGTCCGCTATTATCAGCAGCGTCTGGCGCTTTCGAGGGCCAACCTGAAGTCTCGTCAGGAAACCTACGAACTGACCAAGTTCCAGCTGGAAGCCGGCGCTGCCTCGCGTCTCGATGTCGTTCAGGCCGAAGGCCTCGTACAGTCGACGCTCGCTGAAATTCCCGGCCTCGAAACCAACATCCGCATATCGGCCCATCACATCGCCACGTTGCTCGGCCTACCGGCCTCGGCCCTCGTGAATGAGCTGCTGAAGGGCCGCGGTCAGCCAGTATTCCGTGGCGGCATCAACTCGGGCATCCCTGCGGACCTGATCCGCAACCGTCCCGACATTCGCGTCGCCGAGCGCGATCTCGCCGCCGCAACGGCCAATATCGGTGTTGCCGAGGCCCAGCTTTATCCGAGCATCTCGCTCAGCGGCTCGATCTCGCCGTCCTACATCAACCAGCGCGGCATCCATGGCGACCTGACCCCCTGGTCCTTCGGTCCGACCCTCAACTTGCCGATCTTCGATGGCGGCCGTCTGCGCGCCAACGTCAAGTCGGCCCAGTCCACTGCCGCGACCGCCTATCTCAACTGGAAGTCGACGGTGCTGTCTGCGGTCGAACAGGTCGAGAACGCACTCGCGGCTGTCCGGCGCGACGCCCAAACGGTCGCCGCCCTACAGGCCCAGGTGAAGACCACTCAGGAAACGCTCGAATTATCGACCGCGTCCTACAAGGACGGCGCCTCGTCGCTGCTCGACGTTCTCGATGCGCAGCGCCAGGTTTCGCTTGCCCAGGCAAGCCTTGCCCAGGCGGTCCAGCAGATGGCCAAGGATTACGTCTCGCTGAACATCGCGGTCGGCGGGGGCTACGCACCCGGCGGCAAGACCACCGCGACGGTGGCGTCTGTGCCGGCAAAGGCCAAGAGCTGAGCGGCTTTTCGCCATTCTGAAATTACCAAACCCCGCGATTGCCTCGCGGGGTTTTTCATTGCCGGCAATATCCCGGAATACTCGCGCCCCAGACGAATTTGGATTCGACAAGCAGAAGGAGCTGCTATAGGACTGATTAAACGATTAATCAGAATGCTAGATCATGGCGTCATCGCGCTCCGGACCGAACCTCAGCAGGATTGCGACCTCCCTCGGCGTTTCCATTGCCACGGTCTCCAATGCGCTTTCCGGTAAAGGTCGGGTCTCCGGCCCGTTGGTCGAACGGATCCGCGAACATGCCGCCGAACTGGGCTATGTCCCGAGCCAGGCCGGCCGAGCGCTTAGGACCGGCCGCAGCGGCGTTCTCGGCCTGGTATTGCCCGATATCGCTAATCCTCTGTTTCCGAAGATCGCACAGGCGATCGAATATGCCGCCTCCATCGCCGGTTACGGCGTGCTGATCGCCGACTCCCGTGGCGATGCTGCCGCCCAGACCGAGGCGATCGATCGTCTCGTCGAACGCGGCGTCGACGGCCTGATCATTGTTCCCCGCCGCGCCACCCGCATTTCGTCCGCCGCTTGCCCAGTCGCTCTCATCGACACCCCCTCGACGCCAGGCAACACCGTTTCAGCCGACCATTGGCAGGGCGGCCGCGAAATTGCTCTCCATCTCGCGGACCTCGGCCACCAGCGCATCCTCATCATCGGCAACAACCAGGAATCCAGCGTTCAGAACGACCGCGCCGATGGGATTCGCGCCGGTATGCACGCGGGCATGCATGCCGAAACGCTGTGGATCGGGAAGGTGGAGCAGGATGGCGGCAGCGGCTGTCCGCTCGGCCTCGCCGAAAAGGTGCGGGAGGGTTTTACCGCTTTCGCGGCTCTCTCCGATCTGCAGGCGTTGCGCGCGCTGACCGAGCTGCAGCAGGCCGGCATCAGCGTTCCCGGCGATGTCAGCGTCACCGGCTTCGACGACCTCATCTGGTCGCCTGTTGTCACACCGTCGCTGACGACGGTAAGGATGGACATGGATAGAATTGCCGGAATTGCCGTATCGGCGCTGGCCGATACCATCAGAAAAAGCCGCGTCCGGGAAGGCGTGCTCGTTACCGCGGAAATCGAACGCGTCGCAATGCAGCTGATTGTCCGCCAATCATCCGGGCCTGCGAGTCCGGCAACAAAAACCTCAGAGATGGAGAACATGTAAGATGAAAAAAGCTCTCATGGCGTCGGCGGCACTCGCCGCACTGTCGCCGTTTGCCGCCTCCGCAGCCGAACGAACGCTGACCATTTCCGTCTATGCCTTCGCCCAGGACGACTTCAAGACGCTGGTCTATGATCCGTTCGAAGCCCAATGCGGCTGCAAGCTGGTGGTCGAGACCGGCAACAGCGTCGAGCGGCTGGCCAAGATGGAGGCGAACAAGGCCAACCCCGTGGTCGATCTCGCCGCCGTTTCGATGGCGGATGCGCTTGCCGCATCGCGCGCCGGACTGACCGACAAGATCGATACGACGAAACTTGCCAATTTCGACAAGCTCTACGACGTCGCCAAGGACCCGAACGGCGACGGCATGAGCGTCGGCTACACTTTCTATGCCACGTCGATCGCTTATCGTTCCGACAAGATGAAAATCGAGTCCTGGGCCGATCTTCTGAAGCCGGAATATGTCGGCCATGTCGCCTTCCCGAACGTCACAACCAATCAGGGCCCGCCGGCGCTCTATATGCTGGGCCTGTCGCTCGGCAAGGATACGCCTGATCTGCAAGGCCCGATTGAGGCGCTGGGCGAAAAGAAGGACGACATCGTCACCTTCTATGAAAAGTCCTCGCAGCTCGTGCAGCTCATGCAGCAGGAGGAAATCTGGGCAGCCCCCATCGGCCGTTTCTCCTGGGCCGGCTTCACCAAGCTCGACCTTCCCGTCGCCTGGGCAACGCCGAAGGAGGGGCAGACCGGCGGCATGAACGTGCTGGTGTTGACCAAGGGTTCGAAAAACCAGGATCTCGCCATGCAGTTCATGGATTTCTGGCTTTCGACCGCGATCCAGACCAAGCTCGCCGAAAAGCTGATCGACAGCCCCGCCAATAGCGAGGTCAAGCTTTCGGAAGCTGCGGCCGGCAACCTCACCTATGGCGAGGAAACGGCCAAGAGCCTCAAACTGATCCCTTCCGCCATCGCCCTCGACAACCGCGCCGGTTGGCTGAAGACCTGGAACGAGAAGGTCGGCCAGTAGAGCCCGCATGAACCCGCCCCGGCCGCTCGCCGGGGCCATCTCCTCTCCTCGAAAGGCGTCTCATGTTCCAGAACCGCGCGGAAGCCCTGGCGCTTGCCTTGCCGGCAGCCGTCTTTGCGACGGTGGTCTTTCTGCTGCCCGTCGCAATCCTGCTGTCGGAGGGTTTCCGCGCCGATGGTGCCTGGACGCTGTCGGCCTATACCGGCTTCTTTTCCGAGACGCTGAACCGCACCGTTTTCCTGCGCTCCTTCCGGCTCGCCCTCGAGGTCACCGCCGTCTCGGCCGTCATCGGCTACGCCGCAGCCTTTGCCATCGTCAACCTGCCGGCGAACGGCAAAGGCCGCATGATCGGCCTCATCACCCTACCGCTGATGATTTCGCCGGTGGCCCGCACCTATGCCTGGATTGTCATTCTCGGCCGCACCGGTATCGTCAACCAGGCGATCACGGGCCTCGGTTTCAGCGCCGAACCGCTGCGCCTGCTCTTCACCGAGACCGCCGTCTTCATCGGCCTCCTGCAGCTATTCCTGCCGCTGATGATCCTGTCGTTGATCAGTGCGCTCGAAAACATCCCGAGGGATGCGATCCCGGCTGCCCGCGTGCTCGGCGCCAACTGGTTGCAGGCCTTTTGGAAAGTCGTCCTGCCGCTGACGCGCGAGGGTCTCGTCATCGGCGGCACGCTCGTCTTCACCGGCTCGCTCACCGCCTACATCACGCCGGCCATCCTCGGCGGTTCCAAGGTGCTGATGCTCGAAACGCTGATGTATCAGCAGGTGTCCGTCGCCAATGATTTCGTCTCGGCAAGCGTCATCGCCTTCATCCTGATCGTCATGAGCTTTGCCGCCAACATCCTGCTGAAACGCCTTGCGACGGCGAGGAGCCGCAGATGAGCATCCGTCTCCTTTCGCCTGTCGTGCTCCTCCTGCTGCTGATCTTCCTGATCGGCCCGTTCCTGATCATCATTGCCGCCTCGCTCTCGGCGGGCGATACGCTGGCCTTTCCGCCGCAAGGCCTGTCGCTGCGCTGGGTGATGAAGGTCTTCACCATCGAAAGCTTCCGCGACAGCTTCGCCATGTCGCTGTTCCTTGCCGTCTTCGGAACGCTCGCAGCCCTCATCCTCGGCATCCCGGCCGCCTATGCCTTGCAGCGTTACCCAATGCCCGCCGCCGAAACCGTCCGCACCATCGTCTCGCTGCCGATCATCGTCCCCGGCATCATCGTCGGCCTGGCATTGCTGCGTTATCTCGTCGTGCCCTTCGGCTTCAACATCACGCTTGCGCTGTTCTTTGCCCATGCGGCCCTCGTACTGCCCTATGCCGTGCGCGTCGTTTCGGCGAGCCTCGACAATCTGCGCGCGGATATCGAGGAAGCAGCCGTCCTGCTCGGCTCCTCCAGGCTTGGTGCCTTCTTCCGCGTGGTGATGCCGAATATCCGCGGCGGCATCCTGGCCGCCTTCATCCTCGGCTTCGTCACCAGCTTCAATCAGGTGCCGGTCTCGCTCTTCCTTTCCGGCCCGGGTGTGCGGACACTGCCGATCGACATGCTGGGCTATATGGAAACCACCTACGATCCTTCGATCGCGGCGCTCTCCGCCCTTCTCGCTTTCCTCTCGATCGGTATCGTCTTCCTCGCCGAACGCTTCCTGGGATTCTCGCGTTATGTCTGATGCCTATCTCAAACTCGACAAGCTGACGCTTCGCTATGGTGATACGGTCGCCGTCAGGGATCTCGACCTTGCGATCGCCAAGGGCGAGCTCGTCGCTCTTCTCGGCCCGTCCGGCTGCGGCAAGACGACAACGATGCGCGCCATTGCCGGCCTGCTGAAGCCCGCTTCCGGCCGCATTGGCCTCGACGGCGCCGATATAACCCGCGTCTCCGCCAACAAACGCGCGGTCGGCCTCGTCTTCCAGTCCTACGCGCTTTTCCCGCATCTGACGGTCTACGAAAACGTCGCCTTCGGCCTGCGCCTCAAGGGCATTTCGGGCGCGAACCTCGATGCCCGCGTCGGCGCCGGCCTGAAATCCGTCGGCCTGACCAGCTTCGCCGGCCGAAAGCCTGCCGAACTGTCCGGCGGCCAGCAGCAGCGCGTCGCAATGGTGCGATCCATGGTGATGGAGCCGAAGGTGCTGCTGCTCGACGAACCGCTCTCCAACCTCGACGCCCGGCTTCGTCTCGAAATGCGCGCGGAATTGCAGCGCGTGCAGAAGGAGACCGGCGTCACCATGATCTTCGTCACTCACGATCAGGTGGAAGCCCTGGCCCTCGCCGACCGCATCGTCGTGATGCTGAACGGCGGCATCGAACAGATCGGCACGCCGGAGGAGATCTATAACAATCCCGCCTCCGCCTTCGTCGCCGATTTCGTCGGCTTCGAAAATGTCTTCGCTCTGAAGGACGGAAAACTTGTGACGCCGCACGGCCCCGCAGCACTCTCCGAACCGCCGCCCCAGGCTGTGGCCGGCCTGGCCTGGCGCCCGCGTACGGTGACCATCGGCTCCGGTCCGTTCCAAGGTACGGTGCGCGGCACGTCTTTCGCCGGCAATACACGCGAATACCTCCTCCAAACGCCGCTTGGGCCTATAAAGGCTGAAATCGACGCGAGCTTGCCGCCGCACGAGATCGGCAGTGAGCTCGCCTTCAATCTGCCGGTCGCCAGAGCGGCCAACCTCAAGCGCTTCGGGTGACATCATGGGTGCATGGATCGATACCGACATGGGCTTCGACGACATCGCCGCCATTCTGGTGGTGGCGCAGTCGAAATATCAGATCGACGGCGTCTCGCTGGTCTTCGGCAATACGCCGCTGCCGCAGGTGCGGGCGAATGCCGCAGGCGCCGCCAGCGCCTTCGGCTGGACGTTCCCCGTCCATACCGGTCGTGCAGCACCTGTTCTCGGCAAGCCCGAAACCGCCCAGGCGATCCTCGGCGAAACCGGCATTCCGACGTCAGGCACCAGTCTGCCGAAGGCCCCTCCCAGTGCCGAGAGCGATGCCTTCACCGCGCTCTGCCGCTGGCTCGACGGCGACGGACCCCACCGCATCCTGGCGCTCGGGCCGCTCACCAATATCGCCGCCGTGGCGCTCGCCCGCCCCGATCTTGCCGCGCGCATCACCGACATCGTCTGGATGGGCGGCGGCGTCACATCGGGCAACCATACGGCCTCTGCCGAGTTCAACGCGCTCGCCGATCCCGAGGCGCTGGCAATTGTTATCGCCCATGGCCTGCCGTTGCGTATGGTCGATCTCGATCTCTGCCGCAAGATAGTTGCAAGGCCCGAAGATGCCGAGCCGGTGCGCAGTGCCGGCGGCGCCAATGCCGAACTGATCGCCGACATGTTCGCCGGTTATATAGGCATCGGCACCAGCCGTGGTCGTCCCGGCATGGCAATTTACGATCCCTCAGCCGCCGTGGCTTTCGTCGCCCCCGATATCGTTAGCTTCCGCCCCGCCCGCATCGACGTCGAACTGCAGGGCGCCCTCACCCGTGGCCGCACCGTCGTCGAGACCCGCGCCACGCATGCGACCTTCAACGCCCAATTCGCCGCCGATATCGACGTCGAGAAGGCGCGTACCATCATTCTCGCCGCTTTGGTCAACGAGGCCCGCAAATGAACGCCATTCCTCGTCAGGAACCTTTCGATCTCAACGATCCCGAATTGCGCGCCCGGGCAGTTGCCGCCGCCCGCGGCGACGCTCCCTTTGATATGCTCATCACCGGCGGCCGGCTGCTCGATGCGGTGACAGGCCTGATCCGGGAGGCTGATATCGGCCTCGTCGGCGCGCTCATCGCAAGCGTCCATACGCCGGCAAGCCGAACGGATGCCATCGAGATCATCGATGCGACCGGCGCCACCCTGACGCCGGGCCTGATCGATACGCACATGCATGTCGAAAGCTCGATGGTGACACCGGCAGAATATGCAAGCGCCGTGCTGGCGCGCGGTGTCACGACGGCCGTCTGGGATCCGCATGAATTCGGCAACGTCCATGGCCTCGACGGCGTGCGCTGGGCGATCGAGGCGGCACGTGCATTGCCGCTGCGCATGATCCTGCTCGCCCCCTCCTGCGTGCCGTCTGCACCGGGCCTGGAACTTGCCGGCGCCGATTTCGATGCCGCCGTCGTTGCCGAGATGCTGCGTTCACCCGCTGTCGGCGGCGTTGCCGAAGTCATGAACATGCGCGGCGTCATCGACGGCGATCCACGCATGAGCGCTATCGTCAACTCTGGCCTTGCCTCCGGCAAGCTCGTCTGCGGCCATGCTCGGGGCCTCGAAGGCGCTGACCTCAACGCCTTCATGGCAGCGGGCGTCACCTCGGACCACGAACTCACCTCCGGCGCCGATCTCGCCGCCAAGCTTTCCGCCGGCCTGACGATCGAGCTGCGCGGCTCTCACGATCATCTCTTGCAGGAATTCGTCGAGGTGCTGAACGGTCTCGGCCAGCTGCCCCCCACCGTTACGCTCTGTACCGACGACGTCTTTCCCGATGAACTCTACCAAAGCGGCGGCCTCGACGATGTCGCCCGCCGCCTGGTGCGCTACGGCATGAAACCGGAATGGGCACTGCGGGCCGCGACCTTCAACGCCGCTGAGCGGCTGAAGCGTTCCGATCTCGGCCTTGTCGCCTCGGGCCGCCGCGCCGATCTCGTTCTCTTCGAGGATCTCACGGAATTCCGAGCACGCCTCGTCATATCAGACGGCCGCATCGTCGCCCGCAACGGCAGCATGGAGGCGGCCGTTCAGCCGCTCGATACGGCGCCGCTCGTCAACTCCATCAAGCTACCGCCGCTGACGGAGAATGATTTCCGCGTCCCTGCGAAGGGCGCGCGCGTCCGCATCGCTACCATCGACCGTCCGCGCTTCACGCAATGGGGCGAAGCCGAAACGGAAGTCCAAGACGGCTTCGTCGTGCCGCCGGCCGGCAGCGCCATGATCGCCGTCGCCCATCGCCACGGAAAGGCCGGAGGCACCCCGCGCATCGGCTTTCTCACCGGCTGGGGCGAATGGCGCGGCGCCTTCTGCACCACCGTTTCGCATGATAGCCACAACCTCACCGTCTTCGGCGGCAATGCGGCCGACATGGCGCTCGCCGCCAACGCCGTCATAGCAGCCGGCGGCGGCATGGCAGTCGCCAAGGACGGCGTAATCCAGTCGATCCTGCCGCTCCCGCTCTCCGGCCTCGTCACCGACGCCTCACTGAAGGACACCGCCTCAGCCTTTGCCGAAATCCGCAAGGCCATGGACAAAATCGTCGACTGGAAGCCACCCTACCGCGTCTTCAAGGCCTGTTTCGGCGCAACACTCGCCTGCAATGCGGGTCCGCACCTAACGGACCGGGGGATTGCGGATGTGGTGACGGGGAAGGTGGTGGAAAGTCCGGTGCTGGAGATTTTCTAGGTCGAACGCATCTCAAAGCGAGGGGAGTGCCGTGCAGCCCTCCATCCGCCCACGGGCGTCTGCCGCCGTGACCAACATAACATATGGCCTATTCCGAAATAGACATTCGGAATCAAACCTTCCTGACCAGGCCGAACGGCAGCACGTTGTCAGATTCAAGCTGAGCTGCCGACGCGGGCCGTCCGATGTAATATCCTTGGATCTGGTTGATTCCGTACTGCTGCATCAGCCGCTGATGTTCAATGGTCTCAACGCCTTCAATGAGTATCCTTACGCCGCGATTGCGCAGCAGGCTGATGATGTCAAGCAACATCCGCTTCCCTTTTTCCGTGTTGCAATCATGGAGGAAGGATCGATCGATCTTGACTGTGTCGAATTCTATGAGGCGAAGCCACGAGAGCCCGGCAAACCCTGTGCCGAAGTCGTCCAGCCAGACTTGAGCGCCTAGCTTTCTCAGGTCGCTGATGCAACGAACCACGGTCTGGTCGATTTCCAGCTCAACGCCTTCTGTAATTTCGAAAGCAAGCCGAGCACCCGTCACGCCGAATTCTGCGAGCGTCGCAGCGACATAGCTGGCGAAACCTGGCATTTTAAGTTCAATCGGCGAAACGTTGACGCTGGCAACTTGCACCAAGCCGGTTGCCAACAGGTCTCGGCAAACGGTGCGGATTGCCCACCGGCCGAGTTCAACAATCGAACCTGTCCTTTCCGCAACTGGAATAAACATAGCAGGTGGTATCTGCGTCCCGTCCAACATCCTCAAACGCATCAAAGCTTCAACGCCGTCCGTCTTGCCTGTCTGAATGTTGCGGATCGGCTGATAGACGAGTGAGACAAGCCCGTGTTCAATCGCAATTTTCAACGTCGCGGCTATATCCTCGCTGTCATCGCTACTCTGCGGGTCTTCGGGATCGAAGACCACGAGGGTGTTGCGACCCGTTGCCTTGGCGGCATAAAGCGCGCGATCGGCTTCATGGACGACCTTGTCGACCTGTTTGGTCTCATCCCGCGTATAGGACACGCCGACACTCACGGTGATTACGGCGGTCCCGTCCCGCCTGTGCTCGTGTGGCCAGGCCAACGCTCGGACGTCAGCACAAATTGCTTCTGCCAGGTCGGTCGCTCTTTGCGAATTCGGCATTGGCGTGATGACGATGAATTCCTCACCTCCGTATCGCCCGATAATCGAGCCCCAGGACGAGGCCACGCTTTGGAGAAGCTGCGAGACAGCGACAAGGCACCGGTCACCTTCTTGATGGCCGTAGCAGTCGTTATAGTGTTTGAAATAATCGACATCGATAAGCAGGACGGCAAAGGGCGCCCTATGGTCCTGCCAGCGTTGCCAGTAGTCACGCAGACGTTGATCAATCGCCCGGCGATTTTCCAGCCCGGTCAACGAGTCGGTGTTCGAGAGATGCAAAAGAGCCCTACCTCTTTCGTCGGCAGCAGCTTGCTGCAAACTCGCTTCAAGAGCATTCAGGAAGACTTTATAGCGCTCTCTGTTGAGTTGAAGGTTCACGTAAGAGGTAAAAATAAAGCAAGAAATGCAGAACGCACCGAGGATCAGCTTATGAAGAAGCAGCATCGGCGCGAACAAACAGAGGGCGCCGATGAAGATGAGCATGTTCGTTACGGAGGCCGCAAGAGCTAGCGGAAACCGGAAACTGAAGAACAGGTTGACGCTCATCATAAAGATCGAGCCAAAAACCATATAGTATGAAAAGGCGTCCGTGACCGTGGTCATCTGAGCGGTGAGAAGCCAGACAAGATAAGCTGCCAGCACGGACACCGCCGCAGCCATATCGACCGTATCGGCTTTTGCCTTGCAGTAGAGCAAGAGTTCCAACACGCACAGCGCACCGGCGCCAACCGCCAATCGACCGGCGATCGTGTACCGGACCACGTCGCCAATAAAGAGATAATCGGTGAAAGAGTATGCAAGGTAAGCGGCCACCGCTATCCAGAGGCCGTTGCGCGTAGCGGTCTTTCGGCCGCTCTCGCTCTTCTGCTTATAAAGACGGCGCAACTGTTCTGGCGACAGCATCGGCCTTATTGTGGCGACTGCGGTCTCGGCTAACACGTGCATCATGCCCCTGCCACCCAACATATTGCCACAGTTGCCCTACGCAGACTGCTGGCTGATGCTGGATAGCCCTGCGCAGACTCCACATCAACCGATAAGGCTCCCCCGAGCCACAAGCGGGCAGAGTATCTGTCGGGTTCACTAATATTTTCTAAAATTAAAGCGTGCGCTGAGGCCGCGTTCCAACCTTGACGCTTGACCTTAAAAGAATGTTGAAGATTTTATTCAATGTTTAGATCTTTATCCCCAATGAGGTTTCCGTGGCTCAGCCCCTCTTTTCCCTTGATGGCCAAAGCTTGATTACACCGCAGTCCGTTAGCAATCAGTTCCCCTCACCTCACCACGATAATGAAAAGGACCTGCTGCGGACTGCAGAAGCTGAGTTTGCGATTGTCATCAACATTGCAATGCAGCGGTTCGGTGCCGGGAACGACCTGCCTGGCGCAGTCAAGTGGTTAATTGGTCAGCTTCATGACGTCCGTCAAAAATTCGGTGCTGCTGTATGGCAGAAGCTCATCCCATTTATTCAGGCCCATCCCTCGGCAAAGATCCTGCAGCAGTGCCCGTTCACTCGTTGGTCCTTTGAAAAACCTCGCGGCTATTCCGGTGATGCCGGTCTTATCGACTTTATTTATGGCCATCCGGCGGTGGCCGAACAAGTGGCCAGATCCACCCTTCTCGGGCTGGATATCTTTGAATACACGATCAACGCGCCCGGCCCGGTAGCGGTCAGGGAACGTCGCGACATCCTGACCCGCTACGTCGATGACACCGCTGCGCGAACGGGTTCGGATACCGAGGTGCTGGCCATCGCCGCCGGCCACCTCCGGGAGGCGGAGACATCAAAAGCATTGGCAGAAGGCCGCCTTAAACGCTGGGTTGCTCTTGATCAGGACCCCCAAAGTATTGGCTCGATCGCCAGCCAATTCCATGGGACTTCTGTAGAGCCTATCGACGGATCCGTGCGCGGCTTGCTCGCGCGAAAGCATCAGCTTGGCACCTTCGATCTGATCTACGCAGCAGGGCTGTACGATTACCTTGCCGATAAAGTGGCAATCCGGCTCACGCAGATTTGCATGGAAATGCTGAAACCGGGCGGCGTCTTTCTATTTGCCAACTTCTCCGATGAGATGGCGGATGACGGATACATGGAATCCTACATGAACTGGGAGCTCCTCCAGCGATCCAATGCCGACATGTGGCGTATAGCCAATGCCGGTGCGGCGGAAAATACGGTTGAAAAGACAGTCTGGTTCGGGGCCAATCGCAACATTATTTACGCCACCATCAGGAGGCTGTCGTAAGTCGCGACGACCGGGCCGCGCTGCTACAGACCGGCCGGCGGTTTGGAGCTCCCGCTGCTGGCGATCTGGGCCTTTGCCCTGGCTGGGGCTCCCAGCTTGGGCCAACTGACGGCAGGATCCATTTACGCCTGGGCGCTCGTGCTGATGCTCATCGGCCTAATCATCGCGGAGCTGAAACAACAGACCGCACCGACTCAGAAAGCCTTTCTCCGATAAATGCGCCAATCGGCCGTCTCCCGCACCAGCACATAGTGGCGGGCGATATAGTGGGCATAAAGGTCGCGCAGGCCGTTACCCGTCCAGATTTCGATCGGCCATTTCGGATCGAGGATAAGGTCAACGTCGGCGAACATCTCTTCCGCGGCCGGATGATCATCCGGTCCAAGAGTTCGCCCCCAATGATACCACACGCTGTCGCCCACCGGCGGTGTCAGCCCCATGCCGGCGGAGAAGGGATTGACGAAATCGAGAACCGCGACGCGCTCGTCAGCAGACATCAGTTGCGACAGGGCAGCCGAAGCGTCAGCCAATGTCCTGTTGTATCTCTCGAAGTATTCGTATTGGCCGGCGCTCCACATCTCAACGAGCCCGATCTCAGAAAACGCCGGCAGCGGGATCGGTTTGCCTCGGCCGCCGGCAGCATAATAGGCATGAATTGCGAGCGATGCAGCGTTGCAGACGGCGGAGGGCAACAATAGGAACCCTAGGAGTAATGGCAGGGCGAACCGCGCCTTCCCGTATCGGGAGAGCAGCTTGGCGCGAAAGAGGCATTCCGTAATGACGGCGGCGCCCGCACCCAACGTCAGAATCCCGACGGTCTGGAAATTCTGCCCGATCAAGAGGATTCCGGTTGTGCCGCAGAAGGCAACGAAGAGCAAATGCCGATAACTCGGCGTCAGGTTGAGAACGACGAGCACGACCGTCAGATAGACAAGAAGGTCGGCGTGATTGTTCCGTACCAAGTGACCGAGGGCGGTCAACGTGAGAACGCCGCCGCTGTTTTTTGCTGAAAGGCCAAGGTCAGCAAGGTAGTTGAACCCGCCGCCCCAGATGATTTCAGTCGCGATAACGCTGAAAGCGATCATCCCGAGCGCCAACCTCACCCAACCGATCTGGCGACGATCGAAAAGCATGAACAAAAGGAAGCCAAGCCCTACGACGCCATAGGTGATCTTGGTGTAGAGCATCAACAACACAAGGAGACTGGCGCATGCGGCGTCGACGGCCTTGCTACTCCCGGAGGCCGGCAAGCGAGGCAAATACATCACCAGCAGTAAGCCCAGCGACGCCCATCCAATCCGGTTGTAGAACATGGCAAAGGTCAGCTCCCCTATCCGCTCGCCCGGATTTGCGGGAACCGCAGCTATCAAGAGCAGGAAGATCGCAAGCGGCAGTCCGAACGCCATATGCATCCGGCTGCCCACGATTTCCGCGGCGATAGCCGCAAGCAGGAGAACCACTATCGCCATTCCAGCCGGCATCGCGCCGCCCATATTGCCCGACAAGCCATAGCCGGCGGCGGGAATGTAAAATGTCAGCGGCCCGAGTGGCGAATGGAAATCCACATTCGGCACCTGGCCATGTACGATGCGATGAGCACCATCCAGGAAAACGAAGAGGTCGTTGACGTACTTGGTCGTCGCCGTTTGGCCGGGCAGAGCGAGAAGGCAGGCGAGAACGAAACCCGTGCCGAAGATGACAGCCTGCGACCAACTCAACCGTGACGCCGGGCGCGATGCGCCGTCTCCCGCTTGCACAGTCACTTCACCTCGCTTTGCACCTTCGCCTGACGCCACTGGTAGACCGTCCACTCCGATGTCTTCTGAACGACCTCGAACCGAGCCGAAAGAAAGGGGCCGTACAGCTCCTGCAAGGGCAGGCTGTTGATACCGGTTTTAGGCACCATGACGATCTTTACATCCGCAAAGAGCACTTCCGGTGGGATGTAGGCCTTCTCGTTGATATTGCGGTTCCAGTGAAACCAGGCGGAGTCACCGGTAGGCGGGCGAATTCCGAGGCCGGCTGAAAATGGATTGACGAAATCAAGCACAAAAACGCGTTCGGGTAGTACGGGCAACGCCTGCAGCAGCGCCCCCCCGGTTACGATGTCGTCGAGATAGCGCCTTATGAAGTCAGGTTCGCCGCCAGGCGGATCGATTTCCCGAACATCGTCAAAACGTGGCAGCCCGAGCGATTGACCAGCTTTCTCAGCCGCAAGCGATGTATGCAGAATGAGGGCAGCGGCGTGATGTACGATCGGCGGCGACAGGAATAAGGCCGCGAGCAGCGGAAGAGCCCCGGCAGGAAGAGCCAAGCCTCCTGTCCTTCTCCCGTCATCGCCTTGCTGAGGCCAGGCGGCTTTCTGCACCAGAGCGACTGCGCCGCAGTAGAGCGTGATAATGCCCCAGCTGTGGGCGTTCTGATTGATGATCGCCAGGCCGGCGCCTATGCAGAACCCGGAGAAGAGAAAATCGCGGAAGCTGCCGGTTTGCCAGATGGCGACCAAGGCGAAGGCCGCAAACACGATGAGGTCGGAAAGGTTCTCACGCAGGTTCTTCAGGATGCTGGCGACGTCATGGCCGCCGCTGACACGCGCCGCCGCCCGCAGATCCTCTATATGCTGAATGGTTCCGCGCCAGAAGAACTCGATGGCGATCATGGCCAGCCCCGTCAGCAGCAGGGCAGTCACGACCCAGCGGCGCTGCTGCCGATCCAACAGGATGACAAGGAGAAAGGCGGTTCCGGCGAGCCCGTAAGTCGCCTTGATGTAGAATGAGACGAGCAGAAGAAAGACAGCGGCAAGAGCATCGGCGGCATCGTTGCGCCCGCGCGCGGGCTGCGGCGTCAGATACATCACCAGCAGCAAGCCGAGCGCGACCCAACCGATGCGATTATAGAACATCGCGAACGAAGGATACCAGATGGAACTGCCGAGATTGATAGGCGCCGCGAGGATGAGAATGAGGAATATGCCGAGCGCGGCCGCCAATGACGGGTTGAGGCGAGACACAAGAATGCGGATCATTGCGGGGATGAAGGCGACGACAACGATAGCCATTCCAACCGGTATCGCAGCGCCGAAATTCCCCGTCAGTTGGTATCCAGCCGCCGGAAGATAAAAGACGAGTGGCCCGAGCGCCGTGTGGAAATCGCGGTTCGGCACCTGACCGAATGTGATGCGGTGCGCACCGTCGATAAAGACCAGCACGTCATTGATAAAGGCGGCGTTGATGGTCCTTCCCGGCAAGGCAAGCATGGCCGCAGAGACCAATGCTGTCAGGATGATCAAACCTTCCGCCGCGCGCAGCCGCCGTATCCTCGCCGCCGGTCGCTTGCTGGCGCCTGCTCCCGTTCCGATGGCCGCGTACGCGGCGTGATTGCCTGGTTCCGTCACAGCCGCAACCTCTTGAAGATCGGCTCCGGGATTGACCGGATCGCCGTCATCAGCGGTCGCCATATTCGTCTGACATAGACCACGTCCCCGCCTCTGCTTCCCTCGGCGACAGTAAAGATCTTCTGCGCGACCTCCCGAGGTTCGGCGGTGAGAAGCGGCGGGAGCTTCATGCCATGCGTCATGCGTGTCCGAACGAAACCGGGCTTCACGGTGAGCACGCGCACCCCGGACCCGGACAGCCGGTTCCTCAGGCCGGACAAGAAGGCGGTCAGCCCGGCTTTGCCGGCGCCATAGACATAGTTGGACGCGCGTCCGCGATCGCCGGCGACGGAACTAATGCCGACGATGGTTCCGGATCCTCTCGCCGCAAAACGTTCCGCCAGAAGGCCAAGAAGCAAAGCTGGCCCTTCAAAGTTCGTCCGCATGATCATGGCGGCATGCTCAAGTTCCCGTTCGGCGCGAGACTGCTCGCCCAGTTCGCCAACGACGCAGACCGCCGTGTCGGGCAGAGGCGAAACGGCGCCCACGAAATCTTCAAAGCGGCTTGTAGCGAGGATGTCGAGTTCGTGAACTAGGACATTAGCGCCGGTCCGCGCGCTGATGTCGTCGGCCTCGCGTTGTACGGCAGAGCGCTTTCGTCCGGTCAGAAGCACGTCCCATCCCGCCTCGGCATAGATCAGCGCCGTCGCGCGACCGATATCCGATGTCCCGCCTATCAGGAGCAGGGTCTTGCCGATCCCCTTCATATGCCGAGCCTCTTTGCCAAGCGGGAATTAAAGTGACGATCGGCGCCCGTTGCCTTGCGTAGCTCCTTGAACGCAGCCAACCGAGGGTAGCCAGCCTCGAATGTGTGACGTGACTGTCGTGCATCCTTGGCGAGATAGAGCCGCCCTCCTGCCTTGACAACCAGCTCATCGATTTCGTCGAGCAGCCGGAACACCTCCTGCGTGACGGGAAGGTCGAGTGCCAGCGTGTAGCCCGGCGCAGGAAAGGACAGCAGCCCGCTTCCGCCCCCTAGCTTCTTCAGAACGGCAAGAAAGGAGCCTTTTCCCGAACGCGCAAAACGCTCGAGCATGCCGCTCAGGACTGGAAGCGCGTCCTCGGCTGGAACCACGCACTGATGCTGCAGAAAGCCCCGCCTGCCATAAAGCCGGTTCCATTCGAGGATGCCGTCCAGTGGAAAGAAGTATTTATCCCAGTGGACCAGCGAGGTCTTGGCCGCCTTTCGCGCTCCCGCCCGGAAATAGATCTCGTTGAAGGCTGTTACGCTTGTTTTGTTGAGCACCCATTGCGGCAGATCGAATGGCAGTGAAAACATCCCTGCGTTTTTCGCTGCAAAGCGATCTACGCCCGGCATGCCGCCGACCTGGTCCAGCGTCGCGTGTTCGCCGGCAAAGATCAGCGAGCGTCCAAGAGAGGCGCCTTGCGAAAGGCAATCGATCCAGGCGACCGAATAGGTGACATCCTCGGTCTGCTGCAGCGCCTTCAACGCCTCGCCAAGATTTTCCGTGACGATCGTCTTTTGCGCGATCCAGGCGGATTCAATCGGTCTCAAACGGAAAGTCGCTTCCGCGATGATCCCGGTCATACCCATACCACCGACCGTCGCGAAGAAAAGATCGGCGTTGCGCCCGCGGCTACAGGTGAGGGTCTCTCCGCTGGCGACCACCAGCTTGATCTCGCTGACATGGTCACCGAACCCGCCGTCGCGATGATGGTTCTTGCCGTGCACGTCAGAGGCAATCATCCCGCCGACCGTGACATATTTCGTGCCCGGCACCACAGGCGGAAAATAGCCTCTCGGAACAAAAGCGCGCAGAATATCCGAGAGCATTACGCCCCCTTCCACGGTCAGCGTCGCATCGTTCGGATCGAAGCTCCGCATTCGGCTCAGTCCACGGCACATCAGGGTGGAGTGTTCGCCGATCGCCGCGTCACCGTATGAACGCCCATTTCCGCGGCCGATCAGTCCCATGCGAGCGGCCACGGTGCCTGCAAGCGCCTCCGGCCGCTTGCAGTCGATTGCCTGGCTTTCATGGCGCGGATAGCGTCCCCAGCCCTCCATGGGTTTGTTACGCCTCCTCTGGTTTGAAGACGAATTTCCGGTCCAACGCGTATTTGGAAATATAGCCGATCGCCAAGCCGAGCGCTCCGCCGGTGTATTTTGCGAGCTCCGTCTTCCACACCGTCCAAAAAGTAATTTCAAACCCCCAGAATATGAGCGTCGTCAGAACACTGAACAGGCCGTAAAGCGCCACCTTGAGCATCTCGTCGCCGTGCGACGTGTAGCCGTCGAAGAATATCCATTTTTTGTCGAGGAGATATTTCAAGCCGAAGCCGGCAGCGGTCCCTGCGAGCATCGAAGGCATAAGGTTCGGCGACGGCGCCAGCTGCATGACAGTGGCCTGGACCGCGAAGTTGGCGGCGGTGGAGAGCATGGCGAAGGCGAGGTAGCGGGTTGCGAGGCCCGCGGAAGTGCTTCGCTCTGAGGACTGACGAGCCATTCGGCCACCTCACATTGCGGCAATGACAAGTACGCCGGCGACGCCGAGCGTGACGAGGCTGACCTTGTCCTTGATCGCGAAGACGACTGGATCGTCATGCATCTGTCCTCGGTGGGCGAGCATAAGGATGCGGGCAATCCAGCAGGCAAGGATCGGTCCGGCCAACCACAGCATGGCTGGCCTGGTGTAGATGTCTTGGGCACTGTCGCTTGCGGCATAGAGGGCAAATAACGTCAGCGCGTTCATTCCCGCTCCAGCTGCCAGGGCGCCCACCATCCCAATATCCGCCTTCCTGTAGTCGCGGCTCTTGGAATCCGGCAGGTGCGCGGCGCGGCGTGAAATGAGCTCGGTGTATCGCTTCACCAAAGCGAGCGAGAGAAACCAGCTCATCATGAAGGCAAGCAGCCAGGGAGATGGCCACACCGAGACGGCGGCAGCGCCGCCGATCACCCGCGTGGTGTAAAGAGAGGCGAGAGCCACCACGTCCAGGATCATCTTCCGCTTGAGGAAGAACGAGTAGGCGGTGGTCAAGGCGAAATAACCCGCGAGTACGAGCACGAAGACGGGCGACACCATGGCGGCCACCGTAAGCGACAGCAAAAGCAGGATCGGGATTGCCAACAGAGCGTGCAACAGCGGGATCTCGCCACAGGCAAGCGGTCTGCGGCATTTGGTTTTATGACGGCGGTCGTCCTGCAGATCGACCAAGTCGTTCAGGAGATAAACGCCCGAGGCACAAAGCGAAAAAGCCGCCAGAGCCAGGCCGGCATTCGTAAGGCTATGGAGGTCAAAGAGTTGATTTGTCAGTAGCGGGATAAAAACCAACCCGTTCTTGACGTATTGATGCACCCGCAACGAGCGCGTCCAAATCCGCCATGTCGGTCTGTCGTGACTAAGGTGCTCGACGTTGTCGCATTGGCGCGAAAGCTCTCGCGCAACTGCCGCCGATGTCCTTATGGCATAGGACTTTGCGGCGTGGCGCCAGACTGACAAGTCGGCCGGGTCATTGCCGATATAGTCGAAGCCCCCCTCCCCGAAGGCGGCGACGAGCTTTGCCGCCTTCGCCTCGCCGACACAGTTCATCGTCTCGTTCGTTGCAAACCAGCCGGCGAAAAGGCCAAGGTGGTCGGCAACCGTGCAAACCAGGCGTTCGTGGGTTGCAGAAGCGAGGTAAACCGATCGTCCCTCCTCCCGTGCGGCCTTGATGACGTTCAGCACTTCCGCGTCATAGGGAAGAATAGCCGGGTCGAAATCCGCTGGTTGAGAAAGGCGGTGCTTCAGACACGCTTTTCCGGCGGACAGCGAACTGACGAAATCGACGATGGAAAGGGGCCGACGGCTAAGCTCCGAGAAGACAGTTTCGATCAGCAGGTCCGATCGAACGAGGGTGCCGTCGAGATCAACCACTAACGGGCGGGGCGACAGCGGTGTTTGCAGGACCGGTGGGCTGTCCACCGGCAATGCCGCGGGTCCAGGTTGAGGCCACCCGTCCTCCTCGGCTCTCGGCAGAAAATCTCTTCGCAGCTGGAATTCATGGTGCAGCTCGTTCAAAGGATTTCCCTTATGCTTCGAGACCGTGAAAGCCCGCCGAACCACGGCTAAGCAGTTTGGTTCCATCACCAAAATGGGTGAGGTGCTGACGCCTGGGGAAGATTATCAAAGGTTGAGTTTTTCAGCGCAGACTCAGAACCTTCACGGAGAAATTGCGCCCTCGCCGCGCCCTGCCGTCGAGGTCGGTGTTCGCGGAGGCGGGAACAAAGCGAGGATGCGCCGGTTCGAAGGACCGTAAAGATTAGAATGAGTGTCGTGATGAATCTGGCTCTGCTTTTCGGTGCGTTGACATTGACATGTTGGATGATGGGAGGAGCTGTTGCAGTGCTGGGCACTGCCGAGCACCCTCGTCATCACCTGCACCAACTCAGCGAATTCGTTTCGTTGGGCTTCAACGTTTTGGGTATCGCATGTGCGATCGCGATGATTGCGCTCGTGATCGCCGCCTGATCTGCATCGTTATGCTCTGATCTGGTCAAAGCTCACAGCTGCAGGATGACATCCTTACACATCGCAAGTCTGTCAGCTCGCTGCACGGTCGATGGGTCGCAGCGTGTCTTCGGCGCCGGTCGAAGGCGAGATTTCAGCCATCATCCTTGGAGAGCTCAGGGGTGGGATGATGCAACTTCATGCTGCAGGTCTGTCGAGGCTACCGCAGATGCTGGATCCGGAGGTTCGAAGCCCCTGAAGTGTGGTGCCGAGGAACTTGCGCAACGTTACAGCGTTTCTGAATATCGTCTTCCGCTCGGTTGTCGGCGACACCCCAGCCTCGTTCCCAGGTCCGCATGACAACACAACAGATAATCGCATTTTCTGTTATCGCTCTCATGATGGCAGTCTTTATTTGGGATCGCTTCCGCTATGATGTTGTCGCGTGTTGTGCGCTTGTATTGGCAGTCGGGACCGGCATTGTGCCACCGGAAAAAGCGTTCTCCGGGTTTTCGGATGACATCGTCATCATCGTTGGCAGCGCGCTGGTCGTCAGCGCGGGCGTAGCGCGCTCCGGCATTGTGGATTCGGCCATTAAGAGATTTTTCCCGAATCTGAACACGCTTTACACGCAGCTTGCGCTCTTGATGATTGCGGTGGCAATGCTTTCTGCTTTCATCAAAAATATCGGCGCGCTTGCCATCATGATGCCGGTCGCCTTCAAGTTCGCGAAAAAATCCGGTGCCTCTCCCTCAAAATACCTGATGCCGATGTCGTTTGCTGCTTTACTTGGCGGATTGATGACGCAGATCGGCACCTCACCCAATATCGTCGTGTCGCGGCTGCGGGAGGAGATGACAGGAGCCTCCTTCACCATGTTCGACTTCACGCCTATGGGCGGTGTTCTCACGGTTATCGGCATCACCTTTCTCTTGTTCTTCCACTGGTTGGTGCCAAGTCGCACCAAGCAGAACAGCTCGATCGAGGATGCGATCGAAATCAAGAATTACACCAGCGAAGTCGCGATCACGGCCCAGTCAACACTGCTTGAGCAGGCATTGAGTGACCTCCTGAATCTCGGTGATGGTGAGGTCATAGCCACCGCCGTACTGCGTGGCGGTACCCGAATGGCTCCGTTCCCCGATCTCACGCTCCGCTCTGACGACATTGTCCTACTGGAAGGTCCTTCGGCAGCGATGGACCGGATTGTGTCCCAGGGGAAGTTGAAGCTTTCCGGCAAGCCTCTGGCAGAAGGCGGCCACCCGGAGGCGGACATCATTTCGCTTGAGGCAATCGTTAGTCAGGGATCCTCCCTCGCTGGCCTTTCCGCCAAAGAATTGGCGCTTTCCTATACGCGCGGGGTCAACCTTTTGGCGATTAGCCGGCGCGGTGAACGCCTCAAGGAACGGCTGGGAAGCTTGACCATCAGCACCGGTGATGTGCTCCTTCTGCAAGGCAGCCGGGGAAGCCTGACTGCCCTTCTGCAGGATTTCGGCCTGCTGCCACTCGCCCAGCGAGAGGTGCTGCTCGGCACCCGCCGCCGCGCCTTCATTCCGCTTCTTATCCTGGCGCTCGCGATGGCAACGACCGCGGTCGGTCTCGCGCCGGTTCCGGTGGCCTTCTTCGCAGCCGCCCTGGGCATGGTCGTTTTTCGAGCTGTTCCACTCGCGGATGTCTATAAATCGGTTGATGGACCGATCCTGGTGATGCTCGCGGCCCTTATTCCCGTCTCGGACTCCTTGCGCACCTCCGGCGGCAGCGATTTGATTGCCGGCTGGCTGAGTGGGGCGGCGATGAATCTGCCGGCATGGGGTGCGCTCGGCCTGATTTTGGTGACCGCCATGGCCGTTACGCCCTTCCTCAACAACGCCGCGACGGTCCTTGTCATGGCGCCGATCGCCGCCAGCTTTGCAACGGGTCTAGGCTTCAGACCGGAAGCCTTCCTGATGGCGGTAGCCATTGGCGCGGGTTGCGATTTCCTCACGCCTGTCGGCCATCAATGCAACACGCTCGTCTTCGGTCCCGGCGGTTACAAGTTTTCCGATTATCCGCGTCTCGGCTTGCCGCTGTCGGCGTTGATTATTCTCGTTAGCGTGCCGGCGCTGCTATTTGTCTGGCCCGTCAACTAGTGTGGAACGACGTCTCACTTCCGGAAAGTCGTGCATCACTGCCACAGCGCCGCAAAACAGTGAAAACGGACCAATGGACATCGCTCAAACCTTCAACTCCCCCTCCACCAACGCCACCCAGTAAGCCGCCCCGTATCCAAGCGCCCCATCGTTAAAATCATAAGTCGTGTTGTGGTGTAGCGCGCCGTCAACCGCCGGTCCGTTGCCCAGCCAGACATAACAGCCCGGCGCGTTCTGCGCGAAGAAGGCAAAGTCATCTCCAGCCGTCGACGGCGGAAAACTCCTCCGCACGTTTTCAGCAAAGACGGTGCCGGCGGCGGCAAGCGCCCGTGATGTGGCATCCGCATCATTAACGACAGGCGGTATCCGCCGCTCAAAATGATAGTCGGCCGATACGCCATACATCGCAGCCGTCCCACTCGCCAACCGGGCGATCTCGGTCTCCAGCTGGTCGCGCACCTCAGGCGAATAGGCCCGTGCCGTTCCGCCGATCTCCACAATATCGGGAATGACGTTCAACGCCTTCGTATCGCCCGCCTGCAGGAAGCAGGCGCTGACGACCGCCGGCTGCAGCGGGTCGACAACACGGCCGACGATCGTCTGCAGCGATGACAGGAAAGTACCGGCTGCCGTGATCGGATCGCGGCCGAGATGCGGCTTGGCGCCGTGCGTGCCGACGCCGCGAAAGGTGATGCGCCAGCTGTCGGAGGAGGCGAGCTGCGGTCCCTCGACGACGGCGATCTCGTCGACCGCAAGCCCCGGCATATTGTGCAGGCCATAGACGGCATCGCAGGGGAAAAGCCGGAAGAGCCCCTCCTCGACCATGCGCTTCGCCCCGCCGCGGCCCTCTTCGGCCGGCTGGAAGATGAAATGCACGGTGCCGGAAAAATTCAGCGTCGCCGCCAGATGCCGCGCGGCGCCAAGCAGCATTGCCGTATGGCCGTCATGGCCGCAGGCATGCATCTTTCCCGGTACGGTCGATTTATAGGGCCGCTCCGCCATCTCAGGCATGGCGAGCGCATCCATATCGGCTCTCAACCCGATCCTGCGCGTGCCGTTGCCGACTTGCAGGGTGCCGACCACGCCGGTGCCGGCAAGCCCGCGATGCACGGCGATGCCGGCCTCCTCGAGAAGCTTTGCGGCGATACCGGCGGTGCGCTCCTCCTCGAAACCGAGTTCCGGATGCGCGTGCAGATCGCGGCGCAAGGCGGTGAGGAACGGCAGATCGTCCTTGATCCGGGCAGGAATGCTCATGGGCCTGGATATCCCTCCATGTGAAACGGGCGCCCGAACGGCGCCCGCGTCAGATCATTCGTTGTTCATCAAACAACTCGCGAGTTCAACCCTCAAGCTTCTTCGACGAACACCTCCTCGCGCGTCTTCCTGACGCTCGGCAGGAAGACGACGATCAGTACGGCGACCGCGATTGCCAGAAGCGTGGCGCTGATCGGCCGCGTGATGAAGGTGCTGGGGTCACCGCGCGACAGGATCATGGCGCGTCTGAGGTTCTCTTCCAGCAGCGGCCCGAGCACGAAACCGAGCAGCAGCGGCGCCGGCTCGCAGCGCAGCTTTGCCAGCACGTAGCCGATGAGGCCGAAGAAGGCGACGGCATAGAGGTCGTAGACGTTGGAATTGACGCTGTAGACCCCGATCGAGCAGAAGGCCATGATGATGGGGAAGAGTACGTAATAAGGCACCGTCAAAAGCTTCACCCAGAGCCCGATCAGCGGCAGGTTGAGGATGACGAGCATCAGATTGCCGATCCACATCGAGGCGATGATGCCCCAGAACAGCGCCGGCTGCTCGGTGGCGACGTTCGGGCCCGGCACGATGCCCTGGATGATCATCGCGCCGATCATCAGAGCCATGACGGGATTGGCCGGAATACCGAGCGTCAGCAGCGGAATGAATGAGGTCTGCGCTCCGGCATTATTGGCCGATTCCGGCCCTGCGACGCCGGCGACCGCGCCTTGGCCGAATTCCTTCGGCGTCTTCGACAAGCGCTTCTCCACCGTATAGGAGGCGAAGGAAGCGAGGATCGCCCCACCACCGGGCAGGATGCCGAGCGCCGAACCGATCGCGGTGCCGCGGATGATGGGCGCAATCATCTCCTTGAATTCCTGGCGCGAAGGCAAGAGACCCGATACCTTGGCCATCAGCACCGTGCGTGTCGACTCTCCCTCGAGATTGCGCAGGATTTCAGCGACGCCGAAGACGCCGACGGCGAGCGCCACGAAATTCAGGCCGTCCGCATATTCACGGATTCCGAGCGTGAAACGCGGCGTGCCGGTATAGATATCGGTGCCGACAAGGCCGAGCAGCAGCCCGAGCGCCACCATCGCCAGCGCCTTGACGACCGAGCCGTGCGCCAGCGCGATCGAGGAAACGAGGCCGACGATCATCAACGAGAAATATTCAGCCGATCCGAATTGCAGTGCGATGTCGGTCAGCGGCGGCGCGAAGACCGCAACGAGAAAGGTCGAGACCGTTCCGGCGAAGAACGAGCCGAGGGCCGCGATCGCCAGCGCCGCCCCCGCCCTGCCCTTGCGCGCCATCTGGTAGCCGTCGATCGCGGTGACGGCAGAGGAGGATTCGCCCGGCATGTTGATGAGGATCGCCGTTGTCGAGCCGCCATATTGCGCGCCATAATAGATGCCGGCGAGCATGATGAGCGAGGAGACCGGCTCGAGCTGGAAGGTGATCGGCAAGAGCATGGCGATCGTCGCCGTGGCGCCGATGCCGGGCAGCACGCCGATCAGCGTGCCGAGCAGCACGCCGATCAGGCAGAAGAGAAGATTGTCGAACGTTGCCGCCGTCGCAAAGCCGAGCGCGAGATTGCTGAAAAGATCCACCATCGCCTCCTAGAACCGGACCCAGGGGCCGAAGCGTTCGAACGGCAGTCCGAGCCCATAGCTGAAGACGGCGACCGAAAAGATTGTCAGCAGCAGCGACAGGATGACCGCGAATACCAGGTTCATCTTGCGCGACGCAAAGCAGGCGATGAAGGCTGTGAAGAACAGCGCCGGCGCAAATCCAAGCCCGCGCACCGTCAATCCGAAGAAGACGGGAGCCGGCAGAATGAAGAGCATGCCGCGCCAGGCGAAGGGATCGACCGGCTCCCCCTCCACACGCAGCGCCTGAAAGAAGATGATCGCGCCGAGAAGTATCAGTGCGCAGGCAAGGATAAACGGGAAATAACCGGGACCCATCCGCAAAGCCGTACCCAGGTCGAGCCCGACCGACTGATAGGCAAAGAAAGTGCCGGTCGCGACGAAAAGCGCGCCGCAGATCGCATTGGTGCTATCGAGACTGATGGATTTCATAGTGTCTCCTGGAGTTGGAGATGGTTCACGTGACGCGCTGCTGCCGCGATTGCCGCTCATCCGCCTGCCGGCACCTTCTCCCCGTTTTCGGGGAGAGGGTTAGGATGAGGGGCTATTCCTGGCACATCCCTCACTAGTCCGCGTATTCCCCGGCGGCCTCGATCACCGGCTTCCAGCGGGCGATTTCGCTTTCGAGCTTGGCTTTCAAAGCAGCAGGCGTTGCATCTGCATCGGAGGACGGCGCCGTGCCGAGTTCGGCGAAGCGGGCGCCGACATTCGGATCCTTCAGCGCCAGCTGCAGCGACTTCGACAGGCGTTCGTTAATCGCGGCCGGCGTACCCTTCGGCGTGTAGATGCCGTGCCAGATGCCGACTTCGAAGCCCGGCAGGCCAGCTTCGACAGCCGTCGGTACATCCTTCAGCACGTCGAGGCGCTTCGGCGAAGTCACCGCATAGGCCTTGATCGTGCCGCCCTTAATCTGTTTCGTGGTGTTGGTGGTCTGGTCGCACATAATATCAACCTGGCCGCCGAGCAGATCCGTCATCGCCGGGCCGGTTCCTTTGTAAGGAACGGTCGTGAGCTGCGTCTGGATGGCGCTCATGAACATCATGCCGCAGAGATGCGAAGCCGCACCGATACCGGCATTGGCGACGGTGACCTTGTCCTTGTTGGCCTTGACGTAATCGATCAGGCCCTTGAGATCGGTCGGCTCGAAATCCTTGCGCGCGACAATCGTCATCGGCACCTCGGTGACAAGGCCGACATACTCGAAGGCGCCGAGCGTGTCGTAGGCGAGCTTGCGATAGAGCGTGGCGCTTGTCGCCATGCCGATATGGTGCAAAAGAATGGTGTAGCCATCGGGGTCAGCGTTCGCCACCCGGCCGGCGCCGAGCGTGCCGCCGGCACCGCCGACATTTTCGACGACGATCTGCTGACCGAGATCCTTCGACATCGATTCAGCCACCAGCCGCGCGACGGTATCGGTCGGGCCGCCCGCCGCAAAGGGGACGACCATGGTGATGGTGCGCTCGGGATAGGTCTGCGCCGATGCGACACCGGCGAGAAGAGAAACCGCGGCAGCCGCGGTCAGGCCGAGCACGGCCTTCAGGATTTTCATCGTTTCCTCCCTGATGAAACAGCAAGCCCGCCGACACATCCTCCGCGCCGGGGATGACCTATTTGCCGCCGGGAGAAATCGAGCCGCAATCGCTACCGTCGCTTCCGCAAGATGATTCTGCGGCAGTGCAATGCAGCATGGGTCGATTTGGAAACAAACGGCATTCGGCAACCCGCTCCGCAAGCCCGGTTGCCTCCTCGGTCTGCCGTCCACCATTGTCGAGCCCAAGGACCAGACGGTCGGCGGCATTCCTCAACTCACGCACATTGCCGGGCCAGTCGCGCTGGGCGATGTCGGAGATCACCTCCGGCAGCACGGCCACCTCGTCGCGGCCGTAGCGGGCGGCCGCTTCCCGCACCAGCTGCAGGAAGAGCAGCGGAACGTCTGCCCGCCGCTGCGATAGCGACGGCACATGCAGCGTTGCGACGTTCAGTCGGTAGAGGAGATCGGCGCGGAAGCGGCCAGCGGCTACCTCCGCCTCCAGATCCACCTTGCTCGTCGCGATGAAGCGCACGTCGAGCGGCACGACCTCGTTCGATCCGAGCCTGGAGATCACCCGCTCCTGCAACACCCGCAGGAACTTCGCCTGCAGGTCGAAGGGCATCGAGCCGATCTCGTCGAGCAGGATGGTGCCGCCGCGCCCATGTTCGAACTTGCCGTAACGCGGCCTGACAGCGCCGGGAAAGGCGCCGGCCTCATGGCCGAAGAGCTCGCTCTCGATCAGGTTCGCCGGCAGGGCGGCACAATTGATCGCAATGAACGGCCGGCTCGCCCGGGCGCTGATATCGTGAAGTGCACGCGCCACGACCTCCTTGCCCGCCCCGGTCTCGCCGACGATGAGCGTATCGGCATCGCTGGCGCCGATTGCGCGGATGCGGTAGCGCAGATCCACCATTACCTGGGTGCGCCCCGGCAGCCGCGCCTCGATATCGTCGCGTTTGCCGGCGACCGCCTTCAGCAGCCGGTTCTCAAGCACGAGACCGCGCCGCTCCATCGCCCGGCGAATGACGCCGGCGAGCATTTCAGTCGTGAACGGCTTCTCGATGAAATCATAGGCGCCTTCACGCATCGCCTCGACCGCTAGCTGTACATCGCCGTGGCCGGTGACGAGGATAACGGGCACCTCCTGATCGATTTCACGAATCTTCTGCATCAAAGTCATGCCGTCCATGCCGGGCATGCGGATATCGCTGACGACGACGCCGGGAAAACTGTAGCCGATCAGTTCCAGCACATGATCGCCGCTCGAAAAAGTTTCGACGCTGAAGCCGGAGAGCTCCAGCGCCTGCGCCGTCGAGCGGCGCAGTTCCTCCTCGTCGTCGACAAGCAGGATCTTGGCTTCGTTCATTCGGCTGCCTCCGGCATCAGCCCAGCCGCCGATTGCAACTCGACGCGGAACACCGCGCCCCCTTCAGGATGATTGGCGGCAGTCAGGCTGCCGCCGAAATCCTTGATGATATTGTAGGAGATCGAAAGCCCGAGGCCGAGCCCCTTGCCCACACCCTTGGTCGTGAAGAAGGGGTCAAAGATGCGCTCGGCGATTGCCGCCGGCACCCCGGGTCCGTGATCGCGCACCGTCAGCACCACCTTGCCGGCCGCCTCGAAGGCCGAAACCTCGATGCGCCTGTCATCCAGTCCTTCAACCGCATCGGCCGCATTGGAGATCACATTCACCAGCACCTGCTGCAGCCGTACCGAACCGGCGCGCACCACCGGCGGCCGCGTTCCGAGATCGAGCCGGAGCTCGGCGTCCGCCGCCTTCAGCCGCCAGGCGATGATCTCCAGCGTGTCGCGCATCGCCTCGTCGAGGGGGACCGGCCCGAGCTTCTCATTCGGTTTGCGGGCGAAGTTGCGCAGGTGCCGGCTGATCGAGGCCATGCGGTCGATCAGCCCGCCGATCCGCCTTATATTGTCGCGCGCCTCCTCCGTTCGCCCTCGATCGATCAGAACGGCAGCGCTGTCCGTATAGGTCTTGGCGGCGGCGAGCGGCTGATTGAATTCATGCGAAAGGGCAGCCGACATCTGCCCGAGCCCGGCGAGTTTGCCCGCCTGGATGAGATCGGCCTGGGTCTGGCGAAGCTGCTGCTCGGTCAACCGCCGCTCGGCGATCTCCTCCTCGATGCGGCTGTTGACGCGGGCAAGATCCGCCGTGCGCTCCTCCACCCGCCGCTCCAGCTCGCCCCGCGCTTCGGCCTGCATCAACATGCGCTCGGCAAGCCGCGCCCGCCGCTGGCGAATGACCGCCACAGCAAGGCCTGCGATGCAAAGGATGAGAAAGACGGCGACAAGCGCGGTGCGCGCCTGGGCGCGGATGGAACTCGTCTCCATCAGCACGTTCACCGTCCAGTCCTCGGCCGGCATATAATGCGACAGCACCAGATACTCGCTTGCGCCCCGATCGCTCGCAAGCGTCATCAGATCATGCGGCTCGAAGCGATGACGCGTCACCGGCAGCGCCGTCAGCTTCGCATTGGCATAGCGCCGCGACGCCTCGGTGCGGGCGATACGGTCGGCCGTCAGCGGCAGGATCGCGCCATAGAGCCATTCCGGGCTGCCGGACATGAAGATGATGCCCTCGGGATCGGAGACGAAGATCTTGTATTCGCCGCCGCTCCAGGAGGATTCGATCATGTCGATATCGACCTTGAAGACGATGACACCGCGAATATCCGCGCCGACCCTGATCGGGGCAGAGAAATAGTAGCCGCGCTTTAGCGATGTGGTGCCGAGAGCATAAAACCGCGCCTGCCGGCCTTCGATCGCCTCCTGGAAATAAGGCCGGTAATTGAAATTCTGGCCGACGAAGCTCCCCGGTCCATCGTAATTGCTCGCCGCGATCGTCTCCCCGTCCGGCTTCACCACATAGATGTCGGAAGATTTTAAGAGCCCGTTGATCTCCTTGAGATAGAGATTGGCCGCATCACGCAGTGCCATGTCGTCGGGCGCGCTGACCAGTTCCTTGATATCGTCGTGATCGGCGATCAGCGCCGGCAGCGCCTCGTAGCGGTTGAGGTGGCCGCTGAGCGCCGAGACGGCAAGGCGTAGCGCCGTTCCCGCCTGAGCGGAAGCCTCCTCCATATAGGCGCGCGTCGCAATCGCGCTTCCATAGGTGAAGAAGGCGAAGATGACGAGCGGCACCAGCAGCAGCGCCGCGGTAGCACGATATCTCGAAGACAGATCCGGCTCCTCCCTTTCTGCCTTCACTCCCCAGCAAGGCATGCCCGACGGCTCAGTCTAATGAGGCAAGCGAAGATTTCCAAGAGCTCGCCGAAACTTGACACTCGGCAGGGACGGATGTCCTATTGCTGCACCGCAAGGAGACCCGTTCATGAGCGACGACCAGATGCCCGCCGACAGCAAGCTCACAAACTCCAAACGCCGCTGGGCATCCGAGGGCAAGTTCCTGACCGGCCGCATCAGCCGTCCCGAGGCCGAGCGCCTGCCGCCCGGCCAGCACCTCGTCAAGAACTGGCCGGTGCTCGATCTCGGCCAGCAACCGGTCATTTCAACCGGGAGCTGGCAGCTTGAAGTACGCGGCCTGGTCGAAACGACACTCACCCTCACCTGGACGGAATTCCAGGCGATCGAGCAGAGAACCAGGATCAGCGACATCCACTGCGTCACCACCTGGTCGCGCTACGATAACAAATGGAACGGCGTTTCGACGCGGGATCTGCTCGATCGCGCCATGCCGAGGCCGGAAGCAGCCTACGTGATGCTGACGAGCTACGACGGCTACACCACCAATCTGCCGCTCGCCGATTTCGCCGCCGAGGATGCGATCCTGGCGACCTCCTGGGAAGGCCTGCCGCTGACACCGGAGCACGGAGGCCCGTTGCGGCTCGTCGTGCCGCATCTCTATTTCTGGAAGAGCGCCAAATGGCTGCGCCGCATCGAGTTAATCGCCGCCGACGAGGCCGGCTTCTGGGAAAAGAACGGCTACCATATGTATGGCGATCCGTGGCGCGAGCAGCGCTATTCCGACGACTGAGCCTTCGGCCGCGAGACGCGACGAAGCGCGAGAACGGCCAGACCGAACAGAGCGGCCAACCCCGTCAGTGACGCCATGCTGGCAGGATGAAGCGGCACCTTGCTCCAGCTCGGCTTGATAATATCGGCGGTGTTGAAAGCCTCACCGCTGAACTGGCAGGTGATGAAGGCAAGTCCGCGGCCCGCCATGTCGGCGTCGATGGCCGAGATGATTTCGCCCGCCGCGGTTGCCTCTCGCGGCATCTCACGCATCGCCATCAGCACGGCTTTCGTCGCCGCGAGATAGGCATGGGCGCATTCGTTGAAAGGGCTTTCCTCGTCCGTCACGCTGCCCGGCATCCGGCCCCAGAGGCAATAGGAATACTGGATTTCCGAGTAGTTCAGGACACGCCGGAACGATTCGTTCGTATCGGCCGCCCGCGACGCCAGCATGCTGATGCTGCTGCGATACTCCGAAATGACCGCCATCTCGCCGTGGGAAATTGCCGGAATAACGAGCCCGGGATGAGAGCCGCCAGAGTTGCTCCCATGGGCGAGGGCATTTCCGATAAACATTGGCAACAGGCTCGCGATGAGACCGAGAAAAGCAAACCTGCCGATATGCCGCATCACCGGAACGCCGGCCGCAGACCGCTCTTGGCGGCAAGACGTCTTTCGGCCAGCGCTCCGAAAACCAGACCGAGCGTTGCCCAAAGGATCGCGTGCATTCCGAGCGTGGTCGTGCGGAACCGCCAGAGCACCATCGCCGAGAAATTCTCGGGCACCTCATTGATCGGCGGCAGCAGATAAAGCACGAAGCCGATGAAGACGAGATAGGCGACGCCGGCGATAATCGCGCCGTTCCAGAGACCGAAGCGCTCGCCAAGGCGGCGCGACAGCGCGATCGCGGCAATCAGCGACGCGAGCGAAACAACGATCATAAGGAAGAACAGTTCGGTCCTGGCGCCGATCGTATCGGGATTGCCGACAGCCGGCGGGTTGGCCGGATATTTGATGGCGGGAACGAGCACGACCGCCACGAAGGCGGCAATGGCGATGACGGCCGAGGTGCCGCGCGCCGATAGGCTGCTGAAGCGGCCGTGCACGAAGGCGAAGGCGAGCGAAAAAAGCCCGCCGACGGCGATGCTGTAGGCCATGACGCCTGTGAAAAGGCCGAGGCCGGCCTGCGTGGCCCGGCTGACGATTTCAGGTTCGGCAGCTTCGCCCGCCGCCTGGGCGCTCGCTTCCTCGAAGGCGATTGCCGCATCGACCAGCGGCTCGCCGAAGGTATGGGCGAACGCGAAAACGAGGATGCCAGCAATCAGGCCCGCGAGCATGCCGCGAAGCAGAAGCTTTCCAACCATGTCAGTATTCCCCCTTGTCGCGCAAAACTGTGCAGCGGTTTTGCGATAACGACATGCGTAAAACAAAGACCTAAAGCGCGAGAAGCGAATCCGAAAGATCGCGATGCGCTTTAGTGGCAGGGAAATCCGAGGAGATGGCGGCCGTCATGCACGAATTCGTGCACATACATGCCGTTGAACAGCGCCATCGCGCCCTCCTCGGTGCCGACGAAATAAAGAACGATGAGCATCAGCAGACCGCCGAAGATCGCCCAGGGAAGGATTTCCCCTACAGGGATCTGCGCCGGCGCCGCGACAGGCGCGAAAGTGGTGTCAGACATGTATTCCTCCGGAATGACGCGTTCAGTCGAAAGAGTGTTGTGCGGCAGGGTCTGACTTCCAGCGTGAAGAAGTTTCGACACGCTGGTCACAGTGGCGCGACCGCGCCGGATTTCCACCGGCTTCCAAACCCGCAACAGCACGGTTATATCTTCACGCCGAAGAGACTGTCAACGAAACTTCACGAAGCCGGCAAAGGCCGTCCCCATCCCGTCATCGGAGATCAGAACAATCGTGAATATGCGCCTCACCTGGATCTGCCACGGCGCGACGTCGGCGAACCGCAAGGCCCAGTTTCCGCTCGACGAACCGCTGGAAGAAAAGGCCGTGGAAGAAGCAGCCAGGATGGCCGCCCTCCCCCACGCCGATCGTATTGTCACAAGCCCCGCCATGCGCGCCCTCCAGACGGCTGAGGCGCTCCGTCTCGAAGCGCAGATTGATCCGTCGCTTCGAGATTGCGACCATGGCCGCTGGGCTGGCAGGCCGATCGAGGCGATCGAGGCGGAAGAGCCGGAAAACCTCACGGCCTGGATGACCGAGCCGGGGGTGGCCCCTCACGGCGGCGAGAGTGTTTTCGACCTGCGAAAGCGCGTCGCTGGCTGGATGGATGCCCAGTCCGCCCGAAGCGGTCACGTGATCGCCATCAGCCACGCGGCCGTCATCCGGGCTGCAGTCGCCCACGTGCTTCAGGCGCCACCCTCCTCCTTCTGGCTGAGCGACGTCGAGCCACTCGCCATCCTTCGGATGACCAGCAACGGAAGCCGCTGGTCGCTGCGCTTCCAGCATTAGAGATTCCTTATTTTATCCAGCCTTGCACAAGCAAATCGCGTCATTGCTGTTGAACCCGGTTTTGCGGGGACTACTTCCTTGTCCCAAGGAGATGGAAGAATGACATATGATTGGAGTGGAGAGCGTACACGGCGCCTGCGGTTGATGCGCGTCGCCACGTTCACGGTTTTGGCCGGTCTCATCCTCAGCGTTCCGCTGCTGATCGTCACCGCCTGAAGCACTGGAAAAGGCGAGCGATGCGTCAGCACGCTCGCCTTCGTTCTTCTGGGCATCTTTTCGGCCCAATCACCTGTAGCAACATTCTTCCTGAACGGGACCGGCGAAACAGCCGCAGTGCCGGTCCTGGCCGCATCGCAACGCTATCCGTCTGCCGGCGGCTCACCGCAAACCGCCCCCTCCGATAATTCGCCTTCTGGTTTCAACGAACATTTCAGACTTTCGTGATATCTCGGCGCGGGTGGAGTTGGAGAAGGCATAATGCCGGTGTTTTTCCAGAGCAGAGCCGGAAGGCAATGCATGTCGATCGTCGGTTTGGGGATTACCCTCTGGCTCCTAGCTACATTGCTGCGGTTCGACGACAGCCTGGTTTCCTTCATGACCGCTTTCCGTGAATACGGCGCCGACAAGCTCGTTCTGGGACTCGGCATCGCCGGCACCATGAGCTTCATCTACTCGGTGCTGCGTATTGCCGATCTGCGCAAGGAAATGGAACTGCGCGCCGCCGCCCAGGCAAAGGCCGACTGGACGGCAACGCACGACCATCTGACCAAGCTGCCGAACCGCTATGCCTTCGAGCGCAAAATCCTCTCACGGCCGGTCAGAAGCGACGAGGCCGAAATCGAGGAATGGAACCAAAACGTCACCATCTTCTCCGTCGACCTCGACGGCTTCAAAAAGGTCAACGATCTCGTCGGCCACAAGGGCGGCGACGTCTTGTTGGTCGAAGTTGCCAAACGCATCTGCGCGCTCGGCAATGCCGATTGCGTCTACCGCTTCGGCGGTGACGAATTCATCGTCGTCGCCTTTGCCCTGACGACACAACGCGAGGAGCGCTTCGCCAAGCTGCTGATCCAGGCCGTCACCCGCCCGATTCATATCGATGGTTTTGCCGTCGAAGTCGGCGCCAGCGTCGGCTACGATCGTTGGGTCGAGGGCAGCGAGCCGCTGGAAGACGCCGCCCACCGTGCCGATCTCGCCATGTATGAGGCCAAATCACGCGGCCCCAACCATCATCTCGTCTTCGAAAATTCGATGCAGGATAGGGTAACGGAACGCGCCTCCTTGGAAACCAGACTGCGCGCCGCGATCGCCAATAAGGCGATCAAGCCTTTCTATCAACCGCTGATTGATCTGAAGACCGGCCAGCTTTGCGGTTTCGAAGCCCTCGCGCGCTGGATCGGCGAGGATGGCGTCAACATTCCGCCGACTGTTTTCATCGACATTGCCGAGGAGACCGGGATGATCACCGCCTTGTTCGAGGATCTCCTTGCGCAGGCCTGCAGCGATGCGCTCACCTGGCCGGAGCATGTCACGTTGTCCTTCAACGTCTCGCCGGTGCAGATGGAAGACAGGCTGCTGACGTCCCGCATCCTCAAGGTCCTTTCGGCAAGCCGGCTACCGCCGCAACGCCTGGAAGTTGAGATCACCGAAAACGCGCTGATTCAGGATCCCGCTATCGCCGCCGTCATTCTCGAAGAGCTGCACGCGGCCGGCATTCAGATCGCTCTCGATGATTTCGGCACAGGCTATTCGAGCCTCGCCCAGCTCGCCCGCTACCGCTTCGACAAGATCAAGATCGACAAAAGCTTCATCGCCACCTATCGCGATGACGAACGCCAGGAAAAAATCGTCCGCGCCATGCTTGGCCTCGGCAGAAGCCTCAATATCAAGACGACTGCGGAAGGTGTCGAGGAGCATGGCCAGCTTGCCTTCCTGCTGCAGCTCGGCTGCGACATCGGCCAGGGTTACCTTTTCGGCAAGGCGATGCCCGCCGCCGAGGCGAGCATCTTCATCCGCGATCGCAACGTCAATCTGGCGTCAACGGCCTGAGCCCAGCTTATTTCAACAGAACCCAAGCTTTTGCGTCCCGATCGGCCGCCACGCACCGTCTTGTTGCGCACGGGGGGCTATTGCAGCTGGAGCTCTTGCCGCCATTGTGCCGCCAATGCTCAATGACCGCACGTGCGAGGTTGACAGGCGTGGGGATCGACCGAAGCAAAGGCAACCGCCAAATGATGCCTTTCCAGCGGGAGTTTCGGCGCTAGGTTCGCCCATCGTGACGACTGCGCGGGCTCTCTGAAGACATGTCATTCCCCGACCTTCTCCTGACCTTCAATGCCGGCTCATCGACTGTGAAGATCGGGGTCTTCTCAATTGATGACGCCGGGGCACGACGCCTCGGCAAGGGCGTCATCGATCTCCGCGCCGAGCCGCTCTCGCTTGACCTGACCAAGGGATCGCAGACATTCGACATGCCGCTGAAGGCGGAGGTGACGGACGATCTGCACGGAGTCATCGACGAGACCTTCACGCGTCTCGCCGATCATTTCGATATGGCGGCCGCAGCCGCGGCCGGTCACCGCGTCGTCCATGGCGGCGAGCGCTTCACGAGCGCCGTCGCGCTTGATGACGCCGCCACCGATGGGATCGAAGCGCTGATCCCGCTCGCACCCCTGCACCAACCGCAAGCGCTGCGCTTCATCCGCGCGCTCCGCCATCTGAAGCCACATCTTGTCCAGACAGCCTCCTTCGACACGGCCTTCCATGCCACGCAGGACGATCTCGTGCGCCGCCTCGCCATACCCCGTTCCCTGCATGAGGAGGGCATCAAGCGTTACGGCTTCCACGGACTTTCCTACAAGTTCATCGCCAGTGAACTCGCGCGCAAGGCGCCGCATGCGGCAAAGGCTGTGGTCGCCCATCTCGGCAGCGGCGCCAGCCTCTGTGCGATGGAAAACGGCATCAGCCGCGATTGCAGCATGGGCTTTTCCACCCTCGACGGCATCCCGATGGCGACACGCCCGGGCTGGCTCGATCCCGGCGTGATCCTGCATCTGGCAGGAGAGAGAAAACGATCGCTGGGTGAGATCGAGGATCTGCTCTATCAACGCTCAGGCCTGCTCGGCGTTTCCGGCATCAGCGCCGATACGCGCGATCTGTTGACGGACGGACGGCCGGAAGCGCGCCAGGCGATCGATCTGTTCATCCTGCGCATTGCCGGCGAAATCGGCCGCATGGCGGTAACACTCGGCGGCCTCGATACCGTCGTCTTCACCGCCGGCATTGGCGAGCATCAGCCGGAAATCCGCGCCGGCGTGGCGAAACGCCTGTCCTGGCTCGGCCTTTCGATTGATGAAAAGGCCAACGCCGCCCACAGATTCACGATCAGCACCGGGGAAAGCCGCATGGCCGCCCATGTCGTTGCCACGGACGAAGAACAGGTGATCGCCGACGAGGCGCTGTCCGTTCTCCGCGTCCGCTGATCCAGATCAATGGCGCGCTCGCGCTAACGGCTAGAACTGACGTTGAACGCGTTTTCGAACGGGAGAAGCCCCATGGAAAAGCATGTCTCGACCGCCGCCGCCCTGACCGATGCTGAACTCACCCTGATCGATCGCTACTGGCGGGCGGCCAACTATCTGTCGGTCGGCCAGATCTACCTGCTTGCCAATCCGCTGCTGCGCGAGCCGCTGCAGTCAGAGCACATCAAGCCCCGCCTGCTCGGCCACTGGGGCACGACACCCGGCCTCAACTTCATCTATGCGCATCTGAACCGCCTCATCCGCGCCCGCTATCTCGACATCATCTACATATGCGGCCCCGGTCACGGCGGGCCGGGAATGGTCGCCAACACCTATCTCGAAGGCACCTACAGCGAAATCTATCCCGATATTACCGAAGACGCCGAAGGGATGCGCCGGCTCTTCCGCCAATTTTCCTTTCCGGGCGGCATTCCGAGCCATGCGGCGCCGGAAACACCGGGATCGATCCACGAGGGCGGCGAACTCGGCTACGCCCTCGTCCATGCCTATGGCGCCGCCTTCGACAACCCCGACCTCACCATCGCCTGCGTCGTCGGCGACGGCGAGGCCGAAACCGGGCCGCTCGCCGCCAGCTGGCATTCCAACAAGTTCCTCAATCCCGCCCGCGACGGCGCCGTTCTGCCGATCCTGCATCTGAACGGCTACAAGATCGCTAATCCGACCATTCTCGGCCGGGCCGGTGACGACGAGCTCAAACGTCTTTTCGAAGGCTACGGCTACGAGCCGTTTTTCGTCGACGGCCATGAGCCGCGCGACATGCATCAACAGATGGCTGCGACGCTGGACCAGGTCTTCGACCGCATCCGTGGGATTCAGGAGCAAGCCCGCAGCGGCAAGGCTGCGGCGGGCTGCCCGCGCTGGCCAATGATCGTGCTGCGCAGCCCCAAGGGCTGGACCGGTCCGAAAGAGGTCGACGGCAAGAAGGTGGAAGGTTTCTGGCGAGCCCACCAGGTGCCGGTCTCCAACTGCCGCGAGAATGAGGGCCATCGCAGGATTCTCGAGGACTGGATGCAAAGCTACGATCCCGAAGATCTGTTCGATGCCGACGGCCGGCTGAAAACCGACCTGCGGGCGCTGGCCCCCGTCGGCAAACGCCGCATGGGCGCCAATCCGCATGCCAATGGCGGCTTGTTGCGCCGGGAGCTCGATGTTCCCGCCATAGGCGACTATGCGGTTGACGTCGGCAGGCGCGGCAGCGTCGCCGCCCAATCGACCGAGATCCTCGGCCATTACCTGCGCGATACGATGAAGCTCAACGCGGAGGCGGCAAACTTCCGCATTTTCGGTCCCGACGAGACGGAGTCGAACCGCCTCGGCAGCGTCTTCGAGGTCACCAACCGCGTGTGGATGGAGGATATCGAACCATATGATATCCATCTCTCCCGCGATGGACGCGTCGTAGAGGTGCTTTCCGAACATCTCTGCCAGGGATGGCTGGAGGGTTATCTGCTGACCGGGCGGCACGGCCTCTTTTCCTGCTATGAGGCCTTCATCCACATCATCGATTCCATGTTCAACCAGCACGCCAAATGGCTGAAGGTGACGCGCGAGATCGAATGGCGCAAACCGATCTCATCGCTGAACTACCTGCTGACCTCGCATGTCTGGCGCCAGGACCATAACGGCTTCAGCCACCAGGATCCGGGGTTCGTCGATCTCGTCGCCAACAAGAAGGCCGACGTCGTCCGCATCTACCTGCCGCCGGATGCCAACAGCCTGCTCTGGGTCGGCGATCATTGCCTGCGCACCTATGACCGCATCAACGTCATCGTCGCCGGCAAGCAGCCGGAGCCGCAATGGCTGTCGATGGACGAGGCGGTGAAACATTGCGAAGCCGGCATCGGTATCTGGCACTGGGCAAGCAACGAGGAGGACACGATCTCGCCCGATCTCGTCATGGCCTGCGCCGGCGATGTCCCGACGATGGAAACGCTCGCCGCCGTCGATCTCCTGCGCAAGGCCATTCCAGAGCTGAAGATCCGCACTGTCAATGTCGTCGACCTCCTGGCGCTGCAATCCAGTGACCAGCATCCGCATGGCCTTTCCGACGAGGCCTTCGACGCGATCTTCACCACCGACAAGCCGGTCATTTTCGCCTATCACGGCTATCCCTATCTCATTCATCGTCTGACCTATAAGCGGGCCAACCACGAGAACATCCACGTCCGCGGCTTTGTCGAGGAGGGAACGACGACCACGCCATTCGACATGACCGTGCTCAACCAACTCGACCGCTACCATCTCGCCATCGAAGCCATCGAGCGCGTGCCGGGCCTGAAGGAGAAGGCGAAAGACGCGCTTGCCGCCTTCCACGGCAAGCTCGCGGAGCATCACGACTATGTCAGGGAATACGGCGAGGACATGCCGGAGGTGCGGGACTGGACGTGGCCGGCGGCGTGAGCCATTCGCGACTGACGCGCGCGATGTGAGATGACCGAATGCCCTATGGCCGGTCAAGCCGAGCTTTTTCGTTCATCCGCCAAATCCGCGGCGTTTCGCCGGTATATTTCAGGAAGAAACGCGAGAAATAGGCGGGATCGACAAAGCCGAGGCGAAATCCTATCTCCTGAACGCTGCCGATGGTAAAGACGAGCTGGCGCTTCGCCTCTTCGATCAGTTTCCCGGCGATCAGTTCATGCGGGGTGTTTCCCGTCATCGAGCGAACGATACGGGTGAGATGCGTCGACGAAATGCCAAGTTCCCTGGCGTAGAAGGAAGCCGGCCTGTGCGATCGAAAATGCCGCTGGATCAGTTCGTCCAGCATCTCCATCCGCCGCTCGTTCTCATTTGACGGAAGCTCCTGCGCATATCCTTCATGGGAAATCCGCGCCGTCAGCCGCAACGCCAACCCGACATAGGCGGCCAAGACCTCGTTGCGGCCACCGCGGCGGTTTTCGAATTCGTCGCCGAGCCGCCTCAGCGTCTGCATGACATAGGCAGCCTCGGCATTTCCGGGATCGAGCGGCGTCAGATGCGGCATCGCCAGCCACTCGCCGAGATGGCTTCGCTCGCCGGGCGGGTGGCTGAGATGGGACCTCAATATAGTGATCACGAGGCCGTCGATATCACGTGAGAAGCGAAAGCCGTGATCGAGCCCAGGGGGAACCGTGATGACCGCCGGCGGACGGATGGCATGGCTCCTCTTGCTGAAGATCGCATCGCCCGAGCCGGCTTCGATGTATAATATCTGAAAGAAGCTCTCGTGGCGATGAAGCCGAATCTCCCATTGATGCAGGCTGCTGCGGGAGCGGATTGTTTCGCAATGCAACCAGAATTCCGGCGACCGCCCGATGTTTTCGCCGTAGAGTTCGTAGGTCGGTATGTGTCTGCTCATCGGCTCCCTCCTGCGCCAATGTTCGATTAGTGCAATTTTTAGGCTGGAATGTCCATTGTGGCGATCCGGCCAGCGCGGCAGAATCTGACAAAACGCAAAAATGCAAGGGAGGAAGCATTTGCGAACCCAGGTCGCCATCATCGGTTCGGGACCATCCGGCCTGCTGCTCGGCCAACTTCTGACCGAAGCTGGAATCGACAACGTCATCCTCGACCGCGTGGGCAAGGACTATATCCTCGGCCGCGTCCGCGCCGGCGTTCTCGAGGAAGGCACTGTCGGGCTGCTGGATGAAGCCAAGGCTGGAGCGAGGCTGCATGCCGAAGGCCTGCCGCATGACGGCTTCTCGCTCGCCTTCGACGGACGCGATCATCGCATCGACCTTCACGAATTGACCGGCGGCAGGCGTGTGACCGTCTATGGACAGACCGAGGTGACGCGCGATCTCATGGAGCGGCGGGAAGCTTGTGGCGCCCTTTCGATCTATGACGCCGCCGATGTGGCTCCGCATGCTATCGACGCTGGCTCGCCCTTCGTCACCTACCGGAAGGATGGCATCAGCCACCGCATCGATTGCGATTTCATCGCCGGCTGCGACGGCTTTCATGGAATAAGCCGCAGAGCCGTTCCCGAACGGGCGATCCGAAGTTTCGAGAAGGTCTATCCCTTCGGCTGGCTGGGCCTGCTTGCCGACGTGGCGCCCGTCAGCCATGAACTGATCTACGCCAACCACCCGAGGGGCTTCGCGCTCTGTTCGATGCGCTCGGCCAGGCGCAGCCGTTACTATATCCAGTGCCCGCTCGACGCGAAGATCGAAGACTGGAGCGACGAGCGCTTCTGGGACGAGTTGAGACGGCGCCTACCGGCCCATCACGCCGAGGCATTGAGCACCGCCCCATCCTTCGAAAAATCGATCGCGCCGTTGCGCTCCTTCGTCACCGAGCCCATGCGTTTCGGCCGGCTCTTCCTCGTCGGCGACGCCGCCCATATCGTGCCGCCGACCGGCGCCAAGGGGCTGAACCTTGCAGCAAGCGATGTCCATTACCTCTTCCGCGGGCTCCTCGAACATTACCGCGAAGGTTCCGACAGCGGCATCGACGCTTATTCGCAGACGGCGCTCGCCCGCGTGTGGAAAGCCGTGCGGTTTTCCTGGTGGATGACGACGATGATGCACCGGTTCCCCGATACAGGCGATTTCGATCAGAAGATCCAGGAAGCCGAACTCGACTATCTCACGCATTCTCGTGCAGCCTCCACGGTGCTCGCGGAAAACTACGTGGGATTGCCGTTCTGACACGAAGATTGCGGGATGAAAGCTGCGATACGCCGGTGAACAGCGAGAGTCGGGACGATACAGAACCATAACCGGCAAATCATGTGTTTGGGGATTTATTTCATTTTACATCACCATTTCGCATGACAAGCTAACCTGAAATTCAATACGGCGCTGGAGTACGCCGAAAAGGGAGAGAGAAGAATGAGGAAGCTGTTTCTGGCCGCCGCTGCGGCAATCCTTATGGGCACCAGCGCCTGTGCCGACACCATCAAGGTCGGCGTCATCGGGCCGTTCTCCGGCCCCTTCGCGCTCCAGGGCAAGAACTTCAAGGCCGGCATCGACGCCTATATGGCTGTCAACGGCAACAAGGTCGGCAGCGACACGGTCGAGATCGTCTACCGCGACGTGCCGCAGGCCGATCCGGCTCAATCCAAGGCGCTGGCGCAGGAACTGATCGTCAAGGAAAAGGTCCAGTATCTCGCCGGCTTCTATTTCACCCCCGACGCCATGGCGGTGACGCCGATCCTGAAGCAGGGCAACGTGCCGATGGTCATCATGAACGCCGCCACCTCGGCGATCGTCACCAAGAGCCCGCTTGTCGTACGCACCTCGTTTACAACATGGCAGACCTCGACGCCGATCGCCAAGGTTGCCTTCGACGCCGGCGTCAAGAAGGTGATTTCGGTCGTCAGCGATTACGGCCCGGGTATCGACGCCGAGAATGCGTTCAAGGCCGGTTTCGAGAAGGCCGGCGGTCAGGTGGTCGAGGCGATCCGCATGCCGCTCGCGACCAACGACTTCAGCCCGATCATGCAGCGCATCAAGGATTCCGGCGCCGAGGGCGTCTTCGCCTTCCTGCCATCGGGCCCGACGACGCTTGGCTTCGTCAAGGCTTATAACGAGAACGGCTTGAAGGCCGCCGGCATCAAGTTCTTCGCGCCTGGCGATCTGACGCAGGAATCCGATCTGCCGGCGCTCGGCGACGCCGCACTCGGCATCAAGACGACCTTCCACTATGCCGTGTCGCACGACTCGCCCGAGAACAAGGCTTTTGTCGAGGCTGCCGCCAAGGCGATCGGCAACAAGGCCGAAATCTCCTTCCCTGCGGTCAGCGCCTATGACGGCATGTATGTCATCTACAAGATGATCGAGGCGACGGGCGGCAAGCAGGACGCCGAGAAAGCGGTCGACGCGGTCAAGGGCCTTGCGTGGGTGAGCCCGCGCGGCCCGGTCTCGATCGATCCGGAAAGCCGGCATATCACCCAGAACATCTATCTGCGCGAAGTCGCCAAGGCCGATGACGGGACGTACTTCAACAAGGAGATCCAGACGTTCGAGAAACAGAGCGACCCGGGCCTTGCGGCGGCCAAGTAAGATTGCGGCATCCGGACCGGCGGCGGGGTCTCGCGCATCGCGGCCGCCGCATCGAAGTAAGGTATTTTCATGCAGACAGTCTTCAGCATCGCCGTCGACGCCTTTGCCTATGGCATGGCGCTCTTCGTGATCTCGATCGGCCTTTCCGTGACCATGGGGCTGATGCGTGTCGTCAACCTGGCTCATGGCGCCTTCGCCATGATCGGAGGCTACATCGCCTCCTATGCCGCCCGTGACCTCGGTCTTAGTTATGCTGTCGCAGTCGTCGCGGCCGTCGTCGTCACGATCATCATCGCAATTCCGCTCGAGCGTTTTCTCTACCGCCGGATCTATGGCGCCCCTGAACTGACCCAGGTGCTGATGACAATCGGCATCACTTTCTGCGTCATCGGCATCGCGAACTACGTGATGGGACCGACGCTGAAGACGATACCGCTTGCCGGCACCTTGCAGGGATCGGCCGATCTCGGATTCCGCACCATTCCCGTGCACCGGCTTTTCGTCATCTTCTGCGGCCTCGCCGTTGCGCTCGCCCTGTGGTTCGCGATCGAGCGAACGAGCTTCGGGGTCAAGCTGCGCGCCTCCGTCGACGATGCGGCGATGGCTGCCGCACTCGGCGTGCGCACAGAGATCATCTATGCGGTGAGCTTTGCCGTTGCCGTCGGGCTTGCCGCCTTCGGCGGCGTGGTCGGCGCCGAACTCCTGCCGGTCGAGCCCTATTATGCGCTGCGTTACATGGTGACCTTCCTCGTCGTCGTCTCCGTCGGCGGCGCCGGCTCCATTCCGGGCGCGCTGATTGCCTGCCTGCTGCTTGGCGCCATCGATACGACGGGACGCTATCTGATGCCGGAATTCGGGGAATTCTTCTTCTATCTCGCCGTGATCGCCATCATCTGCATCTTCCCGCGCGGCCTTGCCGGAAGGATGAAATAGGATGACGCTCGTCATGAACAACGAAACCGAACGCCTCCGGCATCGGCGCGCAGTGAATGCCGATCTTCTCGGAGTAGCGGCCATCACGGCCATCGCCGCGATCGGCTATTTCGCCTTACCCGACAATCTGGCGCTTCTGACGCGGATGATCACGATCGCCCTGCTCGTCCTGTCGCTCGATCTCGTGACCGGTTATTGCGGCGTCGCAACGCTCGGCCATGCCGCGCTCTTCGGCTCCGGCGCCTATGCCGCCGGGATCCTGTCGGCGCATTACGGCATCAACGACCCGCTGCTGATGATGCTTGCCGGCATAACAGGGGGCGCGGTTGCCGGGCTGCTCTGCGGCGCGATCATCCTGCGCGCGCATGGGCTGCCGCAACTCGTGCTGTCGATTGCGCTCATCCACCTCTTCCATGAATTTGCCAACAAGGCCTCCTCCTGGACGGGAGGCAGCGACGGGCTTTCCGGCATTGCGCCGGACCCGATATTCGGCATTTTCGAATTCGATCTCTACGGCCATACCGCCTTCTTTTTCGGAACGACACTGCTCGTCATCGTCTTCATGCTGCTGCGATTGCTGGTTCGCTCACCCTTCGGCATGCTCTGCCGCGGCATCCGGCAAGACCCGCTGCGCATCCGCGCCATGGGCGGCTCGCCGAAGGCCGCTCTCATCAAGATGTACGTGATCTCAGGCGCCGTTGCCGGCGTCGGCGGCGCGCTGAATGCGATCTCGACCCAGGTCGTCGGGCTCGACAGCCTGTCCTTCACGCAATCGGCCGAAGCGCTTGTCATGCTCGTGCTCGGCGGCACCGGTTCCCTGTTCGGCGCGCTCTCCGGCACCGTCATCTTCATGTTCTTCGAGGATTATGTCTCGGCCGCCAACCCCTTTCACTGGCTGACCATGGTCGGCGCCCTGCTGATCGCCGTCGTGCTGTTTGCGCCGAAAGGCCTCTACGGAACGGCCGCCGCCTTGATCGGCCGCCGGAAGGAGACGCGCGCATGAGCCCGGTCTTCGAAGTAACCAATCTCAGGAAAGCCTTCGGCGGCCTTGCCGTCACCAATGATGTCTCGCTGGCAATGGCGCCCGGCGACCGCATCGCGCTGATCGGCCCGAACGGCGCCGGCAAGACCACCTTCGTCAACCTCGTCACCGGCAATCTCTCCCCCGATTCCGGCGAGGTTCGCCTCGGCGGCGAGGCGGTGACGAAGGTGGATGCGATCGGCAGGGTCAAACGCGGCCTCGTCCGATCCTTTCAGGTGACGCGGCTTTTTCAGGATATGACGCCCGCCGAACATGTGGGGCTCGCCGTCCTTCAGCGTGACGGAAAGACCCGCAAGATGTTCGGGAATTTCCTCGCCATGCCCGACGTCATGGCGGAGGTCGACGATCTCCTGGGTAAACTCGGGCTGGCCTCGCTGATGCATCGCAGAGTCAGCGAGATCGCCTATGGCCAGCAGCGGCTCCTCGAAATCGCCGTGGCGCTGGCGCTGAGGCCGAAGGTGCTGCTGCTCGACGAGCCTGCGGCCGGCGTGCCGCAAAGCGATACCCGCCGAATCGAACAGGCGCTGGCCGACCTTCCCGCCGATCTCGCCGTCCTGATGATCGAACACGACATGGACCTCGTCTTCCGTTTTGCCAAGCGCGTCATCGTGCTGGCGGCCGGCGCGATCATCTTCGACGGCCTGCCGGCCGATGTCACCAAGGATGCCCGCGTGCGCGAGGCCTATCTCGGGAGCTATGCCAATGCCAGCCCTGTCGCTTGAGGTTGAAAACCTGTCGGCCGGATACGGGCCGACGCGGGTGCTCGAAGGCATCTCCTTCACCGTGCCGGCAGGCGCCCGTCTAGCCGTGCTCGGCCGTAACGGCATGGGCAAGACCACGCTCCTGGCAACGCTTGCCGGCCAGACCAGGCGGTATCAAGGCCAGATCCACCTCGGTGGTTCGGATGTCACCGCAGCACCGAGCGCAATGCGCGCCCATAGGGGCCTCGGCTATGTGCCTCAGACGCGCTGCGTCTTTCCCACGCTGACGGTCGAAGAGAACCTTTTCGTCGGTCTGAAGGCGCGGCCGAAGACGGCGCTGGAGGAAGCCTATGCCATGTTCCCGCGCCTGAAGGAGCGCCGCCGAAACCTCGGCAACCAGCTCTCCGGCGGCGAGCAGCAGATGCTTTCAACAGCCCGCACCATTCTCGGCCGCCCGTCCGTTCTGCTGCTCGACGAACCGCTCGAGGGCCTAGCGCCTGTCATTTGCGAGGAACTGATGGCTGCCTTCGTCGATCTCGCCAAGAAGGGCGATATGACCATCCTTCTTGTCGAACAGCGCATCCAGAGCGCGCTCGATTTCGCCGATCACGTCATCATCCTCGAACGCGGCCGACTGGCCTGGACAGGCACGCCGGAACGCCTGTCGAGAGATCATCAAACGGTCGAAAGCCTGCTCGGGGTCGGCGGCTTGCACTGACGCCTGGAGCTAGTACTGAGCCCGTTGGAGGCAGAGCCAGCGGCATTGCCGGTGGATCCAAAGCGCCCCCCAGGATTGGTTTGAGGACCCCCAGCAGCGAATCAGTATATCGTCATGACCATGTCATCATTGACCCACCATTATTCTCCGGAAAAGACGAGTTGTCTGCGAGAAACCAAGAGATCGCCTCAAGAGGCGATGAACATCATGAGCGAACGAAGCGCCGTGATCGCAAGGCATGCCAAAAAATCTTGGCGATAGACAGGGTCGGGGCCGGTTGGATCTCTTTATCTGGATATTTGTTCAGCAGGCGATTTAGATCTGCTGGAATTAAACAGGTAGAGTCGATCTGACGCTCCTTCAATTTTCGTTGCCAGACACCAGATAGGGTTGCATAGTCACATAGCACATTAGCCGGGAGGTAGAAATGGCAAACCACAAACCATTCGCGGGCAATGTATACCTGCCTGTTTTCAATCTCGACGATCCGATCAGCGGCGATGTTCTCGAAAACTCCTACGATACCGACGGAGATTCGGTGCGCCTGAATTTCGTCAACGGGCAGCGCATCAAGCAGCCGGCCGATCCTGAAGGCCAGCCGACAAAGACCATCATCGAAGGAAAATACGGCACACTCACCATTTTTTCCGACGGGACGTACACCTACGCCCTCGATCACTCCAAGCCGGAGGTCGCCGCCCTCGGGCCGGGAGATCAGCTCGTCGAGAAGTTCACTTTCAAGATATCCGACGGCAAAGGCGCCACCGATGTCGGTGCGTTCAGTATCGCAATCGATCTGCCGGAACGCGGCGACGTCTTAGTCAATTTCGAGGATGTCGGCCAAAGCGACTTTCCCACCGGCTACAAAGGCTTCGATTGGGGCGCCTGGCGAGACGGCGACGACGCGACAGTGCGCGAGGACGCCGACGGCAACCACTACCTGGGTGGGGGCGTCTTCTGGACCCCCATCTATTCAGCGGATGGCGGCCCCTTCCAGATCAAGCAGTTCGAAGTTGCCAACGGAACATCGAACTATGACAACGTCCTGACGATCGAAGGGCAGCTGAACGGCAACATCGTCTTCTCCACAACCGTGACCATAACCGCCGACAGCATCGATAATCCCCAGCTGATCGACCTCAGCGCCTACGGCGATATCGATTACCTCCTGCTCGACAGCGAACCGATCGTCACGGAAAACAGCGGTCCCGATTATTTCGGCGCGCAATACGACAGTTTCTACTTTGTCGTTTGAGGGATAGAGAGAAGCGTCGCATCACGAAAACTTTGCATCTTTCCGGCGCACCGCAGCGGCATCCGGTAGCAATTTCTTGCGATAGCTGATCGACCTGCACCCTGCTAGCTTTCGATCGTGCGGAGGAGCACGATCATGCTGGGATGGAGGAAATGATGCAGCCAGTCGGGATCAAGTTAGCGGCGGTCATGTTTTCGCTGGCCGCATGGGCCGTTATCATCGCTGCCGCATCCCATCTTTGGGCGATGAAGATGCCGATATTGCATTTGGCGCTCTACAGATAGAGCTGTCCTCGGCGCACCTGACACCCCCCACTCTCCTCGAGTACGCCGCCGATCCGATCGCGGATATTTCCGTGCTGACCTGCAGATCATGCTTCGGCGGGCAGCTTTGCGGCTGCGCAACGCCGGATCAATCGCCCTCGACGACGACTTGAGGCGATTCGTAATCTATGCAGTGAATTGGTGCTGACGCGCTAGGACGCGATCAGGTATGTCGTACGGGAGTGGATGAAGTAGAACACCTATCTGCCGATGTATGAGCTGGACGCAATGGCGAAGGGGATGGGGAAGCTTGATGGGCCAAATGACCATTGGTCAGGACTTGCACGGGATATCTTCATGGCGAAGCCCATTGCCGGTACTCCGCTTAATCCTGCTCTGCGGCTGGGTCTCTTTGATGGCAGGGATTTTACTATGGTCACTCCATCCGATCGCCTACGACAGTTGGCACATCACCCCTGTCCTTATTAGTTTGTTGTGGTTTTCGGGTCCGCTTTTGGCTTTTGCCATTTCGGCCGGTGCACTTATTCTGGATCAACCGGCTTCTCGCCTAATGAAGCGAGCCGCCGCTGTGCACTTCGGGGTAAGTCTGGCTGTTGGCCTAGTGGTATTGTTGACAGATCAGTTTGGTCCCGCCACCTGGTTGTTGCTGGCTGCGCTGGTCGATCTGCCGATCCTTGCGCTCGCGCCAGGCCGGATCGATAGCCAGAGAGCGGTCAAACTGCTACACATGGTGGTTGTGTCGTCGGTTGCAGGACCTATTGCCGCCCTCTTTCTTTGGTCCGCCCTCAACATCAAGATTGTGGAGTGGCGTGCACTCGCGGTCTCCGGTTCACATCCCTATTGCGTGCAGGTGCCCAAGGATTATCTCGGGCAGTACAAGGCAGTAACCCGACGGGCTGAATTGGCGGGTTTGAGGATGCGGACACCGTTTACAAATGGCGGTGGTTCCACTGACTACCAGTTCGCGTTTCACGCAGTGCTCGTGGTCAGGCATGATGAGGGGGACCGGTTGTACAACTGGTCCTACTTCGCCCAAAGCTTCGTCCCCGTCTCCGACAGTGCGATAAAAGGACTCACTCTTCGTGCTGATTGCGAGCCAATGGTTGCTTTCTTCGACGCGCTTTATCGTTAGGGATTGTCATCGAATTGTAGCAAACGCCCGGAACAGCTCGAACCCCGCGTTTGAGGTCATCGCCTCCGCCGCTGGAGGGAAATTACCGGACCGGAATTGTCGGCTGTTGAAGTGGTAGCGGAGGTCCGTTCTGGTCACAACAGCCGACAGCAGGAACGGACAGAGATCAGCCTGGGAACATGGCAGATCGAGCTTAAGCGGGCCATTGCCCTTTATCTAACGGCGCAGGGCAAAAAGGTTGCCGCGCCGGCCAATGACGTCGAGGAAAAAGGGAAGCGCCAGGTAGACTAACGCCCAGCGCCTGAGCTTATCACGCTACGCGCGACAATGGCTGTTTCCGCTTCTTCGCCTTCTGAAACCACGTGATGCCCAACGCCCGCCAGAAGGTAATTTTGTGGCTGGCGGAGAAGATCTTCGCCTCCTCCTCTGCAGCGGACAAGAGATCTACCATGGCGACCGTTATGTCGTCGGGTAACACGAAGTCGCAGTATTTTGGCTCTGTCATGAGCATTTCGACCGCCTTGATTTGAGATGCAGTCAAAGGACCAATCTCAGCGTTGGCAAGGATTTCCAGAATCTCCCGGGCGAACATAGGCCCGCGCCTCGCTATAAGAGCTTCAATCTGCTTGACCGCGATCGTTTGGCGCGCGCCCGTGCCAGTGTAGGCGTTCGGGCTTTTCATAACCCTAACATTGGCCCTGGCGCACACCAGTTCGAGTGTCTGCGCGTCTTCGTCCGCCGCCGCGAGTGCCGCTTGATGGAGTTGAAGCGTGGTAACTGCCAAACGATCCGTATTTTGCCCGATAAACGCCTTGGCTTGATCCGTGGTATCACTTGCCTCGACGATCATCACGGGGATCTGGTCGACATAGGGGTTTGAGGCCGCCGCGATGGCCGTGTGCTGGCCATCCAAGACCTTCAAGATGGTCATGCCTTCGCTTTCAGCATACGCGCAGATTGGCGGCTTAAAGCTGGCCCAGTCGAAGCGTTCGATGATGCGCCTGATCTGACGCATGCCCTTCTCGCTGATGTTCCGTTGATATGCAGGATCTACATAGAGGTCAGTTGGTGTAACCAGTTCAAAGATGGGCATCCCCGTTGGCGGAGCTTGGGGCTCCAAGCCAGAGATGCCGATGGGAGCTATTGGACGGATGTTTTCCTGCATTTCTGTTCCTCGCTTTGCCGCTGGGAGGGTTAAAGAGGAACACCGAGAAGAGAACAGGTTGCTGCGCCACATCGTTTCGCCGGAGCTAACATCCACAGTTGGGTGTACGACAATGGGCCAAACCGTGGAAAACTTCTCAGCAGTCAGCCTGATGCATCCCAAAGGTGCGTTAACGATATGTTAAAATGCAATTTGACGTGGAGCGGCTTTCTGCCATGTTAGCAGCGGGCAACTGAGGGGTTATCCGTGAAAATATATTTGCTAGCTCGACGCTTCGGCGCCGTGGCGATTTCGTTCGCGTTGGCGGCCTGCACAACAACGCCGGCTGAGTTCAACAAGAAGCCGTCTGCAGTCAGCAAAGCTGCGCTCTGCAAGACCGTGTTCGAAACGCAAGATCCGCAGTTCCAGCTCCAGCTCGTTGCGGAGTTGAACCGACGCGGGATGAGCATCCCGGAATGTCAGCAGATGGTCGTCCAGCAAAGGCAAGCGGCTGCGGTGATGGTAGGGCTCGCGCTGGTCGGGACGGCGGCAGCGATATGCGCAAATGGCAACTGCGGCGGCGGCTACTACACTCCACCGAGGCGTTATCCCGGCAACTGCCAGTATGATTGGCAATACGACGCGGCCGGAAACAGGTGCGGACACCGGAGCGCCTACTCGCGGCCTGGTGGCTGGTAGAAGGAAGTCGATGGAGCGCGCTGCGTTCAGGGGATATAAATGGATTGCCGCAGGCGCCGCGGCAATCTCATTTTTGCTGCTGCCATCTCACGCGTGGGCAAGCGACCTTGAAGATTTGGCGATGGAAGGATATGCCGTCGCGTTGAAAACCCAGGTTGATGGTGATTACGAAGGCTGCGACTACGGCAAGCAGATCGCCCTGATGAACGGATTGACTTTCGTTTGTTCGACCTACCACTACCATTACTCTTACATGCCGCGGGTGCTAATTCTGCAGCAGTTACGAACCGGCAGCATCAAGGTAATAATCGACGATGATGAGACCTCTGGAAACCTTTATCGTCGTTGAAACTGGAAGGTGGCCGCGATGACCACATCCGACACCGCCGCACAACTCGAAGAGGCCGCCGACCGCATCGCCGATATCTCACGAGCGGACCTACAAATCATGCTTCGCCGCGCCGCCCTGCTCTTGAGAAACTCCGGATCAATCGCTTTCGACGCCGATATTGAAGAAGCGCTCCGGGATCTGTCTGGCGAGTTCGGTAAGACGCGCAATGATACCGTCAGGTTCATCGTCCGGGAGTGGATGGAGAAGAACACCTATCTGCCGGTGCACGAGCTGGACGAGGATGGAGACGTCGACGGCACCGCATGACGCGCGTCAGGGAGGCAACAATGACGATCCGCATAGACCTTATCGATAAGGCCAACCTTCTGCGGGACCAACTCCGCCTGCTAGAAATGGCGGCGCATGCGGTGGATGACCGCGACCAAAGAAGCGCGCTTATAGGCGGCTGTGAGCAGGCCAGGGAATTTATGGAAGAATTGCTCGAGATAATGCGAAGCATGCCAAAGAGCGAGCCAGTCGTGGCAACGAGCGAATGATTGCCGGATTGATCCTGTGCGCATCGCTCACCGTCGTCGACGGCGACACCGTGAAATGCGACGGGCAGAATATGCGACTGCTGGGGGAAGGTGTTCCGTTCGTCAGCGGCATCGATACGCCGGAGATCGGGTCGCACGCGAAGTGCATGAAGGAACGGAAGCTGGCGCTGATCGCTAAAGGAAGGCTGAAAGAGCTATTGGCTGAAAATGGATTGCGGGTGATGTTCAGCGGCTCGGTGGACAAGACGCCGTCGCACCGGCCGCTCATCAACATCTATCGAAAGAACGGGGAAGAGATCGGGAGGAAGCTGCTCGAGGAAGGGTTCGCGCGGACTTGGAGCCCGAAGCAGCGAAATAATTGGTGCGACTGACGTCGGCTGCTGATTTGACGCCCGCCAAAAGGATGAGCCTCGGGAACCTTCATCGCGGCCCTACGTTAGACCTAAGCGTGCGCTAGGCGCCCTCAACTGCCTTGCCATGCACGCTCACTGGCCCCGCGAGCCGCGCGGGGCTCTTTTAAAGGCGGGGTTCATCAGTTGATCTTCAGCCAATGCCGCAGCCAGGCTACAGCCCCGTCGCTCATCCACAAAAGACAAATCCGGATCTGTATCGCCGTCAGTTAGATCATGGAACCGCCACCTCGCCGGAGCGTTTCTTGCTCACATCGGACCCTGCCAGATCCCGCTGGCACTCCCGAACTGGAGGTATTCATGAAAACGCTGATCGTCTCCATGGGCCTGTTGGCTGCAACCGTCTTTTCGGCCTTTGCAGCGGAACCGGCCAAAATGGTCGACACGAAGATGGGTAAGATCCTGGCAACCGCCAAGGGTATGACACTCTATACGTTCGACAAAGACGCCATGGGCAAATCAAACTGCGACGAGGCCTGCTTGAAGAAATGGCCGGCCTTCCATGCCGCCGCCAAGGCCAAGGCCGAAGGCGAATGGTCACTCGTCAAGGCGGCCGACGGCAAGGAGATGTGGGCTTACCAAGGAAAGCCGCTTTACACCTTCGCCGGAGACAAGAAGCCTGGCGATATGACCGGCGATGGCGTCGGCGGAGTTTGGCATGTCGCCAAGTAGTCCGGCGCACTGGAGCCTTTCAGGCCGCTCAGCCCAAGCAGGTCCAGATAAGCCTTTTGGATAGATATTCGCCGTGCTCTAGCGCGGCTACAATCCTCGCGCGAAATGACGGGGATGGGGCATGCGTCAGGGGTATCGCGTTCCGCAGAAGAAATCGGTGCTGCTCAGAGCGCCGGGTTTGGTCATCGGCGCGGTCGCGTTTGGTGCAGCTGGCGGCTGGACGGCGAGCGACATGCTGGCCTCCTGGAGCGCTTCTGGTGGCTCCGGACTGTCATGCAGGATCAAGGGCAACATCTCCATCGACACGGGCGAGCGCATCTTCCACGTGCCGGGGCAGAAATACTACGCACAGACTAGGATCAGCCCCCAATATGGCGAACGGTGGTTCTGCTCCGAATTTGAAGCTTGGGCCGCCGGCTGGCGGAAATCGAAATCGTAAGTCGGAGATGGCCTTACAGCTGCTCGGTAAGTCTAAATGATAACATTGTTGTGCAGCGCCTAAGTGCGCAATGCCTACAAAATAACCCCATGGTGCTCACCCCGCGAGAATGCGGGGATTTTTTGTCTGGCATCTACTCGAACCGCACTACAAACAACAGCGCCCGACAGCCCGACTTTAGTCCGTCTTTTTCTCGGTAATATTCAAGCTAGATTTTCTTCATCCTTGTTGAGAGGACGCCAGGGAGGTTTTAGCAATGTTGCTGTGTATCCAGTCAGAACCTCCCTGGCGAAGCAAATAACACTTGCCAAGCTGAGTTAAACTATCTCCAACGTCGCAGTGGAACCTAGTCAGTCCCTCTTTCGTTGAAGTAACAGGAAAGCACGGGTGTTCCTCCTGTGCGATCCAGTGTTGTCAACTGCCCCGCTTCGGCGGGGCCTTTTTGTCCAAAGAATCTCTCAACCAATCGGTAACCAGTTTGGCCCTCAGAAATAGTCTGTCAAGTTGAAATCAGGTACACATCTCTCTCGTAACTTGTATCAACGGAGCTTGCCAAAATGATGTTGATGGATTCAACCGCTCCGATCACAGTTCACAACTGGCTCCCCGGCTCTGCGAACAAAGAATTTATCTCTCTGCGAGCAGCCATCGAGTACGCGGGGGAGCACATCGACCACCTGATGGCTATCGAGATCCTTATTCGCACTGGCAGCCATCGTTATGTAATCATCGCGGGCAACCAACTTTTCGCCTTGGTTGTGCGGGTCTCATTGAGCGAGCGCCGCAAGGCCGCCAACTTCAACGGCCAGTCACCCACGCCATTGCCGCCGTGCCGAACTTTGTGAGGATGAAGGTAAGCGCCGACGCCCCTACTCCGACGATCCCCAGCGCGCCCAGTCCCATCAGCTTCCATCTGCGTACGTCGTCGGTCACCGGCCGCATTTCGGAAATGTCCTCCTGAACTGCGGCGACATTGCCTTCAACCTTGCCGACGCGATCGACGAGGAGGTCAAGCCGGGTATGCATCTGCGACCGGCTCGTGTCGGATTTAATTTCCGATTGCCGGAAGGCATCCCTGAGATTGCGGACCTCTGCGAGGAGTTCACCCATCTGCTGATGCAGGCGGGGGTCGAAGTCGGATGGGTTCATGGTTATGCCTTTGGATCTCAGGGATAGAATTTCAGCTTCTCGGATTGCGGGATCCGGCTCACGGTCCTGAGGACATGATAGAGCGCGGGGTGGATGAAGTCCGCCGCCGTGTAGGCGTGCCCCATCAGCAACGCATTATCCTGAACGTTAGTAGCAAGGACTTCGGCGACCCTGAAATCAGCCGTGCCGTCGCCGTAGTCGGTCTTTTTCTCGACCAGCGTCCGGCTTGTAAATAATCCGGGCTGATATTCAAACATGACGCGCGCGCCCTGCGGTATGCTTGAGGGAACCCGCATGGTATCCCAGGTCGTTACGCCGTCTTGGTTGCCTGGATGCCCTGTTATATTACCCAAAGGGAAGGTCTCAGCGGCGGGCGGTTTGGTCGGATCAACGTCCGACATAAACGCCGGGAACACGTCTATGGTCTTGTTGTAAGCCGCACTCGCCAGCACAAGCGCATTCGCCGCTGCCAACACAGTGCTCCACTGTGCTGTCACGGTATATGCCGCGACGGTTCTCCCGGAGTCACCCGAGCCAACGGTAGGCCACATGGTCACGCCGACGATATGCGTGCCGGCGCCATATCGTCCGCGCACGCGCGTTCCGGGAAGCGCTGTCTTGGCGGCCGCCCAGGTCGACGCTACCGTGGCGTTGGTGTCGTTCCGACCTGACCAATCAAGGACAAATGTCCAAATCGATTTGCCACCGTTGAACGTTGTGGCGATTGCGTCGATCATGTCCCAACGCTTGAGCGCATTGGTTGCCAGTTCTTGCGCCGACTTCGAGCCAGGCACGCCCATTACCAGCGGCATAATGCTACCCTGCGCGGGGTCGCGTTGATCTAGCCAGCGCCGGCCGATACCCAAATTGCGGCGAGCGTCCGCAGATGCGGCAATCTCCTGCCGCTCAATCAAACTGTCGGCCAGGACCAGAGGAACCGGCCGGCCGTCCCATCCCTTGGCGAGGACCATGCAGGGGCCGTAGGCCATCTGTTGAGAGTTGGTGGCATTGCCGACCGTATTGTAAAGCGCATCACTGTCCAGCGCCGCCGTAGAGGGGCCATTTGCCGCCGCCAAGGCGCGAATAGACGTCAGGTCGGCCGCACCCCAATATTTCTCTCCCCGGTGGCGCTGGCAGCGATAGGCGGCGGCAAAGGTATTCCCGACCGTGCCGTGATAGACGGTGCGAACGCCGAAGATCGACCAGGCCGGCAGAGCCGAGGGCAGCGTGACTTGACCATAAACAATGCCGGTCGCCGCAGTGACGGTCGCGGCAGTAACACCGCTGAACAAGACCGGGTATTCCGTGCCATCTGGATGGATAAAGAACACTTCATCAATCAGCATATCGGCGTTGGGCGACTGCGTTTCTTGCGGCGCGTTCCCACCTTCAGTCAGCGCAAAGCCGACAAATGGGATAAGAAAATCGTTCGTTGGATAGTCCGGCGAACCAAAGAACAGCTTTGAGCACTGGTAGTTGAGCCCCGTCTGATAGGTCCAAGGCGTCGTTGTGCTGCCAGTGGGCCAGCGTGTCCCGGTCGCCGCCGGCATGTAGCGATTAGGATCAGCGACCCATGTCGGATGTCCGGCTCCACTTGGAAGCGTGTTCATGCTCGACCAGTTGGCAGCACCAGCTGATGCGGCATATGCGGCCATAGCGCCGTTCAGCTCGGTGTAGCTTGTCCCCAGCGCATAGTTGATCCACGCGAGAAGGCGCCCATTGAAGCCGCCGACATTCGGGATTCCCACCATATCAAAGAGCGCCGACCAGTCGCCTTCGTAGCTGAGTGATGTGCCGGTGGAGCTGCGAACTGCAGCCTGCCGGTCGCCCTGTGCGCTCGTCATCGTGTCTTGCCTCTTATTTCTTGCTTACTTGCGGCAGGCTGCATCCTGACGGCATTGCATATTGTTTGCAGCGATGGCCGGCCCGGCGGTCGGATCTTGCGAGGCCAGGAAAGCCGCTTTGGGATTGGAGAAGCGCGTAAACTGGTAGCCGCTACCGTTGACCGCATTCGTCTGCTGGCAGCCCGCTATCGCGCATGAACACGCGGCAACGCTCGAAAGCAGGAAGATTCCTGAAATTCGCATTGTTCTTCTCCAGAGTATTGATGCGGTCGAGCGCTTCCTTGGCCGCCTTGATTTGCTGGGATTGCCGCTCCTCGCGTGCGCCGATCCATTTGACGGGGTAGAAAGCTGAGGCGATGCCGAGGACCAGCCCGAGCGTCAGGACGGCGGGGAGTTTGAGGCTGTCGGGGATAAGCCTGGTGATGAAGTCCATCAGTTCTTCACCCGATCCCAGACATACAGGCCGATACCGGCGATACAGGCGAGGACGAGGACGGCGGCAAGGGCATAGGCGAGCGGGCCATCATGTGGGACGAACTGCAGCGCTCCGGTGGACGAAACCGCGGTGATTGTGCTCACGACCTTGCCATTGATTAGGGGAGCGCGCTGCGGGAGCGCTGGCGTGCCGCTGGACTGGATATAGCCGCCCTTGGCCCAGAGGCCCGCCTCTGCTGCCCTGCGGTTCACCAGGCCGTTGCTGACAACCTTCTTGCCGTCGATCGTTGTCTTGTTCCACTTGGCCAGCTCGCCCGGTACCGCGGCGTAGTTGCCGGCGTTCAGTTTCTTCAGCAGCGTTGACGACTTGAAGGCGCCGATACCGGTATTGAAGGCAAACATGACGAGGGCGCCGAACTGGTTGTCGGTCAGATCGACCTTCACCGAGGATGCGACGGCGCGCTCGCACGGATCGAGGTCCTTCCGCAGCCACGCGAGCGCCTGGTCTTCGGTGATGTCGGGGGCACCCGGAAAAACGTCCGGTCCGGTATGGCCATAGCCTTGTGTCGCCGTGCCACGGATCTTCATCCCCGGCCGCAGCCGCGTCTTCTTTAAGCCGGGCTTCGGATCGGCATCGTCATAGACGAATGGAATGAAGAACTCCCACTGCTTGAGCGCAGTTTCGGTGGTGGCGTTAACTTGTCGCGCCATCTGGTAGTCTCCGAGTTGTGATATTGAATGGAGGCGTTGCCGAAACCCGAGGAAGGCCTACTTCCTCAGTTTTTCGGGGAGAGTGAAATTGCTACAGGAAGAAACACGCAAAGCGCTTCTGCTCGCCTTCGGTATTGGCGGCGCCTTTTTGATCATCATTCGCTACGGCATACACGCCGGCTATCTGATCCCCTGATAGCTCAGAGAGAGGCAGCAGCCGCAAAGAACTGATCGATCTGCTGCGCAGTGAAACCCATTGCCGCGAAGCCCGCCAACATCATCGGGCTGTCTTTGACGAAGGTGCCGCTGTACTCAAAGGCATCTTGCGTTTCGCCATCCTGCTGCGCCACCCATGCTTTGACCTGGTCGAGCAGGCCGGAGCGCCGCAGCATCAGCCGGAACTGGCGCGCAGATACCGAGGTCACTTTGGGCGACGCGTTCACATGGGCGACGAGTGCAGGATCGTCGGCGGACAGAAATTCCTCGGCCGTGCCCTCCTGCAGCTGCTCAAACACGCCATTGATGACGCCGTCGCTCGATCGAGAAACAAAAGGCATTATGCAGTCCTCCCGCATGGGAACGTGAACCCATCATTAAAAACCCACAGAGCGCCGGCGGCACCAGCAACATGACGAACCTGCCTTGATGTGTTCGTCCAGATATCTCCGTTACCAACCGAAAAGCCGCTTGCGACTTGCGGCGTGCCGGCAACACCACCTTGATCTCCGCCACCAGCGACCAGCGCCCCTTTGGCAGGATCATGGACAAGCACAGAGTTCGTGGTTGATGGAGAATTGAACATGAAGCGTAGTTTGGCTTTGGCCTTCACACCGTTGGGAACGGTCAACGCTAGAAGAGCGCCGGCAAGCCCTGTTGCAATATTCGCAGCTTCTATGATCGGCGTGACAAATTGGTATTCGTCATTGGGGAACATGAGGAACGCGCGAATATTGGAACTGGCGTTGGTGAGCACCACACCGATGCATTTGACGATGGTATAGCCAGTCAGCAGCGTCGTAGTGACGCCGGCAATCGTCGCCGAAGTCGAGAGAACCACATCGAACGACAGGTCGGAATCCTTTCGCAGCGCATAGGCGAAATAGGTAGCGTTCGCCGCCACGGCGCCGGCATCGAGGCCACCCGATCCCGTCCCTGCCGCGAATGTTCCGGTTACTCGTTTTGTGAATGAAGATGCGCTCGAAACGAAGCTCGATCCTGATCTTGCCGAGCCCGCAGCAAAATCAACGTGGGTATTCGGGTTGGCGCCGTTGTTCGACAGAGTGAGGCCCACGACGAAGTCACCCACAGCGGTACCGTCGGCTTTGCTCTGGATCCTGGCCATCAGCTTGTCGGTGAAGAATGCTACGCCGGAGCAGACGATCAATGCGCTGTAGCCGCTCTTGACCACCAGCGTCGCCGCGCCGTCGATCGTCTCCGCTCCATTCGGATCGACCGTAACGTCTCCGCCGTCGGCGATAACCAAATAGTGCCAGTTGGCGCCGAGCGTCGCCGCTGCTGTCAGGGTGAGCGTAGCGGCGGCCGTGAAGCGATGAACCGCGTTATCATCAGACGCGAGCGCTGTGTAATCGCCCGATTTGGCCGCATAGACCAGATCATTGTCGAACGCAACGTCGACGCCGTTCTGCGTGAAGCCGAGAAGCCCGCCCCCCTTCAGATAGATGCCGGTTTGCGGATTTGAGGCGAATCCCAGTCCAGGTCCCGTCGAGGTGCCGGCGGCGGCTTTCAACGGCGCGACCATAGGCGCCGAGCCGTCACGCGGCAGCGAGTTAGTGATCTCGTTGCCGAGGTCGGACGTCAACTGGTTCCACGGCGCCGGGTCGATGATCTGACCGACTGACGGCGTCGTGCCGGCCGGCTTGGAATAGACGCCGGTTGAGGGGTTTCTGGGCATTCACCATCTCCAAAAGAAACGGCCCCGCGAATTGCGAGGCCTCGACGGTTGTAGTATTGGTTGCGCCATGATCCGACTTCTGCAAATCGGCTGTATCATCGCGACGACTGCACTGATGTATGCAGTCGTGTCTGGTGTTTTCGCGCTTAGACATGTCATTGGTGACGACTTTGAGGGCGGCCTCATCGTCGGCGTCCTATTCATGATCGCCTTCTATTTGCTCGTTTGCTGGATCGATCCGTCATCGCGTCCTCGGGGCTCCGGCGTTCAGAAGCAGGGCTTTGACAACAGGATCGACTAGAGCCGGCGTCGTTCCCATCCCCTGCGCTCTCACCAGCCCTTCAACCAGCTTTTCACGCTGCTCACCGATAAGTGCTCGCGCGAGGCTCTCGCGGGTGACGTTACCGGTGTTGCTCGATATCAGCGCCCTCACGATGTCATCGGCTTTATCGATAGCGGCCGACCGAGCGGCACCAAGGAAGCCACCGGCCTTGAATGCTTCCTTCACACCGAAATTCCCGGCTCCCCCGCCCAACTCATTTTGAGCTGCAATTCGCGCCGCGGTCTCGCTATTGCGCGTGACGGTGTTGGCCGTGTCGGCATAGATGCGCTCGTTTTCGAGTACCTTAAACAACTGGTCGGCCTTCTCCGGTCCGAAGAGAGTAGAGAGACGCGCGCGGTTCCAATCGCCCTCGCCCTTGATCAGCTTGTTCATGGCGGCGATATCGTTGGAGTTGGTGCCTACTATGCGGTCGATCTCGGCGCGGGCTCCTTGTGACAGCCGCAGCGGGACCGCAGACGGTCCAATCTGCATCCCCTGCGGCTGAACTCCCTGCTCGACCTCTGCCGCCAACTCTGAGGGGCGCGGCGCTGTCCGTCCACTGTCGAGGACTTGCTGACCACGTGTCAGAGCTTCGTCCTGGCGGGCGAGTTCCGAAAAGCCTGCGTCGAGCTCCTTGATGCGAGGAACGGCACGGGTAAGCCCGTCGTCGAGCATCTGCCGCGCTTCTATCAGGGTGGCAATCGCCTTCGGATCAACTTCCGTCTTCAGAAGTCCGTCGATCGCCTGACGTGTCTGAAACATGACGCCCGGATCTGTGGAAAGAACGTTCGAATTCGCAACGTTCAGCATGTCGCGAACCTGCCGCAACCGAGCCTGAGCTGGGCCGCGAAGGCGGCTGATGTCAGCTTCCATTGCTTCGGCTATCGGAGCCATGTCGTAAGGGCCGACGCCCCTGAAGACTTCGCGATACCGGGGTCCGAAGGATTGCTGATTGGCTTCAATTCCGGCTCTGACCTCCGAGGGAACAACGTTCGGCCCCATCGTCTCATCGATGGTTTGACCGATGCGAGTGTTTGCGCCGGCCTGGCGATCGGTGAGCGCGTTCCGAATTGTCGCCTGTGCCTCGCCGGGAGTTGCCGCGAGCGCTCCCGCCTGCTTCTGAAGGTTCGGGCCCAGGTCCGCCGGAATAGCCTCGGGACCCATTTCCGTCAGCCTGCGCGGTAACGTCGAGGCGTCAAGACCGTCATCGGTGACCGCACGCCGGAAGTATCCGAACGCCTGCGGGTCCATGCCGGCTACTTTGGCAGCCGCTCGCGCGCGGAGTGCGTCGACCAGCGACCGTGCGCCGGCACCAACGACCTTGCCGGCTGCGGGACCAATTAATCCAAAGAAGCCGCCCGACAGTGCCCCATCCCTGATATCTTCGGGATCTCCGCCATGCCGAACAGCCGCGTCAGCGCCCCCAATGATGGTGCCGGTGCCCGCAGAGATCCCCGAACGCAGGGCCAAGCTACCACCGCCCGCGCCGAAAGCGACGGGGGCGGCCATGATTGCCGGTATAGTCCCGGCGACGGCTCCAGTTATCTGGGCACCCTTATCGATGTACGGGTTCGCTTCTTTTTCCGCCCGGTTCGCTTCACGGATGCGGTCCATGACCTGATCGTATGTCTCATCCGAGAACGCCGCGAGCGTCGCCGCTGCGGCCCGCTCGGTACCACCGCGGATCAACGGCCCAACTATTGGAGTACCTTCGATGAGACCGCCGACACCTGTCCTGGCGACTGAAAGAGCATCGTCGGCCGGCAGTCCATACCGATCAACCGCTGGCTGCCCTTGGGGCCGCTTGGCTTCGCGCTTGGCGGCAAGATCAGCATAGATGCGGGCTCGCAGCTCCTCGCCCGTTTGAGGAGGCGCAGCAGTAGCCGGCGCAGGATCTGCCATGATGAATCCCGGCGGAGGCAGTGGCACGTTAGAACCCGCGCCACCATCAATGACAAAGCCAGGAGGCAACGGTGGAACGCTGCCCTGCATGATAAGGTCTTTGAGCGTTTTATCGGCCATTTATTTCACCGGAACCCATTGCTTGCCGTCGAACTCGATAACCTCGCCCGTCTGCGGGTTTGTGGCGCGGGGTCGAGGCGTCCCTTGCTGCAGTGGTGACGGCGCCTGAACTGGGGCTTGAGCCGGTGGCAGCACGGGTGGCGCCGCTCCTGTAGCCGGTGGGGGCTGGACCAGATCCGGGACCGCCGCAATATCCCCCAGAGTCGGCAGGATATCCGCCTCGTTCATACCGCGCCGGCCGATGATGCCCCGATATTGCGAGATGTCGTTATCGAGCGCCCCGCGATAAGCCATCATGCGGCTGCGTGCTTCGCCCAGGATCGCCTTCCTCGTATCGGGCTCAAGTCGAGAGCCGCCAGTAACGCTGTCGTATGCACCCTTAAGCCAGTCCGGCCATGACGAGGTGTTCTGCACCATCGTCATTTCGCCTTCGCGAACGACAGAGTTCGGGTCCATGATCTTGCCGAGGCCATAGATCAGGTTCAGGTCGGATGCCTTCGAGTCCGTCTTCGCAGTGTCGATCATCGACGAGTAAGAAGGAAGCGCCTGCTGATAGCTCTTATAGGTCGGCAGGTTCTGGATTTCCTTCCGGAGGTTCGACACGTCTTCTGGCTTATATCCGGTACCCTGATGAAGGACTTCGCCCGTCTGCGGATTGATGACGGTCTCGCCTGGCTGGATTGCCATCCCCTTCGGCTTGCCCTGATAGATCACTTTCCCCGACCGCTGGTCGACGAGAGTTCCATCCACATCGGAAACATTCGGATTGCTGTAGTCTGCGATCTGCTGTCCGGTGACAGGGTCGACCAATCGGCCATTGACGTCCATCGGCTTATGGCTCTGATAGACGGGCTCTCCTGTGGTGTTATCGATCACGGTGCCATCGACGGTGCTCACCTGCCGGTTGCTATAGTCGGCGATGACCTTTCCAGAGACCGGGTCCACGAGCCGACCATTCACTTCAACCGGCTTCGGCGTGGCCTGATAGATCGGTGCGACCGTGCCGGTGCGCGGATCGGATCGCAGAACGGTCCCATCCGGCAACGTCTCGAACCCGTATTCCGGCGGTCTGGCGAGGATCTGCAGCTGCTGCGCCGCCAGAGCCTTCACCTGCGGCGACGCGTTCGGGTTCATGATCGCTTGCACCAGCGCCTGAGCGCGCGGGTTAGCCATCGGATTCGGCTGCTGCGGAGCGTTGTCGAGTGCCTGGGCGAGCCGAACTGGCGCGGGCTGCTGTGGTTGCGGCTGACCAGCGGGCACTCCAGCGGCGGGAGGAGTTGGGCCGACGTCCTTGCTGGGCAGCGGTGGCAACGCGGCCTGCGCCCCGGACTGTGGAGCGACCACTTGCGCAGGATCGGAGGCGCGCATCTGGCCTGCAGCCCCAGGCATGGGAATGCCGATCGCGGGATCAAGGCTTGCCACTTCGCCAGCAGCCGCGGGCAGCGGATTCATAGGCCCCGGCTGCATCGGTGATCTGGGAGGCACAGCCGCGGAAGGTGCGGCGCTCGCGGCCTGCTGCGGAGGCGTAGCGCCGATACCCATCATACCGGTGATGCCCTCGGCCTTAGCACCCATCCACGGCCCCCAGCCGTGTTTGCGCGCCCAATCGAGTGCGAAGTCCACCTGATGCTTCCACGTCGACGGGTCCCTGGCATGGAGACCGGTTGCCTTTGTGAACTCGTCGCCGAGGCCTGCGTTCGGCATCGATTTCGACATACCGGCATAGTGAAGCTGGAAGGGACCAAATGAAGAGCCCTCGTCCCCGCCGCGATCAGGCTGCGAAGGATCGAAGACGTTCAATCCCTCATGACCGGCGACCCGAAGAGAATAGTTCGGATCAATGCCCCTGGCGATCGATGCTTGGCGAATGTATTCCGCCACTTCAGGGTTGCCGCCAGCCTTGAAGGGTGCCGCGGGGATGTTACCCGCCGCGTCCACTTTCGGCATCGAGGAGCCAGTAGCACCTGGATTGGATGGCTTGTCACCACCACCAAACAGCGACGAAAGAAAGCTCTTGGGCTGCTCAGGAGGCGTGTACGGCTGACCGGTGATGGCTGCGATCACCTGGGCATCGGCCGCCTGCTGCTGGTTCGCCTGGTTGCGGACGGCGAGGCCACCCATAAGCGCCTGCGCCATGCGAGCTGCGCCTTCCCATGGCGATTGGATCGGACTCGTGTCCGTGCCCTGCTGCAGCATAGCCGCAGCCAGCCGCTTGCGAGCGTCTGCGACGTCCGCCTGCGTCTGGCCCGTATCGCCGCCGAAGATGAAGCCCATCACAGAACCCTCGCGTAGTTGACCATCTTGAAGCCGCCAGGGCCCACGGCGACGGCGCCGGGAGTGACTGCTTCGACCTCATCGGCCATGAAGCCCACCTGCCGGCCGCCGCCCCAGAGATATTCGTATTCGTAAACCGGCAGTCCGGACGCTGTTTGGCCGATCTGATGAATGTCGCGCTTCAGCCGGCGATCGGACATCGCCCAGCCGCCGAGCAGCGCCGAGCCGAGACCGAACAAACCGCCCATGGCAGCATTCGAGCGGGCGGCTTGCTGATTATAGGCACCCATCTGCTGATTATAGTTTTCGTTGATCAGTCCGGCTTGGTCGACGGTCGGAAGCTGTGTCGTCGGCGTATTGACGTAATTCGGCTGATTGACCTGCGAGCCGGACATCAATGCCGAAATCTCGTTCAGCGGCTGGTTGCGCTCGGTCAGGATGGAATTCTGCGCATTGGAATACATGTCGCCGAGGTACTGATCGGACGCCGCCTGCTTGCGGGTGGAGAAATCGCGCATAGCATTATCATAGGCGGCCGATCCCATCGTCACGCCCTTGTCGGCAAGGCTCTGTTCCAAGCTCGCCTGATCTCGATCCCACTGATTGTTGAAGCCGGATTGCCAATGGTCGTTGACGTATTTGTCGACGTTCCCAGAGCTGAGATCGACGTTCGTGTCGAGGATGCCGGAGATTTTGCCAGTCTGCGAGTTCGCGAGCTTCGCCAGGCCGAGCTGCGTCTGCTGCGTCTGGTCGTAGATTGCCTGGTTCTGCGGCGAATAGGTCTGGTAGGCCGAATAGGTCGGGAGCTGATAGGTCTTCCCGTTCTGGTCGGTCATCGTCGTATGGCCGGTGACCTTGTATTCCAGGGAGCCGTCGGGCGTGTACTGATTGGTGTGGCTGAGACCGGCGTTCGCAATCGCGGTGTCCACGTTCGTCGCCGTCTGCGCTGCCGCGGTCTGCGTGGGATCGGGCGCTTTCGGCGCCTTAGGCGTTGAGACCATAGGGGAAGTCCTCTTTCAAGATTCCATAGAGCAGCGCGTCGCAGTCACCGAAATATTCGCGCTGGCGCCCTTCCAGACGCGCCCCGAGCCTGTCGAGGGCCTTCTGAGCCTGCACGTTGTCGGCACGCGTCCTGAACGTCGCACGGCGGCAGCCGAGTTGATCGACGACATAGCGGAAGGCCGCGCGCATCAGCGTGACGGACAGCCGGTCGGCGGCAAGCGACACCTCGACGTCATGTTCCGTCCAGACATTGAAGACATACGCCGCGATGATCCGGCCGCGATCGACATGCGCCAATGCTGTATAGGGCGGTTCGAAGGACACCCCGATCTTGGTTCCGACCCAGCCGGCGATATCGGCCCGAGGCTCCGAGACAATCAAAGAGGCGCGCCTTTTTCATAAAGCACCTCGCCACCGACAACGGCCGCCTCGGAGATCGAGGCTGAGGAGCCGGAGATCAGAGCGCGCACGGTTGGCGCAAGTGCCGCACCAAACGCGCCGGCAGAGGCGAATTTCCGCGCAAGGATCGTGCCGGGGAACTTGGACACACCCCAGACCGCGGTTCCCCATCTTGCCGCAGCACTGTTCTCAACGGACGAGAGAAGCGCGGTCGGGATCTTCGTCTGATAGTCGACCGAAATCCCGGCATACATCAGCGTCGAAACCCCGATCTGAGCCGTCACGCCGATCAGCTTGGAAAACTTGGTTGCCAATCCATCCCCGAAGCGGTTCCAGGCTCCGACCATGAGGGCGTCGATCGCCGTGCCGTTGTCGCTGGCGCCGGCCTCGGCTTCATAGACGGTGCCATCGCTCGAACCGAAGAACAGTCGGTCCTGCCACGTCGCCCAACATGACGACGAGATACCGACGAAGCGGCACCAGGCGCCCGTCTCGGTGTTCATGACGTACTGATAAGGCCCAAAGGACGAAGGCAAGTTGACGATTGCCATCTGACGTTTCGGGAAGCTCGACAGTTGCCATTCATCCGATGTCGTGCCGACCGCGCCCACCGTCTCGCGCCACGTAGGCCCGATCTTCGCGGTGATGGCGCCGAGGCTCGTTGCGCCGCGGTCAAGCTGGACGGCCTTGGTAATCGGAACGATGCCATCCGTGGTCATGATCGCAAGATCGGCACCAACGGGCAGCATGCACCTGTCCGTGCCAAGCGGCCGGCCAAGTTTGAAGGTGCCAAGCAGCCCCCAGTTCGTTGAGCTGGATGGATCCGATCCCTGGTAGACGATCACCTCGCCCTCCGATGACATCAGGACAAGGCATTGCTGCAGACCGGTGGAAACTGGAATGGTCCAGACGTTGATTGCGACCAGCGTCCCGCCGTACTTCATGTTGCCACCGACCGGCAGAACTGTGGCCGTGCCGCTGACGGCGTCGGTGGCGAGATACCAGACGTTCGTCGAGTTTTTCTCGATGAACCACAGGCGAGACCGGTAAGTCGTCACCGCGATCAGCAATGACGGGTCCGATATGCCGGTTATCATCGTCGATGAAACATATGGGGTCGCGACGGAGCCGGTCTCAAGCTGGGCATTCGTGACGGTGCCCGCCACTGTGAGCGTCAGCGTGCCGGCCGCGGGCGTGAAAGTAAGCGTGACCCGATTGCCGATGCCGGTGCCGTTCAGGACGCCGGCATAAGCTCCAGAGAGCGTGATCGAGCCCGTGCCAAAGAAGCTCAGGGTATAGGGCACGTTCTTGACCGCTACGTTTTGCGTTACCGGCGCTGCGCTCCCGACGATGTAATTGTTCGTCCACGACGTGCCGTTGAAGAGCAGAGGCGTGTCGAGACCGTTCACCAGCCGCAGATATTCCTGGCCCGCCGGGTTCGTGTATTGCTGCGCCGACCAGTGCGCGCTGGACTGGCCAGACACGACAGCCGCACCGACTGCGCCGCCGGCCGTCACATCGAAGATTTTATCTCCTGCCGCGGCGAAGAGCCGATTGCTTACTCCGGTATAGGGGATGACGGTCTTGACATCGGCGCCCAGGCCCGTGGCAAAGGCGAGATATCCATAGCGGGCACGGACTCGGTTGGCCTCCGGAAAGAAGTTGTCGAGCAGGAACGCAGCATCCTTCGGCATGTCCGCCATTTCGACGTCAGTGCGCCATCCGCCGATCGGCGCAATCCAGTCCTTGCTGGGAGAGACGCGGGTTTTGCCGGCACTCGCTGGAACGGGCTGCCTTGTCATGGGTTCGGCACCGTGATGATGCCGGGCCAATAGTTCTCGGGCACCTGCCCTCTATTCGGCAGCGAGATATCCATCGGCGCAGCGGCGCGGTCGGAGCCGATCGCCGACTCCTTCGCCCTTTCGAAATTTGCCATCTCTTCCCCATAGTCGAGGCCCTTGGCGCGCTTCCATCGCCAGATGGTCGAAAGCTCGAGCAGTTCTTCAGGGAACCGCGCCGTGTCAGTGTCGTTGGCCCAGGTGGCGGCATAAGTCGTGCCGCCGTTGACGGCGACCCACGAGTTCGACACGTATTCATATCGGACGGTTTCGCCGACATCGTTGGGATAGATCGCCAGCTTGCCGCCCAGCATGCGCCAGATCTGCGGCACCGGATTGGAATTGATGATCGTGTTGCGTTCCCAGGTCTGCGGCTCGACCGGGCCATTCAGCTGCCAAAGGCGCGATGTGTTCCAGATCTTCGAATTATCGAGGAACCGATCCCAATCCGCGGGCGGTTCGGCCGGCTCCGGAATGACACCGGTAGCAGTGAAGTTCCTGACGACGACAAGCGCCGACCAATCATGGCCTCTCATCAGCTCGCGGCCGGCGCGAAACGACAGGATGCGAAGCTGTGCAATCTGAGGGTCCGCCGACGACATGACTGCGGTCGGCGGATCGATGCTGATTTCCGCACAGACGTTCTGGATTATGGTCAAGAGCGACATGCGCGGATCTCCAATCAGGCTGCTTCGCGGCCGCGGCCTTTGCCGCCGCCCTGGCGCTCGTTTTCGAGCGCTTCGAAGCGAGAAGCCATCTGCTTCATCTGGTCGTTGAGGCGCTCGACTTCGCCCTTCAGCCGTTCGTTCTCTGCGGCGAAAGCCGAAGCCGCACTGGAGTTTTCGGCGGTCGCCAGGTAGCCGCGGGCGGCAGCTACGAGCTCGTTTGCACCCATGCCAAGCTTCTGCTTCGCAGTATCCGACAGGGCGGCCATCTGCTCGACGGTGTAGATGTTGATCGCTTCAAGCTCTTTGATCTGGCTGGGTTTCAGGTATGGCCACTGCGAAAGCGGCGTGCCGACCAGCTGTTCGCGGGCAGCGGCGCCATCCTTGAAGCGCCTGTACGCGTCGGAGAAGCGGAGCTTATCGTTCTCGGTCACCTCGCGGTAAACCTCGGTGTGCTTGTCGCCGGCAATGAAAATTCGCACGAATTCCTTATCGGCGAAAATCGGTCGGCCTTCCTTTTCTGTCAGAAAGGTCTGCTCGACCGGTTCAAGGCTGAAGGAGGCATAAATTCCGGTGTTGGTATCGGCCATGGTGATGGTCTCGCGGTTGATGGCGGGGAAAGTAACGGGCGCCGAAGCGCCCGCCAGTGATCAGAGGTTAGTTCACCTTCGAGATGTACGGGCGCATCAGCGTTGACTCGAGCACGCCCGTCGCCGTGACGGTGATGGCGGTGCCGTTGGCTGTGGCGTTGGCGGACATGGTGATGCTCTGCACTACACCCGAGGGGGTGTAAGTGATCCCGGTGATGGTGGTGGAACCGGGTATGCCGGTACCGGAGATGGCGGCACCGATGAACGGGCCACCTTCCGGGCTGACGCTGCCCAGAGCCGAGAGGACCGGCGAACCGTTGACGGTCGTAGCGGTGAAGGTCTGGTTGGCCGCCTGGAAGTTGACGCCCTGGATCGCCTTGGACGACACTGTTGCCGATGCAGGTGCATTGGCAAGACCGGCCGTTGCCGTGGTTTCAGCGACGACGAGAGCCGCCGTTGCCGTCGACACCAAGGCCGGAGCCTCACCGTTGCGCTGCAGCCAGATGTAATAGGTGCCAGCTGCGAGGCTGATGGCCTGAGCAGGACCACCGGACTGTGTCGGAGCCCGGCTCGCACCGGCGAAAACACCGCAGCGATAGCCGACAACGGCGGCGGCCGTGGTCAACAGGGTTGCGGTATAGTCGCGGTCCCATTGGAACCACTGGCCAGGCTGGAGCGTCGTGGTCGATGCAAGGACGAGCTTGCAATAGACCCACTCCGCTTCCTTGGAACCCCATGCGATGGAGCCGAGGGCGAAGTTCGGCCCCGGAATCCCGGAGCCGGCAACGATGGGGCCTTCGACGACGAACGGATTCGCGCCAAGACGATCGGTCTGGGAAGTTGCGATGGTCATGGATGTTGATCCTTTCGTTCGATCAGGCGAACAGCACGCCCTGCAGGAAGGCGTTGTTCATGGTGAGGTTGCCGGCGAAGCCCATCAGCTGCACGAAGGCATCCTGGTTGGTGTTCATGCGCTCATCACCGATCGGCGCCATGTCGCGGTCGCGGTGCGGGCGGTAGAACAGGTATTTGGTGTTGAGGAAGAACATCTGATTCAGCGGCGCGCCGCCGCCGAAGCCACCGTCGAAGATCACGTCGGCGCCCATGTATTGCAGCGACTGGAAGCCGGCCATGCCCTTATCGGCCGAGGTGATGCGCTGGATCGCCTGCAGCGATTCCCAGTAGAGGCGGAAGAAGTTGTTGTCGGCGACGACGAGATCGGGCGCGTCGGAGCCGCGTACGCAGGACATATAGAGCCGGTTCATGTAGCTCTGGATGTTCGTGCTGGATGCTGCGGCGCCCCCATCGGCCGAGGCGGAGAATTTCTGGTTGCGCCAGAAGTCCCAGGTGGCGCGCGAGATGCCGCCAACAGTGCCGGAGGTGGGAGAAGTCGAGATCAGCAGCTGCAGGCCGCCGATCTGACGCCCGCCATCGGCTGTTCCGTCGGAATAGCAGTCGAGGGCGATGTTGTTCTTCAGCGTGATTTCCGCATTCTCGATGCGCTGCTCGAGCAGGTCGAGGATCGCGTCTTCACCGGAATTCTGCAGCTGTTCGAGGCCGGACATGGAGACAGCGACCGCCGCCTGCTTGAGGTCGTATTCGGCTGCGGTAATCACATCGGACGGCTGCACGTTCAGGATGTCGTATCCGGAATATCTGCGAAAGGTCGAATTTTCGGCATATTGCAGCTCCTGGACGATGGTGCGGCCGCCGGAGACGGGCTTCTTGCGGCCGCGGCTGTTAAGACGAGTGAGAAGACCGTTGTTCTTCGTAACGTCGTCGGCAACGGTACCGCTGCGGTTACGCAGGGTAGTCGTCACGATTTCAGAGAGGTTGGGCGACATAGGCATTGATCATGGTTCCTTTGATCAAACGCGACCGTTCGCAGCGTGCAACGCTGTGCGAAGGGATTCACGGATTGAGGTTGGCTGACCGGCGCCGGCGCCCGGGGTTGGCCCAGGTGCGGAAGAGCCGGAAATCGATCGTGAGGCGCGGCGGGCCTGATCTGCCGCTGCGGCCCTCTGGGTATTCTGATCTTGAACCGTGTTCGCCGGTGCAGTCTGGCTGATCAGCTGCTGACGAATATCGGGGCGCATCCAGCATGCGGCGTCGTAGGCGTCCTTGAGTGACGATGCGCGCCCCGCGCTGATAAGGGCGACCATGTCATCAAGCACGGCTTCGGCGTGCACATTTGCCGGATCGGAAAGGAACGCTTCGACTTGAGTTTGCGTGTCCCTTTTCCGGAGTACCTGTTCAACCGTTGCCTCTACGTTGACGGGCTGAGGCGTGGGCTGTTGCTGTTCCTGCTGCGGCCTGCGCTGCAGGATCTGATCGGACTGACCGTTGACGAGAGCGTGCAGATTGACGCCTGCCATTTTCGCCACGGCAACGACAGTGTTGACGGGATCGCGGATGAGCGCGTTCTCCCAGTCGATCGCTTTGCGCATGACATCGGCGTGTGTGGTGCCGGCCTGCCTGACGATCGGCGTGAATTCTTCGAGACCTTTGTAATCCTGAAGCACGCGGAAGCCACGATCGACCTCCTCTTCGCGCTTGCTGACGGCGGCCTGCACTTCGGGCGGCAGGCTCGCGAACTGCGCCTTTGCCTCCTGTGACCAGCCAGGCGGGACACGATGCGACGAAGCCGTCGGCGGCTGCTCAAGTGATACGGCTGACGTCTGCTGAGCGGCAGGAGCTGCGCTTGTTGCGTCCGCCTGCGCCGCTTTTGGCGCCGCCGCGGGCTGCGGCGACGGTTGGCCGGTCTTGTCCTGATCCTTCGGGGCAAAACGGCCGTGCTCGTCACGCTGGCGATCGGAGCCGTTGGCCGGCGTTGTTTCCGTGCTGTCGATCGCGGCCTTCAGGCTATCGCGGATGCTCAACGGCTTGTCGGTGGACGTGCCGAGGTCTTCGCTGCCGTTGCCGGCCTCGTTAATCAGGTCTTCCATATCGCATTGTTCCTATTTCGGGGATTGATGCCCGTTCAGGCGTTGTATTCGGCGTAAACCCGCCGCAGTTCGTTCCGGATCGCCTTCCGATCCGTCTTGGGCTTCTCAATCGGCTGAGGCTTCTCATTTCCGATCTCGATCACGCCGGCCGCGCGGTAAGCGGAACGCAGCTTTGCCTTCGATGTGTAGTGCTTGCCGTCATGCATCGACTGGATTTCGATGCTGTCGCTGACGAAATGCGGCGCAGGCAGATCCGACTGCGCGAGGTTCTTCACCGGCATGCAGTTATGCGGCCAAGCGTCGAGCTGGTGCCAGCCGCCGCAAACGCGGCAATAGCGTTCTCTCATCGTCAAACCTCTTACTGGTAGGCAGGCTGTTGCGGCGCTGCTGGCTGCTGAGCGGCCTGGAACTGCTGCATGGCCTGCATCGCCATATCGCCGCGTGCCTGCTCGACGGTGGTGCGGTGTTCGATCTCGGCCTGGGCGACACCGAGCTGGGCTTTCCGCTCCTCGGCGCCGGCCTTCACCTGTGCAGTTTTCAGATCGATCATCTGCTCCGGGGTTGGTTCCGGCGGCTGCTTTGGTGCTGTTGCTGCCTGCGAGAGTTGCGCGCCCACCTGCTCCAGCGTGTTTTCCAACTGGCGGCCGGCACGGAAGCCCCGAGCGGCGAACAACAGCGTTTCGACCATCACGGGGACAAGCATCGGCGTCTGTTGCGCAATGGCGCCGGCCTGCTGCATGAAGCTGCCAACCATCTGCACGAACTCCATGCGGCGCTGCTTCTCTGCATCCTCGTCCGGTTCAATTGTCGAGTCCGTCTCGATGTCGATACGAAAGCCGCGCACACTGTCATTGCGAAGAAGCTGAACAACCTCGTCGATCGACGGCTGCTGCATCATCTGCGCCATCTCAGGCGGGATCGGCGGTTGCGGTGGTTGCGCTGGCGACGGCTGACCCATCTGCTGCGCGCGCATCGCCGCCTGCTGGGCGGCCATCTGAGCCTGCTGCATCTGCATTTGGATCTGCTGCTTCTGCGCCGTCGTCAGCAACTGGATACCCGAGACGAGCATCAGAGTTTCGGGCTGGAACTGATCGCAAATGATCTCGCCGGCAATTGCCACAACGTCACGGGCGAAGCGGGCAAGCTCAGCCTGGCGGTCGCGAATGCGGATCGAGCCCCACTGGCTCTTGATGCGTTGCGCTGTCGCCGTCTCCGAGGCCTGGGTGTCGCCGCGCACGATGTCGCTGATACCCGTGATCTGATAGACGTCTTCGATTAGCTGCTTGCGCGCCTCGATGCAGGCAACGATGACTTTCTGCACATCGTCGATCGGAAGCGTGACGATGGCCTTTGAGCCGCCCTTGTCCGTAAACGCCGCCCATTCTGGGATCGGGACCATCACAGTGTCGTTCTCGGGCCGCATCGCCTTTTCGATTGCCGGCGATACTGAGCCATCGCCTGAGGGATAGAAAATCTTCAGGCGCAGCTGATCCGTCAGCTTGTTGATGCGCTTGGTGAGGATGTCGATCTCGTCGCACGGGCCTTGGTAGTAAACGTAATCGGGCACCGGAATGAGCGAGCCGGTAGAGAGCGTGCCGAACGCCGGACGAGGGCATGGCCAGAATCCCTTTAACCTCAGTGGTGGTTCGGATACCTCGAGCGCGGCGGGGCAGCCATCGGCGATCCAGACCGTGTAGTTCTCGCTCTTGCACCAGATCTCCCAAACATAAATCTTGCCCTCGTTCTGGGCCCGTTCCGTCTGGTTCGTGCCGTGGTTGGAGCCGGCGCCGTCCTTGGCAAGCGAACCTCGTCCATCGGGAAAGCGCTTGTCGAACTCCTCATCGGTCATCGAGACACGACGAGCCACCCATGTCACATCCTTCCAGCGCCGAGCTGGCGAATGCAGGAAGTCCGACCAGTGCACGTAGTCGATGCACACCCGCTCGTCGGTGATCTGCTCCATGGGAGAGACATCGTCCGGCATCCCAGGCGCATCAGACGGCTCTACACCCATGTCCAGCGGTTCGAAGTCCGCCTCATAGCGCAGCCAGACCGTGCCACGGGCGCACAGCAGGAAGTCATCCCGCACCGACCGCATGACCGAATCCAGATCGGCGTCGTCAGCCGTAAAGGCAAGGTTGCGCTCGACTAGTTCAGAGCCCATGCGCGCCACCGGCTGCGAGTCCTTGAAGCGACGTTCGACAACGGGCTGCGGCACCCTGGCATAGACGGCCGGCTGCAATACCGAGATGTTCGCCCAAAGCATCGGGAACCGGCGCTTGGCGCTCGTCTGCTCCGCCTGCTGCAGATAGATCTTCTCGATCTTGACGCAGCGGTCCACCCAGGATTTGAAATAGCGCTCGGCTCTCTCAATCTCCTGCTGCCAGTGGGCGCCGACCTTTGCCAGATCCCACTGTTCGCCGACCGGCATTGTCGTGACTTCGTCTTGCATCAAACGCTCTCGCTATAGGATGGGGTGGAGTTGACGAAGTCGTTGAACGTCATGGTCTGGAACGTCGGCAGCTGCTTCGGTTCAGGTTTGAGCGGTTCCGCTGCGAGGCCGGTGAAGATGATCGCCAGGCCGCCGAACGCGTCGGCGCCGTGCGATGCCCAGTTATGCAGCGGTTCATCGCGGAACACGCCAAGATCCTCGTCCCACTCTTTCCGGTAGTTTCGCAGGCACTTGACGCCCTGGGCGCATCCTGCCTGATCAAACTCGACCTTCGACAAGATGCGCCGCGTACCGTTGATGCGGTCATGGACATAGGCCCGCTCGACCTTCCGGACAGTGCCAAGGTTTCGAGCCTTGACCTCCTGCAGCATGATCTCGATGCGGGTCATGCCGCCGCGCGTCCATTCCCTCACGCGGATATCGTGCGGCATGTTGTGGACGCCGTAGACGTAACCGTTCTCTTTGGCGCGACGCTCCAGCTCGTCGAGCATTCCATCCATGCCCGTGCCGGTGTGCTCGAAATAGCCGATCATCCGAACTCGGCTCGGCAGCACCTGAAAGAGCCATACGCTGTTAGTATCATCCATGCCGATGTCGGAAATGGTGTGCACCGGATAACCAGGCACATGCGGGAACACGCCTAGACGCTCCTCAGCATCCACCATCGCCATCTGGTCGGCGTAGTAGGCGCCTTCGACACTGGCCTCGAATGCTTCGGCCGGCGTCGACGGGTATTCCCGTTTCATGTCCCCGAGCTGCGTCTCAGCCTTCTTGACGTACCAAGCTTTCTGACCGTCCGTCAGTTCGATGCCCTGATCAGCGAGGCCGCGGAAATACTTGGCGAAAGCGTCGGTGACGATGACGCCGGCAGACGCGATCGAATATTGCGGTTCCTTCCACCAAGGGAAAAAGTGGAACTTGAAATCCAGTGGAGTCAGCGCCGCAGCCTGCCGATGCTTGATCTGGGCGTCTTCGCAGAGATTGTAGAAATGCCCCTCTTGCCCCTCGGCAGTGCTTTCGATGAAGACCAGTTGCCCAGCCTGCACGGTGTTGAGTGCACCTGTCCTGACTTCCCTCGCCTTCTCCGGATACTTCGCGCAGAGCTTTCCGTATTCCGAGATATGCAGGTACTGCAGCGTGCCGGATCTCAGCGACGTGCCGACGCGGATGCTCGAGTTATTTGCCAGCAGCAGTTCCGTCTGGTTGTCCCGCTGGATCGGCACCGCGTCCCGAATGCCCTCCGGCAAATTGTCGTATGGATATTTCACCTTATCCCGGAAGATGGTCTGCGCATCGCCCAGCGTGTGAGCGATGGTGCCTGCGCGGATATCCTTGTTGAAGACACAGGCATCGAGCATGAAGATCTGGATGAACGTGGTCAGGCCGAGCTGGCGCGCCTTGAGCAGAACATTCAGGTAATGCATCTGCTCGAAGAACGTCATCTGAGCCCAGTTCATTTCGAACCGGACGCGCTTCCCGCCCTTATCCGTGATCCAGTAGAGGTTGTTCAGCCGCCAGCGCCAGTCCGAGAACTGATCAACTGCCGTTTGGAAGTCCGCGGGTCTTGCCATTGATCGCTTCCAGCAACTCAGCCACGCCACTCGTCACGCCGTGCTCCAGCTCGACCTTGGCGCCGTACTTCTTCGGCTTCAGCTTCTCGGCAATCCATTGACGCGTGCCGATGCGAAGCTGTGAGCGGCGGATTGCCTCGCCATTCTCCTGCCAGCCGATCGTTTCACCATCGGCGCTCTTCTTTTCCATCCAGTCGTTCGTGCCGTCGTCGGCAATCTCGACCATCTCATCGACGAAACCATCAGCCTGAATCTCGCGCGCCTGCGCATACTTGGTCCGAAAAGCAGACTTCTCGTCATCAGCCAGCCACGAAAGGACGGTTGATTTCGCCGGCATTGCTTCATCGCGGCAGATCGACCGCAGGCTTTCGCCGTCAGCTATACGCTCGCAGATGGTGTCAGCCAGGGACTGTGTGAACTTTGTGGGTCTTCCTATCATGGTCCTGCCTTCTGATCGGCGGGGAAGGGCTGCAATCAGTATCAACGAATGATTGCAGCAAAAGCACTGAAAACGGACGAAGAGCTGGGCGGTAGGCGATACGAATGCCTTCCGTCCCCTTGTCTTCGAAACGACTTTGGTGCGAATCACCCGGTCGAGTGCTGCCGCGCTGCATCAACAGCTGTCGCCGATAGTCATTCCGAAGCACAGTAACGAGCGGCCAGTCTCAATGACTAGCGAGAGCCAAAGCCACAAATGCACAAGATATAGTATGCCATTCCCAGAATGTTCTGAGAACGGCACGACATGTTGCGACGCAGAATGACTCGTCAAGAGAAATCTGATACATGCGCAAAATGAGGGAGCTGGCGGTGATGACGCCAGCCCCTCGACGTCCGCGACCCCTACGGTGAGCCGTCGCGAACGAGATCCTCCCAAGCAACTGGGTTTGCGGCTCGACCCATCATTATAGGCAAACCAATGGCAATTAATTTTGCAACTTCCGATCCTAAAGGCCTCTTGGCCGCCTTCAAGAAGGCCATCGATGAGGGGCATGTGGTCACCTGGTCATATGACAAGGACGGCGACTTCACTCATACCCCCGAACAATGGAAGAACCAGGCGTGGCTACGCCCTTCCATTTCCGACGGCTACCTGATCATGAACTTTATTGCAAATACCAAAGTCAAAACAACGAAAGCGCTCTACGGCGTCTATCATGGGCGATTCATCGAATCCATGTTGACGCACTGCGATCAGCTTTTCACCAGCGGTGCCGCGACTGCAATGCCGACCAACAGCGACATTATCCAGTCAGCGGCCTAGCGGTCGCCTTGGCAGGTTGGCGGGACGTGTTTCCGCCAGCTTGCCGTTTTCAAAAAAGTCAGCTCTCTCGCCAGGAGATAGCACATCCACGTTGACGCACTGTACCACTTCCCCGTCAACAACTTTTTCGAGCAAAGCTCTGTGCTTTTGGAAACTTCGCGGGCGACAGAACGGGACAATTTCTGCCATGATCGTTTCTCCTTCCGAAGCTTTGGGAAGTTAGCACCTTAAATCTGGCGGTTTAAAGATTTGTTACTTCATTGACCGATGACGGAAAACCGCCGAGTGGACTGCGCTCTGCGCGCTGCACATATTCCCGCCTTCTGATTGGCTGGTCGTCGCGTTGCTTACATTACGAGGAGCGCACTTGCCTTTCGGCTGATCCGCGCAAATTCATTTGAGGGGAGCCAAGCAACCACAGGAGGATGGAATGGCCGACAACAAGAAAGCACTGAAGCAAGACCGCAAAAGAGTCTCGGCGGAGCAACCGTATGAACTCAGCTATTTCCGGCGGAAGCATGGCCTAACGGTTGACCAGGCCAAGGACATCATCAAGAAGGCGGGGAACAACAGAGACAAGGCAAACGAACTCGCGCAGCAGCATAAGAAATAGCCGGGAGAGCCTGATGAATTCCAAGTACCCTTCGACACGCCCCTTAACTGACGAGGAAGAGGCCGAAGTCCAGAGGCTGATCGCTTCGGACTCGGATAATCCAGAGGCGACCGATGAACAGATCGCCAGCGCCAGGCCTTTCAGGGAAGTCTTCCCCGATCTCGCCGACAGCATCGACCGAGAGCTTGCGCGAACTCAAAAAGGAAGCTAGCTCCTCAAGGAACTTGAGGGACAGTTCATGACCTATCCGGGGTTCAACAAACTCAATCATTCCCACGTAGATCGCTATTTGAGCGGCAGAAAGATTATCGATCCTTCTGTAACCTTGAAATCGTACACGGGCAGTAAAGAGAGACGTGGTATCATCGTCTTTGGTTGCAACCTGGGCAGCAAGGCTAAGATGGAGCCCGTCAGCCTGACGGTCTCGTCGCTAGACTTTGACGATCTTGCAAAGAAGATGTTTGAAGCTGATCGAGAAGCAGCCTTGAGGGCTTTTGGCCAAGCGATCATATCCTCATAATTCGAAGGACTTTGCCGCAGGCGCACTTCTTCCATGGCGCGGATTGCTGCTTATCCGCGTGGACCGGCGGCCTGCGCACTGGACATCCACAAATCAGTGCGCAGAAGATAACCGATAGGTTATGCCTATTCAACCCCGCCGCCTAAATTTCCTAGCGTTTTCATCGTTTCAGTTATGAATACTCGTGACGAAGAGCTTTGCAGGCTTGAAGCGAGACCGCCAGGCAACTCTGTGAACTGAGCCCTTCTGATCCTTCGACTGGATGACTTGCCACGGAGCCCGGGCTGCTCCCGATCGAGTTCTTCTTCGCGCTGCCGGCAGGCGCGGCCTAACAGGAAGTTCTGCTCCTGCTCCCACTCGATGTAGCGGAGGCGGTCGATCGTCTCCTGAGGGAACGCGAATGGCATGGGCCGCTGTTCGAATGTCGTGGTGAAGCGCAGGATCTTGCTCACGCCGTTCACCTCTTCGACCTTGCGGAAATCGTCAGGTCCGATGTTGATGAAAACGTACCCGACGAAGGTCGGGAAGCGGCGCTCGATCCAGTGGCCCTGTCGATGATGGCGGACTTCAATCCGATAGCTTGGCATGAACGCTTCGAAGCCCTCGTTGCGAAGGTTCCGCTCGATGATGCTTTCGCCCTTCCGGTCGTGCCCTTCCCGCATTGACGGGCAACGTTGCGCGCCGGGCGCGGCCTTCACGGCAAACCAGGTCTCAACCGGCGTGTGTCGCCTAGCCTCGCCTTTCCGTGCCTCGAAGAACTCAATTTCCGAAACCGCTTCAGCGTTCGGGCGTCCTGAAACTCTCACGTTCATGCCAGCCTCTTCTTGATCAGGTTGCGACGCTCGGGGGTCATCCGCACATAAGACGGGCGCCAGTTAATCGGGTTGGGGGAGTAGACGCGTTTGGGCGGGTCGATCTGATACCAGTCCCCATCGGCGTCGAGGAAGAACTGCAACCCCTCTGCCGCGAAATGACCGACCATGTCGTCGAATAGCAGGTCGCAGATGAGTCCAGTTCCACGCGGCGCCGTTCCCATCGGGCGCCAAGGGTTCTCTCGGTCGTGCGCTTCGCGCTCCTGTCTTTCCTTGATGGTCATTTTTCAGTGCCTATCTTTTCCTTGATAGGCGTTGGACTTTGGTTGTTTCGGTCGCTGGTATTCAGCCTCGCCACGGGCTGACTTCCACAGCGGGGCGAAGCCGTTCAGAGACCGGTATCCTTCGATTTCCGGGAGATACTGCAGCGTCACATCGCCTTTGCGGCCCGACCAGGAGAAGCGAGCCTTCTTGATCCAGACGACGGTTTCGTTCATCGCCGGATCGGGAACGTCGATCACCACGCCATGGTCTGGCTTGTTGTACCAAGCCGCCGATCCCTCGATGTCGTACATGGTCGGGGTCCGGGCTTCGCCGCCTTTGCCGAGATCCTTGGTAGGATGCGCGACGACGATCGCCAGCACTCCGTACCGAAGCGCAAACTTCCTGATCTGCCGGAGCGCCCGGTTGATGTATTGCGTCTCGCTCTCGTTTCGCGGCCGGTAGTGCTCGACCTCGTTCCAAGGATCGATGACCAGGACCTTGATCGAATATCGCATGACCGCGTCCGCGGCACGATCGAGCAGCCATTCCAGCGTCATGTCGTCGTCTGTCTCGCCTGTCGGATCGGCATCGATGAAGACGAAATGCTTCTGAATGAAGACGTCCGCCTCGGCAACGAGATCGCGTGTCCATTGCTTCGTTTCCGTTCCGGTGACTGCAAGACGGAGCTTGAAGCGAAGAGCCGGCACCGTAGGAATTTCGAAAGATGCCACGCCTACCCGCCAACCGTGGGCCCGAGCGAGGTTGACGCAAAGGTTCATCGTCCAGGTCGATTTACCGTGGCCCGGGATGCCGGTGACTACCAGCAGCTCGCCGAGCCAAAGCTGGAGGTAGGGATCGAGGTCCGGCCAGCCTGTCGAATAGGTTTTCGGCTCGTCGAGCTCCGGATAGTCGGAGAGTAGATAGATGCCCTTCACGGGATATGGCTTCGCTTCGGTGATGACCCTGACCACCGCATCGGCGCCATAGCGCATCTTGACGTCGTTGAGATCCTTGCAGCCTCCCGGATAGGTGACAAATGCGCAACGGGCGGCACCAAGACGGCGAACCAGTTCCGCCGCCAGCCGCCGGCCCGGAGGATCGTTGTCGACAGCGAGGATGAACCGCTTGATCCGCTTGATGCGGTGACGGTTGTTGAAGACGAATTCGAACTTCCCATGACTGTCGTCGTCGGGAACGACATCGTCGAGCTGGTCGGGATCTTCGCCCTGAGGGACAGGCGGCGCGCCGTCAGGTACGCTGACTGTGGTGTGAAAACCGCAATCGATCGCCGTCAGCCCGTCGATTTCGCCCTCGGTGATGATCAGCGATTTTTGCCCTTCCTCAAGCGCCGGGTCATCCATGCAGTCCGCATTCCAGAATGTTTTCCGGCCGCCTTTGCGCTGCCAGAACTTTTTGCCGGGCGCTCGGTACTTCTCGCCTACAGCGCTGCCGCCGTCGATGAACGGGAAGACGACAATGTTGCCGGCAATATCAGGCTCTACCGCTGTGCCGCCGTCGGCCATGGTGACGACCCTACCCGTATAGGCGCCGGAAAGTTCGGCGACCGCCGGGTCGATCTGCCGGTTTTGAAAAGCCTGGACGCCCACCGGGCCTAGCTTGTTCGTCAAAATAGTCGCCTCCTTGGAAGCCGCAGTGATGGCAGTTGAACTGGACGCCTTGGCTGTCGATGCGAACCGAAAGACAGGGCTCTCGCTTGTTCCGCCTCGACGCTGAGCATTTCGGGCAAGTCGTTTTCTGGTTTCCGGCTACAATCCGCCGAAGGCGAATGCCGTGTTTGTCGAGGATGTCGGTCGCGGTTTTCATATTCGAGGATCAGACCGTGGTCGGCCTCCCCCTCGATCACGGATTGCGGCGGCCGCGGCTACGCGCTCGGAAGCTTCTCGTTCCTTTTTCGCCAACGCTCCGCTCACGGCCGTGAACCAGCGCTTGCCTTTGGTGCCTGCCCACTCGTCCAGGGCCCATAACTCCGCCTCGAGCGAGACATGCGGGAATGCCTTCCGCCACTGCTCCAGGTTCGCCTCTGTTAGTCGGATTGCCTGAGCCTCAAAGGCGAAAATCTGAGATTTGGAAGGGTCGGCGGTAACAACATCGTCAGATGTTGTATTATCTTTTATTCCCTTCTCTTCCCTTCCCTTCCCTTCGTGCTCTGTTACAGAGTCAGTGACATTCTCTGTCACAGTGTCTGTCACAGAAGCCTGACGTTGACGTTCTCGCGCCTCCCTGGCTGCTGCAGTGCGCGTCTTGTTCGTGCGAAGCTTGCCGACAGCCTCCGTGGCAAGCTCTACGACAGTGCTGTGCCACACTCGTCCGTCGCGTCGATCCCAACCCTTGAGGATGTCGTCCTTCAACTCTTCCCATTTCGCCGGCGAGCACATGGCGGCATCGGCCAAAACATCGTCGTCGTCCTCGATGCTGCCGGCCGGGATCTCGTGCCAGGCACGCATCCAAAGGTTCATCAGATAAAACGCGATCTCCGGATTCCGCTTACAACGAAGCCAAGCCTTCGACCTCCGCAGTCGCTCGATCTGAAGCGGCATGTACGGGAGGCATTGCACATCCAGCTCATCGCTCATGGGTTGATCTGCCTCCGGAACCGCGATGTCTATTTCCGGGGAGGATCGCCACTTTTGGGTGAGATAGCAGGTCGACCGATCCCGGCGCCGGCCGGCCCGTAAAGAGGGCGATGAACGCGCGCCAAGCCAACGCGGCGGCGCGCCCGTCCTGAAAGCTGAGAGACCTATCGGCGTTAGCCTTCGCTAGACGGTAGGATTCCCACGCAGCGGTTTGCTCTTCCAGCGTTGCGGTCATACTAGTTCCGCCCGCCGGTGGCCGGTCTCAGCCATCCATTTCATCAGGCCGAGAGGCATCTGCCTTCCGGCAGGCCAATTTTCTGCAAACCAAAGCATGACCTCATCATAGGTGCGCGCCGTGAATGTCTTGGAAGTGTCTTTGATACGTGAAAAAAACGCCGCGTCGTTTTTAACGCGACGGGAAACCGTTGATAAAGCGCATCCGCACGCTTTGGCAAAAGCGGACGCGGTGTCGAGCAAAGTAGAGCGAAGTTCGTTTTCCATCCATTAACGTTAACGGAAAAATCATTCGCCATCAAGCCGGCGGCTGATTTTTCGTTCTGGATTTTTCATTCGATCCGTTTGATATTCCAGTCATGGAAAAAGAACCAAACACGCTCGCAGACCGCATAAGGCACCGCCTTGAAGTCCTAAGGAAAAGTGCTGCGGCCGTCTCCTTGGAGGCCGGCCTCGGCAGATCTGCTGTTCAAGATATTCTTGCTGGAAATTCAACTAGCCCGAGGTTGGACACTATCCAGAAGCTGACAGGCCCTTTGCAATGCTCGCTTAGCTATCTTGTCGGCGGCACAGAAATCGCAACGACATCGAAAGATCCTAAACAGCCATTTCGCGACCTTAGTTTGTTGCCAGCGGTCCGAGATATCGAGAGCGGTGTCTTTCGCGCCCGTATTCCCCTGGAACACCGCTCATTTGAAAGAAACCTAGAGTGGGCATTGGACAAGACCCTTGAGGAGCAGCAGTACCCGGTTGCTACGGATCTTCGCCTGCCGAAGTTCAGTGTATTTCCTTATCGGCTGCTCGATCATTCCCTGGAAAACATCGGAATCTTCAAGGGCGACATCTTGATGGCCGCCAGCGGCTTCGGAGATCAGTACGACCTGCGGAATGGGCAGATTGTCATCGTCGAGCACTCCTTAGCATCTCAAAACCTGGATGAATGGATCGTTCGCGTGGTCGAAGAGAGCGATGAAGGCTTCCGATTAGTGCCAAAATCAAAAGACCCGGTCTACCGATCGTACAAAATTCCATCCACGACGTTTGGAATGGAAAATGCTTACAGTTCTGGCGAGGGAGAATCGGTTTCTATCCACGCCATTGTAACAAGCATCCATCGTGAGCTGAGCATCATATGACTGAAATTTCAGTCACAGACAATTGACGCCTGAAAAATCATTCATTAAGATACACCCATCTTAAACGATGGAGTGCACATGCAGCAGCTCACTTCCAGACCCGCGATGTCGAGCCGGGAGATCGGAGATCTGCTGGAAACCCGGCAAGTCAGTGTCAAGCGGACCATCGATCGGCTCGCCGAAACGGTCCTTGTCAGGTTTACGTCGTCGGTGGAAACTGCTCATGAAGGCGCCGCGCCGCCTGTTCTTGCTAAGGCGAGGTCGAGCGAGCGCGACAACGGTACGCACAACCTGCGTACCCCTTCCCGACAATCAGCTTTCGTCGTCCGAACCTGCCCGTTGCTTTCGAAAGAAATCGAGGAGAGCGAACCATGCGTCTTCTCTGATTCGCGACGGCGACACCTGGGGCGTGAAGACAGCAGCGTCGATCTTTTCAATTGGCTCCTCGAGGGCAGATGCAATGGCGTTCAGGTTGGTCATTACTTCGGGCCACGAAATTGGAACAGCCCCAGCATCCAGCGCTACGTACAGCACATTCTTCTTGGCAAGCATCTGAAGAAAATGGTTCACTGTAGACGACGATGCTTCGTAATTCTGACTGACCCTTTTGAACTCGGATCCAAAAAAATTGGGATCGAGCGAATTTTCAAGGCGATGGACAATCTCAGCATTCATGCTGCGGCCATTGGCGTCCGCCTCCTCTCGGATGGCATCGCGCATACCTGCCGGCAGGCGCAGCATGAACTTATCTTGCTCCGAAACTGGGTCTTTCGAAATCGTGCTCTTGGCCATAATCGGCCTCCAATCAACACTTCTATATTAATGATGTCATAGTGCTACATCGGCATTGACGGCAATGGTAGCACTATGACATATTAACCTTAACGAAGGAGAAGAGCGTGAATCGGGGATTGAAGAAAGTAATGCTGCGGCTTCCGCACGAGGCCAAATCCTTCGTCGAAGCCGAAGCCAAAAGAAACCATAGCTCGCAGAACAGTGAAATCATCCGCTGTATCGTTGAGCGCATGGAGAAGCTCCAAGCCGCCAAATTGCCGGTCTTGGCCCAAAAATGAAAACGGCGATCTAACGAGGTTGCAGCCTCGATGATCGCCGAATTCGAAAGACTACCGCCTGGCAGCGGAAATCAACGTCCACACCTTGGAGATTTGGACATGGGAAGTCATAGCACGAAAGATGCGACGTCTTCAATCGCCCACACCGCCCAGAAGATCCACCTGATGGTGGTCGTGGCGAACTGCGCAATTGAGCTCGACGCATACGAAGCCAACGTCAGCACGAAAAAGCAGGTGCTGCGCGAAGCCTACGCCGATTGGAAGGAGACCCGCGGCATCGCGCGCATCGAGCGCGACAGCGACGAGTGGAAGGCGATGATGGGCGACACTCACGGAGCCTATCAGAACCTCGTCTACGCCAAGAAGAACGAGGCCAATGCGCGCCGGCGCCTCAAGACGGCCGTACGCAACTTCCGGAACTGCAACTAACCAGCGACCGGCGCACGTTGCGCCGATCTCCCAAACATCACTGGAGATACGATCATGCCGAACATGAAAACGGCCGCTGGCGAAGCTATGCCGAAAGTACCGCCTACCGACGCCGAGATCATCAGCGCGTTCAGAGACCTCGAACACGAGATCTGCTGCCTCAACCACATGACCGACATTCTTGCCGACCTTCTCGACGACCAACTGGTCCCGATGGAAACGAGAGGCAACGACGCGCTGATGATCATGCTGACAAAATACCAGCTTGAGACCCTGAGCTTTGCCTGGAACGACGTCTCCTTCCGGGCGACACGGGTCCGAGATGCATTTTACGCCGCGGGTGAAGGGGAGATGATCCGATGAAGCCCAATGCAAACCTCAAACCTTCCGACCTCGTTTACGAGCTTGCCGACCTTGAGCGGCTGCTGGACACAATCCGTAATTTGCTGGTCGAGGAGGTCGACTACAGGCTTCCTGATGGGGGGCGGAATAACCCGCTCGATCGCGTCACCAGTCTCATCAACATCGCACACTTCCACGTGGCGCACGTGGCTGTGGGGATCGAACACTTCGACATTCCCGGCGCCTACGTATCCCGGCGGGAGATGGAGGGCAGCTCCAATGCTTAAGTCTCCTCATCCAGCCGTCGATCTTTCTTTCATGCGGCCCAGAACCCGCGCAGAGGGTGGCGGGATCGAATACTGGAACGTCCAGACCGCCGGCGATTATTCCGTCACGGGCAACTATACCTGTGATTCCGCGAAGGGCCGCAGTCTTGCCCTCGAGTATCTGGAATACGTCGGCGAACATCCGACTGTCGGCAATGCTACCCTTCTCGGCAACATCGTTCTGGATATGATCGCAAAGCAGGCGGCGAAGGGGCTTGTCCTGGGGTTCATGAGCGCGGTCAACGACTATTCCATGACTGTCGCTCGCATAGTCGCCGGTAAGATCACAACAAACAACGCACTAAGTCCTTCGCTCACGCGAGCTATCGAGGATTGGCGCGCGGCGGATACCCGGTTCAGCAATGAGATGAAACTCGACCCCGGCCATGACAACGATGAGCTCTGGCAAGCGAAGGAAGACGCTGAGACGGCAATGTTGAAAGAACCATGCCGATCGCTCGATGATGTCCGGGCGAAAGCTGAGATCGCGTTGCGCGACGAAAACGTCTTCGACAGCATCGCCAACTGCACGATCGGCAGCGAACATGCGCTGCGCATCTTCCTTCGGTCGCTGCTTGGTGACGAGCGGACCCCTGTGGATAACGGGGGGAACTAGGCCATGGAGGCCCCAAGCCCCCTCATCGAACTGGTTAAGGCGCTCGCCAGGAGGCGGGCGCGACTTGACGCCATTCCGCCCGAGCCCGCTAATGAAAACCTCTCAGAGGAAAAGCAGGCAACAAAACAATGAAACGCGCGGTACTCTACGCTCGCTACTCGACCGATTTGCAGAACGACAAATCGGTCGAGGATCAGTTCAGATTATGCCAGGACTTCGCCGGCCGGCTGGGCGCCAAGGTCATCAAGCAGTTTTCGGACAAGGCAAAATCGGGAGCTTCCATGTTCGGCCGCCCCGGCCTTGCTGATCTTATGACAGCCGCCGAACGCGGTGAGTTCGATATCCTGATCACCGAATCCACCGACCGAGTGTCGCGCGACATTGCCGACCTTGCCCACGTCCACAAGGTGCTGAAATTCCGTAACATCGAGATGCAATGCGTCAACGGCGGTCTGATGGATACCGTCCAGATCGGCATGTACGGCATTGTCGGACAGATGCAGCGTGAGGAAGGCGCCCGCAAGGTGAAACGCGGCATGACCGGCGTCGTCCGCTCCGGCCGCAATCCCGGAGGCAAGGCTTATGGATATCGGCCGATCGCCGGCCACAAGGGAGAGCTGGAGATCGTCGAGGAAGAAGCGACCGTCATCCGCAGGATCTTTGACATGTACGCGGCCGGCATCAGCGCCCGCACCATCGCAAAGGCATTGAATGACGACGGTGTGCCGGCGCCACGCGGGAAGCAGTGGAACGCCTCCACCATCAACGGCAATAGCAATCGCGGCAACGGTATTCTTCGGAACCCGATCTATTCCGGCCAGATCGTTTGGAATCGCGTTCACATGGTCAAAGATCCTTCGACCGGAAAGAGGGTGTCTCGGATCAATGAGGATTCGGCGGTGGAGACGATCGATGCCCCTCACCTTCGGATAGTTGACGACAAGCTTTTCCAATTGGTGAGGGACAGCAAGAAGGAGCGGACCGGAACGGCCGCACGGACTGCACCAAAGAACAAGCGGTTGTTATCCGGACTTCTGCGTTGCGAGTGCGGAGGATCGCTGTCAATCATCGGCGCCGATCGGAGCGGGCCGCGCGTACAGTGCACCGTAAACAAGGAATCGGGCAGTTGCTCCAATGATGCCCGCTATTACGTCGAGAAGATCGAACGCGATGTCATTGACCGGCTGCGGGTAATGTTCGCTGACACCTCAATCATCGACGCCTACGTCGAAGAATACAAAGCCGAGAGCAAGCGAATAGCTGCGGAGCGGCGCAACAGTCGCGGCAATACGGAAAGGGCGCTGGCGGATGTCCAGGAGCGAATTGGACGCCTCCTTGACCAGGTGGCGCGAGGGACGATTGAAGAAGAGGACGTTCTGTCGATGCTGCCACCGATGAAGGCAGAGCGCGAACGGCTGAAGGGAGAACTTGCCGCACAGGAACCGCCGTCGAATGTGATCGAGATCAAGCCGAAGGCTGTGACGAGATTTAGGGAGGATGTGGAGAGTCTTGCCGAAATCCTCAAGGAGCGAGGGGCAGAGCCAACGGTTGAAATGGCGAGAGCCTTCAGGGATGTCATCTCAGGCATCATCGTTTCCCGAAGGAAACCGGGAGAGGCCTACCACTATGAGATCAAAGGCTGGCTGGAGGGAATTACCGGACCGGACTTGTCGTCTGTTTTGTTGGTAGCGGAGGAGGGATTTGAACCCCCGACACAAGGATTATGATTCCTCTGCTCTGACCTACTGAGCTACTCCGCCACTGGTCAAACGATACCTGCTCGCGAAGCGCTGCGGGCTCGTGGGATGAGCGGCTTATAAGGTGCGCTTCGGCTTTGTGTCAAGCGCAGGATGGAGAAAAACGCTGAGCTTTGCCGCCCATCGTTTCTGATGGGTTTCAGGCAGCGACGGGGCCGGCCAGCAAGGCCTTGAGCGAAGCTTCGGCCGAAGGTTCGCGTTCGGAGCGTTCGATGAAACCGCCGCCGAAGACACGGGCGTCGTCGCCGGGCGCCGAATAAAGCGCGCAGGCCTGGCCGGGCGCGATACCCGCCTCGCCGACGGTCAGATCGACATAGGTGCCGGTGGCATCGACATGCAGTACGGCAGGCGCCGGTGCCCGCGTCGAACGGACCTTGGCGTAGCAGGCAAAACCGCGGCCGGAAGCGGCCTCCGCGAGCGGAACGTCGCCCAGCCAATTGACATCGCGCAGATAGACGCGGTGCGTTTCCAGCGCTTCCTTCGGCCCGACGATGACGCGGCGTGAGCGGGCATCGAGATAGACGACATAAAGCGGTTCGCCCGTGGCGATGCCGATGCCGCGGCGCTGGCCGATGGTGAAGTGCAGGATGCCTTCATGGCTTCCCAATACGCGGCCGTCGAGATGGACGATCTCGCCGGCGAGCGCCGCATTCGGCTTCAGCTTGGTGATGATGTCGGAATATTTGCCCTGCGGCACGAAGCAGATGTCCTGGCTGTCGGCCTTCTTCGCGACAACGAGCCCCATCTCTTCGGCGAGCCTGCGGGTTTCGGCCTTCGGCAGGCCGCCCAGCGGAAAGCGCAGATAATCGATCTGTTCCTGCGTCGTGGCGAAGAGAAAATAGCTCTGGTCACGGTCGGCGTCGGCCGGCCGGAAAAGCGCGCGGCGGCCGGGCTTCTCATCCGAAGGGTTCGGTCGCGAGCGGATATAATGACCCGTCGCCAGCGCATCGGCGCCGAGCTCCTTGGCGGTCGCCAAGAGATCGGCAAACTTGACGGTCTGGTTGCAGGAAACACAAGGGATCGGTGTTTCGCCCGCCACGTAGCTTTCGGCGAAAGGATTGATCACCGTCTCGCGAAAACGCTTTTCATAATCGAGTACGTAATGCGGAATGCCCAGCGTTTCGCAGACGCGGCGGGCGTCGTCGATGTCCTGGCCGGCGCAGCAGGAGCCGGCGCGGTGAACAGCGGCGCCATGATCGTAAAGCTGCAGGGTGATGCCGAGCACGTCGTAACCCTGCTGTTTGAGAAGGCCGGCCACGACGGAGGAATCGACGCCGCCCGACATGGCGACGACGACGCGGGTCTCTTCCGGCTTCTTGTCAAAATCCAGTGTGTTCAACGGCGGTGCCAAATTCTGCGCGTTCATAACCCGCCCTTGCGCTGCAATTGCGGCGGATTGCTGATCTCAGGCGGGATCGGCCGCCTTTTTCGGTAGGTGACCGATATAGAAAGGATTGTATCGCGACGCAAGGGGCGGCGGCGGACAGCTCGCAATCGCGTGAGAAAGCAAGCGCGGCTGAAGCCACGCCTTGGAAGCGGGGGGGTACTGCTCAGGCGCCGATCAGCTTGTTGCAGGCGAATGCGATGCCTGGATTGGCGATGACGACAGCCGCCAGCGCCAGTCCGATTATCGAGAATGAATAGTGTTTCATGTCATCCTCCTTCAGCCCATGCGAATTACGCAGCTCCCGGCCGCCATTATCAAAATAACGAATGCCTGACCGGCACAACTGCAAACAGTGAAAAAAATAATTTCGCCCTATGGAACTATTCTGCCGGATACGCGTTGCCGAAGATCAATGTCGCAATCGAATGCTGCGGAGGGTTTCATGGCCAGGTTCGGCACGACGACGGATTACACCAGGATCAGAGACTGGATCGAAGCGCGCGGCGGCCATCCCGCCCGCATAAAGGACGCGCGTGACAGCGAAACCGTCCGCGTCGATTTCTCCTCCGAGCCACTGGAAGAGATTTCCTGGGACGAGTTCTTCCAGGGTTTCGACGGCAGCAGGCTCGCCTTCCTCCACCGTACGAAGGCGCAGGACGAAGCCGCCCGTCTCGGCAGGATCGTCCGGCGGCGTCGGCACCGTTGAAACCTGTTCCTGACGCAGCAAAGCCCGGTGCCGTTTCCTGCGCCGGGCTCTTGTTTTCCTTGGAGGAAGGAAACTCAGTCGATATTGAAGGTCAGCAGCTTTGCCTGGCGGATCGCCTGGTGCGCCGTCAACTGCGTGAGCACGCCATCATCCACCTCGCCGTCGACATAGAGCAGCGCAATTGCGTCGCCACCCTGCTTGTCGCGGCCGAGCTGGAAGTTGGCGATATTGACACCGGCAGTGCCGAGCGTCGTGCCGATGAAGCCAATCATGCCGGGGACGTCGGTATTGGTGATGTAGATCATGTGCGAACCGACATCGGCATCAAGGTTGATGCCCTTGATCTGAATGAAGCGCGGCTTGCCATCCGAAAACACCGTGCCGGCGACGGAGCGCGTCATGCTTTCGGTCGTCACTGTCAGCTTGATATAGCCATCGAAGACGCCCGTCTTGTCGCGCTTGACCTCGGAAAGCACGATGCCCTTTTCCTTGATCATGATCGGCGCGGAAACCATGTTGACGTCGGCGACCTGCGGGCGGATCAGGCCCGCAAGAACCGCGCTCGTCAGCGCCCGCGTGTTCATATTGGCGGTCACACCATCATAGAGGATTTCGATTTCCTTGATCGGCTCCTCGGTGACCTGCCCGACGAAGGCGCCGAGAACGTCCGCAAGACGGATGAAGGGCTTCAGGATCGGCGCTTCCTCAGCCGTGATCGACGGCATGTTGATGGCGTTGGAGACCGCGCCGTTGACAAGGTAGTCCGACATTTGTTCGGCAACCTGCAGCGCGACATTTTCCTGCGCCTCGGTCGTCGAAGCGCCGAGATGCGGCGTGCAAACGACGTTCGGCAGACCGAACAGCGGGCTTTCCTTGGCGGGCTCGACTTCGAAGACGTCGAAGGCGGCACCGGCGACGTGGCCGGACTTGATGGCTTCGGCAAGTGCCGCTTCATCGACCAGGCCACCGCGGGCGCAATTGACGATGCGCACGCCGGGCTTCGTCTTTGCCAGCGCTTCCTTGTTGAGGATGCCGCGCGTCTTGTCGGTCATCGGCACGTGCAGTGTGATGAAATCGGCGCGGGCGAAAAGCTCGTCGAGTTCGACTTTGGTGACGCCCATCTCCTCCGCGCGCTCCTTGGAAAGGAACGGATCATAGGCGACGACATGCATCTTCAGACCGATAGCGCGGGAGCAGACGATCGAGCCGATATTGCCGGCGCCGATGACGCCGAGCGTCTTGCCGGTGATCTCGACGCCCATGAATTTCGACTTCTCCCATTTGCCAGCCTGCGTCGAGGCATCGGCGGCCGGAAGCTGGCGGGCGACGGCGAGCATCAGGGCGATGGCGTGTTCGGCGGTCGTGATCGAATTGCCGAAAGGCGTGTTCATGACGATGATGCCGCGGCGCGAGGCGGCCGGGATATCGACATTGTCGACGCCGATGCCGGCGCGGCCGACAACCTTGAGGTTCTTCGCCCCTTCGATGATCTTTTCCGTCACCTTGGTGGCTGAGCGGATGGCCAGACCATCATATTTGCCGATGACTTCGAGCAAACGGTCCTTGTCCTTGCCGAGCTGCGGTTCGAAATCGACTTCGACGCCGCGGTCGCGGAAGATCTGGACGGCGGTTTCCGACAATTCGTCGGATACGAGAACGCGAGGTGCCATTGTGGCCTCCTTCAAAAGTGTTCAGCGATGAATGAAAATGGAATGCTGGGCTCCGCCGGACGTGGCGAAGCCGGACGCGATCACGTCAGGCGGCGGCCTGAGCAAGCTGCGCCTTCTGCGTTTCGAAGGCCCAGGAAAGCCAGGGCATCAGCTTCTGCATGTCGGACGCCTCGATCGTGGCGCCGGCCCAGATGCGCAGGCCCGACGGCGCGTCGCGGTAATGACCGATGTCATAGGCGACACCTTCCTTTTCCAGGAGGCCGACGAGGCCTTTGGCGAAATTCGCCTGGCCGTCGTCATCGAGCGCCGTGATGTCCTTGTCGACGATCTTCAGGCAGACGGAGGTGTTGGAGGCCGTTTCCGCCTTGACGGCGAGATTGGCGATCCAGTCGTTTGCCGCGACGAAATCGTGGATGACCTTGGCATTGGCATCGGCACGAGCGATCAGGCTCTGAAGACCGCCGAGCTCCTTGGCCCAAAGCAACGCATCGATATAGTCCTCGACGCAGAGCATCGACGGCGTGTTGATCGTCTCGCCCTGGAAGATGCCTTCCGTCAGCTTGCCGCCCGAGGTCATGCGGAAGATCTTCGGCAGCGGCCAGACCGGCGTGTAGGTGGTGAGACGCTCGACGGCACGCGGCGAGAGAATGATGACACCGTGGGCCCCTTCGCCGCCCAGCACCTTCTGCCAGGAGAAGGTGACGACGTCGAGCTTGGCGAAATCGAGCTCCTGGGCAAAAGCGGCCGAGGTGGCGTCGCAGATCGTCAGACCCTTGCGGTCGGCAGGAATGAAATCGGCATTCGGGACGCGCACGCCCGAGGTCGTGCCGTTCCAGGTGAAGACGACGTCGCGGTCGAAATCGACGGCGGAAAGATCGGGAAGCTCGCCGTAACCCGCTTCGAGCTTGCGCACATCCTTGAGCTTCAGCTGCTTGACCACATCGGTTACCCAGCCGGCGCCGAAGCTTTCCCAGGCGAGCATGTCGACGCCGCGTTCGCCGAGCAGCGACCAGAGCGCCATTTCGACGGCGCCGGTGTCGGAGGCCGGAACGATGCCGATGCGGTAATCCGCCGGCACTTCGAGAATTTCACGGGTAAGGTCGATGGCCTGCTTGAGCTTGGCCTTGCCGACCTTCGCACGATGCGAACGGCCGAGGGCCGCGTCGGAAAGGGCTTCGAGCGACCAACCGGGGCGCTTCGAGCAGGGGCCAGAAGAAAAATGGGTATTGTGCGGACGGATGTCCGGCTTTGCGGTCTTCGCCATGATGCTATCCTCTCAGATAGAAAGCCCTTCGTTGGGGAAGGGTGTCCCGCCGCCGTGTGTATGGATCGGAAGCTTCATAGTCAAGATCGAAGTGTCGCAAGCTGTAGATATTTTGACGCAGGCAGGGTGGCGAAAAATGAAAAAGCCGCCCGGAGCGGGGGCGGCTTCTGATGCGATGGCTTGAGAGGCTTACTTGTAGACCGGCTGCTGCAGCGGGATTGCCGGCGGCTCGTAGGCGACCGGCTGAGCGCATCCGCCAAAGAGGTAGCGGCCACCGACGCGGACTTCATGGGCGCTGAGGCCCCTGTCGCGGCCCGGACCGCCATTTTCGGCATAGCCGAACATGTTGCCGCCATCGATATGCAGGTATCGGTAGCCGACATCGGCCTTGAAGTTGCAGGTGACGTCGACCGAGGCGCCGGCCATGAGGGCGTAGGTGAAGCGCCAGTTGCCCTTGCCGCCGTGGGTGACCTCGTCGTCGCAGAAGCTGCCGTCATCGGCGCAGGCGACATTGCGCAGGTTTTTCCACTTGACGTAGGAGCCGCCGATACCGGCGCCGACATACGGCGTCACATAGCCGTAGGTGCCGAGATCGACATAGGCGTTGGCCAGCAGCGTATAGGCGGTCAGCGAAGAGCGGTCGCGCGAGGTGCAATCCACCAGCGGGAAGCCGCACTGCCCGGATGTCGAGCCATTGAAATCCGCCTGGGTGAGATAGTCGAAGGTCAGATCGGTGCGCAGATAGCTGTTGATCTGATAACCGACACCGCCGCCAACCGTCCATGCGTCGTCGACATCGGCGTCGTCGAAATCGACCTCCGTGGCGTTGCTGCCTTGGAAATAGCGCGCGCCGCGCAGATCGGTGAAGGCATAACCGACGTCGCCGCGCAGATACCAGCCGGTCGCTTCGGCAACCGCCACCTCCGGCGGCTGTTCAGGGATGGGTTCGGCAGGGGCGAGATCCGCGGAATAGGCGTTTGTCGCTATCAACAATGCTGCGAGGATGCCGGACAAGCTTCTCTTCATGGATTTCACTCCAAAATCCCGTTGCGTCGGCAGGCTCAGTCGCTGCCAATCTGATACGCTTGGCATGGATAATGAATTGAAAACGTTAAAAGCTGCTTAACCACGCTTATTTACTTTGATTTCAAGCATCGAAGTCGCATGAAACAGAAGATCGACTGCGTCGGAAAATGGTTTGAGCAGAGATACATGCCGCCGACGTGCACAACAAAAAAGCCGGCGCTCACGCACCGGCCCTTTGATTATCTGTTCACACAGAGTGTCAGGCAGCGGTCCGGACATTCGAGATCATCCCGATCAGCTCGTTGACGATGCGCTCGATCTGAGTGCGGTCGTCGCCCTCGGCCATGACGCGGATCAACGGCTCGGTGCCCGAAGGCCGGATGACGAGGCGGCCGTTTCTGGCGAGCTCGGCTTCGGCATCGGCAATCGCCTTCTGTACCTGAATATCCTCCAGCGGCTTGCCGCCGCTGATGCGGACATTGCGCAGGAGCTGCGGCACCGGCTCGAAGCGCCGGCAGACTTCGCTGACGGTGCGGCCGGTGCGCTTGACCGCGGCAAGGATCTGCAGCGCTGCGACCAGACCGTCGCCTGTCGTACCGTAATCCGAAAGCACGATGTGTCCCGATTGCTCGCCGCCGACATTGTAATTGTGCTGGCGCATATGCTCGACAACGTAGCGGTCGCCGACCTTTGTGCGGGCAAGCGCCATGCCGCGTTCGTCGAGGAAACGCTCGAGGCCGAGATTGGACATGACAGTGGCGACGATACCGTTGCCGCGCAGCTGCTGGCTCTCGGCCCAGCTCTCGGCGATGACGGCCATCAGCTGGTCGCCGTCAACGATCGAACCGTTCTCGTCGATAATGATGACGCGGTCCGCGTCGCCGTCGAGCGCGATACCGATATCGGCGCGAACCTCATCGACTTTCTTCTGCAATGCGACGGGACTGGTGGAACCGCAATTGAGATTGATATTGGTGCCGTTCGGTTCGTTGCCGATGGTAACGACATCGGCGCCGAGCTCCCAGAGCACGGCGGGCGCCACCTTGTAGGCAGCACCATTGGCGCAATCGATCGCGACCCTCAGCCCTTGCAGCGTCACGTCGCGCGGCAGTGTGCGCTTGGCATGTTCGATATAACGATCATGCACGCCGTCGACGCGTTTGGCGCGGCCGATATCGTCGGACTTGGCAAGCTGCGCGTTCAGATCCTTTTCGAGCAGGTCCTCGATCTCGGCCTCGATGTCGTCCGAAAGCTTGTAGCCGTCGGGGCCGAACAGTTTGATGCCGTTATCTTCATAAGGATTGTGCGAAGCGGAGATCATCACGCCGATATCGCAGCGCAGCGAACGCGTCAGCATGGCGACGGCAGGCGTCGGAATCGGGCCGAGAATGAAGGCGTCGAGGCCCGCAGCCGTGAAGCCTGCCACCATGGCGTTCTCAAGCATATAGCCGGAAAGGCGCGTATCCTTGCCGATGACAACGCGATGACGGTGGTTGCCCCGGCGGAAGATCGTGCCGGCGGCGATGCCGACCCGCATGGCGAGATCCGGCGTCATCGGGAAGACGTTGGATTGACCGCGAATACCGTCCGTACCGAAATAGCGTCTTTTCATCTGCACTCCTGCGCTTTGGCGCGCCATTCCAGGCAGCGCATCGTTCCAAGCAAATCCGGCTTCAGTGGATTGTCGTCAGTCCAGGAGCGTGATTCATGCTTGCTTCTCTTCAGCGGAATGCCACAAATTGCGGCAATCGGCACGTAAATTAGCGAGAAAAATGATTATATCCCGTTACCAATAAAAAAGGCCGGATCTCCCATAGCGGAAATCCGGCCTGTTTTCGAGATGCTGTCACAGCTTCAATGCGGCTGCGGTTCGAGACCGGCTTCGGGCTCATCACCCTTGGTGGCAGGCCGCACGCCGGCCTTCGGAACCGCCGATCCACGGCTCGGCGGCGAATCGTCACCGAGATCGCGGGAGGGCTTCTCACCGCGGATCAGCGCCTTGATCTCATCACCGGTCAAGGTCTCGTATTCGAGCAGACCTTCGGCAAGGGCGACGAATTCGTCGTGCTTTTCCGTCAGGATCGTTCGGGCCTGCGAATAGGCTTCGTCGATCAGGCGGCGCACTTCGTTGTCGATCTTCTGCGCGGTCGCCTCTGAAACATTCTTCGACTGCGAAACCGAGTGACCGAGGAAGACTTCCTGCTGATTCTCGCCATAAGCGACCTGACCGAGCTGATCGGAGAAGCCCCACTGCGTGACCATGGCGCGGGCAAGCTTGGTGGCCTGCTCGATGTCTGAAGACGCGCCTGAAGTGATGTTCTCCTTGCCGAAGGTGAGTTCCTCGGCGACACGGCCGCCCATCATGATGCAGAGGCGCGAGACCATCCATTTGTAGCTCATCGAGTAGCGATCGCCCTCGGGAAGCTGCATGACCATGCCGAGCGCACGGCCGCGCGGAATGATCGTCGCCTTGTGCAGCGGATCGGCAACAGCGACGTTAAGCGCGGTGATGGCGTGGCCGGCCTCGTGGTAGGCGGTGAGCTTCTTCTCCGCTTCGGTCATTGCCGAGGAACGGCGCTCGGCGCCCATCATGATCTTGTCCTTGGCGTCCTCGAACTCCTGCATGGTGACGACACGCTTGTTGCGGCGGGCAGCCATGAGGGCGGCTTCATTGACGAGGTTCATCAGATCGGCACCGGAGAAACCGGGCGTGCCGCGGGCAAGAACCTTGAGATCGACATTCGGCGCCAGCGGAACGTTGCGGGCATGCACTTTGAGGATGCGCTCCCGGCCGACGATGTCGGGGTTCGGCACCACGACCTGGCGGTCGAAACGGCCGGGACGCAGCAGCGCCGGGTCGAGGACGTCGGGGCGGTTGGTGGCGGCAATCAGGATCACGCCTTCATTCGCCTCGAAACCATCCATCTCGACCAGCAACTGGTTCAGCGTCTGCTCGCGTTCGTCGTTGCCACCGCCGAGACCGGCGCCGCGATGGCGGCCGACGGCATCGATTTCGTCGATGAAGATGATGCAGGGCGCATTCTTCTTCGCCTGCTCGAACATGTCGCGCACGCGGCTTGCACCGACGCCGACGAACATTTCGACGAAGTCGGAACCCGAAATGGTGAAGAAGGGCACGTTGGCTTCGCCGGCGACAGAGCGGGCGAGCAGCGTCTTACCGGTGCCCGGAGGGCCGACCAGCAGCACACCGCGCGGGATCTTGCCACCGAGACGCTGGAACTTCTGCGGATCACGCAGGAATTCAACGATTTCCTCGAGATCCTGCTTGGCCTCGTCGACGCCGGCGACGTCTTCAAAGGTCACCCGGCCATGCGCTTCCGTCAGCAGCTTGGCCTTGGACTTGCCGAAACCCATCGCGCCGCGGGAGCCGCCCTGCATCTGTCGCATGAAAAACAGCCAGACGCCGAGAATGAGAAGCATCGGCAACAGCGTGCCGAGATAGCTCAAAAAACCCGAAGAACCATCCGTTTCTGGACGGGCGGAAACCAGCACATTCTTCTGCTGCAGGCGATCAAGCAGGCTGTCGTCGATGACAGGCGAATAGGTCTGGAAGGTGGAGCCATTTTCAACATAGCTTCCCGAGACACGGTTGCCCGTGACCACGACTTCCTTCACACGGCCCGCATCAACCTCACGCAGAAACTGCGAATAAGGGATATCGCGGGAACCCGTCTGCGCCGGCGCCGTCTGAAACATGCTGAAAAGGGCGATCAGCAGAAGCGCGATGATCGCCCACAATGCGAAATTACGTAAGTTAGGGTTCATTGAACTCCCCAGCACTGCAACAGCCGCCTCATGGCGACCGTCTTAATTAGGTTCTAACATAGGGTTGCGCCGCGCTATTGCCAAGGCAATCCCCCAAGTCAGATGGTTTTTCCGTCAATACTTCTTAAAGGCAGCCCCGCATAGGGCGCCATCGCGAAAACCGCCGAAAGCCTGTCGGCAAAGATGAAATCAAATCGTGTCAAAAAGCGGTCGAAGGGTGCGAAATAGGGCGTCAATTCAACCATTGAAGCGGATTCTGGAGATAAATAGGCTCCATCTGAGGATAAGGCGGGCGCCGACTCGATTGCGCGTTTCCATGCGGATTTGGGAAGCCCCCTGTCCCGCCCTCCCTCATTCCTGTGCCCGTCACAGGAATCCAGCGCGTCCAAGTCCTTGGGCGCAGAAGACTTGTTACGCATCGATGAGTCATTCGCCGCGCCGACCCGCGGCGGCTGGATTCCTGTGACGGGCACAGGAATGAGGGCGGAGCGCGTGGCCTGAGCTTCCACCCTCATGGTCGTTCGTAGCCGGTCTTCAACACGGAACCTCCCATCCCAAACCCCAGCCTCCCCCGGCCGCAACACCAGCGGCATTATCCCCCGGTTCTCCCGCGCCAGATAAAGCCCATCGCACCTGAGATCGAACACCACTCGGCCGGTGGTCATCCGTCCCGGCTCGCTGCCGGCGGCGAATGCGAGAACACGGTCCATCTGCACCCTGCCCGGCGCGAATGGCTGCCCGCCGAACACGGCTGTCAGGCGGCCGAGCGTATAGTCGAGGACCGCATGGTCCTGCCGCAACCCGTCGGGCATTACCTGCCCAAGCACGCCGCCGTGAAGCTGGAAATGACAATCCAGCCACTCGGCGGCTCGAGACGACAGGGCCAGCCTTTCTTCCCAGACTGCGCGAATATCCGTCTCCGCCGCAGGACCGGCAGACAGCTGCCGGCGCATCCGCACACGCTCGTACTTGGTATCCTCATTGCTCGGATCGTCGATCCACCGCACGCCCCGCGCCCGCAGGAAAGCGCGTATATCCGCCCGCGCGACAAAAAGAAGCGGCCGCAGGATCCAGAGGCGCCGGTCGAAGAGCACGGCGTCGGCGATACCGCTCGAAAGTTGCTCTGTTCGCATCCCGCGCATCCGCAGCGTTTCACGCTGGTCGTCCAGCGTATGGCCGGTGACGATAAGATTGGCGCCGAACGCTTCCGCTGCCTCGGCCAGAAGGCTGTAACGGGCTTCGCGGGCCGCAGCCATGATGCCGGTTTTCGGCTTTTCGCCTTGCCATGTCGAGATAATATGGGGAATGCCGAGGGATGCACAGAGGGCTGCGACCTCTCGCGCCTCGTCTGCGGAGCCGGCGCGTAGCGCGTGGTCGACCGTCGCGGCACAAAGGGAAATTTCAAGATGGGGCGCGGCCTTCACGGCTTCATCGAGGAGGAGAAGCAGGCCGCTGGAATCGCTGCCGCCCGAGATCGCGACGAGAATACGCGCAGGACTTCGAAGCGATGCGAGAAACTGAAGGATTGCCTCTCCAGGCGATGCGACTTCCGGAGACATTCCGGAAGACCTCAGCAGGCGAGGCGTTTCTGTTCGCTCGCAACCTTGCTTATGACGGCGCGTGACGCCTTGGGATAACGCTTCGAGACTTCGCGCAGGGTCGCGCAGGCCGTCTCTTTATTGTCGAGGGCCGCAAGCGACATGCCGAGCTTCAGCAGCATTTCCGGCGCTTTTTCCGAGCTACCGTATTTCTGATGCGCGTTGAGGAAAGTCTTGGCCGCCTCGTTGTATTTGCCCTGTGAATAAAGCGCCTCGCCGAGCCAGAAATTGGCGTCCGCCGCCCGCGCACTGCTCGGGTAACGGGCGATGTACTGGTTGAATTCCTGCTCGGCCGTGCCGTAATCGCCTGACAATACGTGGCCGTAGGCTGACTTGTACTGATCCGCCTCGTTACCGAGCGAGGCCGTCTGCTGCGGCGTCCCGCTATTGGCATTGGGAATCGGGGCGGAACCGATAGTGGCGTTTTCGTCGACGCTTCCGCCGATCGCGTTGCCGTTCTGATCGAAGTCGATCGAGCCGAGCTGCTTCGGAGGCTGGCCGAGGCCGGTATTACTGGGCACATCGGTGGAGGGAGCCGTTTCGGCCCCCTGCGGTGCTTGGATCACCCTGGCGACGTCGTCGCTCCCGGACGCTGCCGGAGCGACATCGGTCTCGCTCTTTTTGACCGGAGCCTTGGCGCCACCGCCGCCGCTACCGGTTTTTTCGAGCTGCTGGAAGCGGAATTCATTGTCTTCCTGCTGCTTGCGGATCGTCTCCTGCATCTGCAGGAGCTGAAAGCTCATCTCCTCGATTCGGCCGTTCAGCTGCCGCATTTGCTCTTCGAGCTGCTGCACACGGATTTCCGCGTCCCCGCTCTGCACCCTGACGACGGGAGGGGCCGGCTGCTGGTCCGCGGATCGGCCGCCAAGATGCAGCCCGAAGAACGAGGCCGAGTAAGCCGCTCGTTCGCTCCCGGTCATAGCCGCCAGGCACAGCATGCCTGCCACGACAAGTTTCTTCATATGTATCGTCCTGTCCCAGTGATTCTTCGCGCCGTGAGGCACGAACAGGAGATTTTTCCAATTGCTGTCAAAAAGCAACGGAGTCTGGCCAAAGTGTGGTCAAAAAGAAAAGGCGGCCCCGGATGGGACCGCCTCCGTAAAACCAATTATAACTGGAAATTACATGCCGGCGCCGCCGAGCACGGTGACCGCGCGGCGGTTCTGCGACCAGCAGGAAATATCGTCGCAGACGGCGACCGGCCGTTCCTTGCCGTAGGAGATCGTCTTCATGCGCTGCGCCGGAACGCCGCGCGAAGCGAGGTAGTCCTTGGTGGCAGCAGCGCGACGGGCGCCAAGGGCGAGGTTATATTCGCGGGTGCCGCGTTCGTCGGCATGGCCTTCAACGGTGATCTGGTAGTTCGGATAACGGCCGAGCCACTGTGCCTGACGGTCGAGCGTCTGAGCGGCATCGGCGCGAATCGACGTGGAGTCGGTATCGAAGAAGATGCGGTCACCGACATTGACCGTGAAGTCCTGGGTCGAGCCCGGCGTCGCGGCGCCTGCGCCGAGACCCATGTCGCCGGCGCTGTTCGGCATGCCGCCGTTCTTCTTGTTCGCGCAGCTTGCAAGCGCGAGACCGGCGACAAGCGCGATCATGACGGGGTTGCGGGCAAAATTCTGCATACGGCTCATTGCCGGGGTATGAATTCGGCTCATGGCCGGTCTCCTTGCGAGTTCATCAGGGTTTCCGGACAGTAACCGCACTCGGTTAACCGCCCCTCAAAGATTATGGTTAACAATTTACTGATTTGTCCCGTGTCGCCCGGTTTCCACGACTTTGAGGCGACATAAAGGCATTGATGCACTCGCTACTCCAGCAGCGGCGACCATGCCGGGTCGGAAGCATAGCTCGGCGTCTTCACCAGCTGCTCGTTATAGCCGGTCAGATCAATCGAATAGAGTTGCGGGCCACCCGCGCCTGCCGCCTGGCGGAAGAACATCAGCACACGGCCGTTCGGCGCCCAGGTCGGGCCTTCATTGTGGAAGCCGGACGTCAGGATGCGCTCGCCCGAGCCATCCGGCTTCATCACGCCGATCGAGAACTTGCCGCCGGACTGTTTGGTGAAGGCGATGAGATCCCCGCGCGGCGACCAGACCGGCGTCGAATAGGAGCCGTCCCCGAAGGAAATACGGGTTTGGCCCGAGCCATCGGCGTTCATCACATAGATCTGCGGCTTGCCGCCTCGGTCGCTTTCGAAGCTGATGCGTGCACCGTCAGGCGAATAGGAGGGCGAGGTATCGATCGCCGCCGTCGAGGTCAGCCGCGTCGTCGTGCGCGAGCGCAGGTCCATCGTATAGATGTTGGAATTGCCTTCCTGCTGCAGGCTCATGATCACCTTCTGGCCATCCGGCGAAAAGCGCGGCGAGAAGGTCATTCCGGGGAAGTTGCCGACAACTTCGCGCTGCCCGGTTTCGAGCTGCAGCAGATAGACGCGCGGCTGCTGGTTGGCGAAGGACATGTAGGTGACTTCTTGCCGGCTCGGCGAGAAGCGCGGCGTCAGCACGAGGTCGCTGCCGTCGGTCAGCGTCCGCACGTTGAAACCGTCCTGGTCCATGATCGCCAGCTGACGCTTGCGCTGCTGCTTGGTCCCCGATTCAGAGACGAAGACGACGCGGGTGTCGAAATAGCCTTCCTCGCCGGTGATCTGCTTGTAGATCGCGTCGGCGATGATGTGGGCCACACGGCGCCAATTCTCCGGCTGCGTATAGAACTGCTGCCCGGTCATCTGCTGCCCGGCGAAGGGATCCCAGAGACGGAATTCGGCCCGAAGACGTCCATCGGCCTCCTGCGTCACACGGCCGGTGACCAGCGCCTGGGCGTTGATGACCTTCCAATCTTCAAACCGCGGCGCGGCATCGGGGTTGGAAATCTTCTCAATGAAGGCGCTCTTGTTGATCGGTGCGAAAAGGCCGGAACGCTGCAGGTCGGCGGCGATCACCTGCGAGACCTGCGCACCCATATCGCCCTGCAGGAAGTCCGTCACCGCAATCGGCAGCGGCTGAACGTTGCCTTTTCGAATGTCGAGGGTGACGAGCGCATTGGCCGGCGTCGCAAAGACGGCAGTGGTCGCCAGACCGACTGCGACCAAAATGGCGCGGAAAAAGGAACACTTTGTCATACCAAACAGCCTTTCAGCATCTATGGAATCAGATCGCTGGATTCGAAGTGCAGGACGACTTCCCTCCAGGATTCGTATTTTTCTTTCGGGAGCATGGTGAATGGCGCGGAACGCGGAACAGCGCGGAGAGCCGCAGCCGACAGGCTTTTCCGAACCGCTTCGGTGCCGCCCGAGGCTGTGACCTTGGGTGAACCAACGATCGCGCCAGCCTTATCGAGCCACAGGTGGATTGTAATCACGACTCCGCCGTCCCTCGCCTGCCCGGGAGGAACATTGAACGAGGAAGCGATTGCGTGCTGCAAATCCCCGGCCGAGTTGTCGGAGATCGACGGATCGACCGGTTGCGCCAACGCTTCAGGTGCACAAGCCAGAACCGTTCCAAACCTGATGGCGGCCGCAATAGACTTGTTGCCATGGGACAGGTCCATCAGCATCTAGATTCCCATGCTGCTTGGATCGAAGTTAAGGTCGAACTCATTCCAAGCGTCATACTTGTCCTTCGGAAGCATCGAGAAGGGTGCGGATTTCATGACGGCTCTGTATGCGCCGCTTTCCAGCGCACGGCGTGTGGCATCGCTGCTGCTGCCGCCCGATGACTCGACTTCCGGCTGGCCGATAATGTTGCCATCCCTGTCGAGCTTCATATGCACCTTGATGACCATGCCAGAAAGGCCTTCCATTCCCGGCGTGACAAGCCAGTTCCCCTCGATCAAGCCGCGCACAGCATCTTCTTCGCTCTGGCTGAGTTTCGAGCCACCATTGCTCTTCTTCGCACCGAGCGATGCCTCCTGCGTCGAGCGCTTGGCGCCGCCAGCGGAAGGATCGGTCTTGTTCAACAAGGCCGAAATCTCGTCAGCATTGAAATCGCTCTTCATCGTCGAGGCCGATTTCGCCACTTCCTGCTTTTTGTCGGCCTTCTTCTTGTCCGTCGGTTTTTCCGCAGCCTTCGGCTCGTCCGCGGGCTTTTCCGGTGGCTTTTCGGCCGTCTTCTGCGGTTCCGGCGGCTTTACCTGCGGCTTGACGACCGGCGTCGGCACCTTGTCCGGCAAAGCTTCCGCATCCGGCTTCGGCGACTCTTCGGGCTTGGCCTGCTCTTCCGGCGGTTTTTCCTCCGGCTTCGGCGGCGTCACTTCAACGGGCTTCGGCGGCGGAATGGAGGCAACCTCCTTCGGCTGATCGACCTCAGTCTCTTCCTTGTTGACTTCCTTGACATCGTTCGGATTCGGATCGGTCGTCGGCAGTGGCTTCTCGCTCGAATTCGCTGCCGCAGCCTCCGTATTACTCGGCTTGGCGTTCGGCACCGGCGGCGTCTTCAAGTCGACATTGTTGTCGCCGGCGTTTTCGGCAGGCTGCGAGATCGGCGGCCGGCTCGTCGGCACGGGCGCGGACGTCTCCTTCTTCGGAGCCTTCTTGTCGCCTTGCTGCAACTGGGTGATGGATTCCACCGGCACGAGATCGACCGGCATCGCTTCGAAATCCTCGACCTTGAAGGATTCCGGGGCGCTCAAAGACACCATCGCCCAGGTGAGCACCAGGCAATGCAGAACAGCAGATGTGACGACGCTGGTCTTCATCTTGAACGCTATTGGTCCTTCTTCTGCTGCGTCACGAGACCGATATTCTTGAAGCCGGCCCCCTGGATGCGGGCCATCACGTCAGCGATGACGCCATAGGGCGCCGTCGCGTCGCCGCGCACGAAGATGCGTTCGTTATAGCCGGTGGTGGCGATTGCCTCGAGCTTGGCGGCAATCTCCGCTGCCGGGATCGGCGTTTCCTGCAGATAGACTTCGCCGGAGTTCTTGACCGAGATCGTGATCGGCTGCGTCTCGGAATTCAGCGCCTTGGCCTGCGTTTCCGGCAGGTCGATCGGCACGCCGACGGTCATCATCGGTGCGGCGACCATGAAGATGATCAAAAGCACGAGCATGACGTCGACGAGCGGCGTCACGTTGATTTCAGAAATGACGGCCTTATTCCGACCGCCGCGACGGCGGCGTCCGCCGCCCCCGCCGCCATTGCCTCCAACAGCCATACCCATCTGAGAATACTCCGTTGGTTACTGAGCGGCAGCGCGCGGCTGCAGCTTCTCGTCGATCTGGCGCGAAAGTATGGCGGAGAATTCGTCCGCGAAACCTTCCATGCGGGCCGAGAGCTTGCCGGCATCGGCAGAGAACTTGTTGTAGGCGATAACGGCCGGGATAGCGGCGACGAGACCGATTGCCGTGGCGAGCAGCGCCTCGGCGATACCGGGTGCGACGACCGCGAGGTTCGTCGATTTCGAGCCAGCGATCGCCTGAAAGGAGGTCATAATACCGACGACCGTACCGAAGAGGCCGATGAACGGGCCGGCCGAACCGATGGTGGCAAGCGATCCGAGACGGGCGCCGAGATATTCGGTTTCACGGGCGAGCGTTACGTCCATGGCGCGGTCGATACGCATCTGCAGGCCGATCGGCGAGCGGGCGCCGCGTTCGAAGGATTTTTTCCATTCGCGCATGGCCGCGACGAAGATCGACGCCAACCCGGTATTGTTGCGTTCCGACAGCGAGCGGTAGAGTTCTTCCAGCGACTGGCCAGACCAGAACACCTGCTCGAACTTGTCGAACTGGCGCCGTGCGCGGCCATAGGCTAGATACTTGTCGATGACGATCGCCCACGTCCAGACCGAGGCCGCGATCAGCCCGAGCATGACGAGCTTGACGACGATGCCGGCCTGCATGAAAAGCGACCAGAGGCTGACGTCCGTCGTGGCTGCTGCCAATCCTACTTGTTCCATTGATCCAAAATCCCCGAATCCAAACGCCCGGCGCTGGACCGGGCGGCACAAAATGATCTCGCAAGAAGTGTCCGGCGACCGCCGCCCAAAGCCCTGGTCAAGCTTCCAAGCTCTTCTTCCGCCTTCTTGCCGTCAAATTTGGTCAAAGGAAGGCGTGCACCGCACAAACTCCGACTTTCCCAGTAAGACACTATTATGGTTAATAGATCGTTAGTGCCGTACTATGACAGAAAGCCTGTATTCGGAAGATTTTGTTCCGTGGATTACTTGACCGGAGCATGGTCCGGCTGCCGAAAGAGCGCTCATCCTGCGGCGCGGTAATTCCTTCACATAAAATTCAAGTTTTGACAAGGCCTGGTTCGGTACTACAAAGGATGGCTGCCTTCCAGGAATTTTGCCGCCAGCGTTTCCGGCAGCCGGCGTGGCCGCCCCTTGGCATTGATGACGGCGATGATCACCCTGGCTGCAATCAGCAGGCTTTCGCCTGAACGGATCTGCTGGTTGAGCACCATCTTGGCGCCTCCGGCCTTTTCCGTATGCGTCAGGATCGTCAGCACGTCATCCATGCGCGCGGGGCTCTTGAAATCGATCTCCATGCGGTGAACGACGAAGACGAGGCCTTCCTCGTCGGCGCTGACGAGTTCGCGTTGCTCGACACCGAGGCAGCGCAGATAGTCGGTACGGCCGCGCTCGAGGAAGTGCAGGTAGCGGGCGTGATAGACCAGGCCGGAGAAATCCGTATCTTCATAATAGACCCGCTGGACGAGGCGGTGTCCAGCCTCCGTCAGCTCTCCCGATATGGAAAAAGGGCGTTCCGTCATAATTTTCTCCAAAGTGAGGTGCCCTCTTTGGCGCAACGCTTCGCGGCAGGCAAGCATTGAATGCCCGGCCGGCAGCCGTTGAATGCGCCGCCGGCAGGCATTGAATGATTGTCATAATTTCTAACTATTGCCGATAATAAGCGACCGATCAGGAGACGATGCGATGAAGATTGCGGTTATGGGCGGAGACGGTTTCATTGGTTGGCCCACCTCGCTCCACCTTTCCGATGCCGGTCACGATATCCATATTCTCGACAATCTCTCGCGCCGCTGGATCGACACCGAACTCGGCGTTCAGTCGCTCACTCCGATGGATTCGATCCAGGAGCGCACGCGCATCTGGCATGCCGAAACCGGACGCCGTATCCACTTCAATCTGATCGATCTCGCCAAGGATTACGAACTTCTGAAGAAATGGCTTTCGGAACACCGGCCGGATGCCATCATTCATTTCGCCGAACAGCGCGCCGCGCCCTATTCGATGAAGAGCGACCGCCACAAGAACTACACGGTCAACAACAATGTCAGCGCCACGCATAACCTGCTGAACGCGCTGACCGAGCTCAATCTCGACGCACACCTCATCCATCTCGGCACCATGGGCGTCTATGGCTACTCGACGGTCGGCGCGGCAATCCCTGAAGGCTACCTGCCGGTTGGCATCGAAACGCCGACGGGCGAGACGGTAAGCCAGGAAATTCTCTACCCTTCCAATCCGGGCTCGATCTACCACATGACCAAGTGCCTGGATCAGCTTCTGTTCCAGTTCTACGCCAGGAATGACGGCTTGCGAATCACCGACCTGCATCAGGGCATCGTCTGGGGAACGCATACCGAGCAGACGCGCCGCCACGCTCAGCTGATCAATCGTTTCGATTACGACGGCGATTACGGCACGGTGCTGAACCGTTTCCTCATTCAGGCAGCGATCGATTATCCGCTGACGGTGCATGGCACCGGCGGCCAGACCCGCGCCTTCATCCACATCCAGGATTCCGTGCGCTGCATCGAGCTGGCGCTGAAGAACCCGCCCGCCCGTGGCGCCCGCGTCGAGATCTTCAATCAAATGACGGAAACCCACCGGGTGCGCGACCTCGCCGAGATGATCGCCAGGATGAGCGGCGCCAAGATCGCCTGGCTGCCCAACCCGCGCAAGGAGGCCGCCGAAAACGAGCTGATCGTCCGGAACGAAAAGTTCCTCGACCTTGGCCTCGAACCGACCACGCTGGAAGCCGGGCTGCTGGGCGAAATCGTCGACGTGGCGAAGAAATTCGCCTATCGCGTCGACCGCTCCCGCGTGCCGGCCGTCTCCGCCTGGACCAGGGACATAGCCGCGACGATTGATCACGATCCGGAAGGCAAGCGGCTGAAGTCGGTATCGTGAGTGAGGGCTTACTATTGAAGCCCTGCCAGTCCCACGATCTCCCCCTCATTCCCTTCCTCGGGCTTAGCCCGAGGGACGTCACAGGAATCCAGCGCGCCCAGGTCATTGGGCGCAGGAGAGTCATTCACGGCGCGGACGCGCCGTGGCTGGATTCCTGTGACAGGCACAGGAACGAGGGCGTGGGTGGAAGCGGCCGACGCCGATGACTTCTACCTCGAAACTAGCCTACGTCACCCTCGTCACCAACGCCGACTATGCCATGGGCGCCACCGCCCTCGCCCGCTCCCTGCGCCGCACCGGCACCGGCGCCGATATCGTCGTCCTCCACACCGGCGGCGTTGACGCGGCCGCCCTCGCCCCGCTCAAGACCCTCGACTGTCGCCTGATCCAAGTCGAGCACCTGCCCCTCTCCGATACCTTCAACGAGCGCCACGCCCGTGGCCATCTCCATGCCGCGGCCCCCTTCACCAAAGGCCGCAAGCCGGACTTCCATTCGCCACTCGACAATTTCTGCAAGCTCAGGCTCTGGCAGCTGGTGGAATATGAGCGCTGCGTCTTCATCGACGCCGACGCCCTCGTGCTGAAGAACGTCGACAGGCTCTTCCTCTATCCGGAACTTTCTGCCGCTCCCAACGTCTATGAGAGCCTTGCCGATTTTCGCCGCATGAATTCCGGCGTCTTCGTCGCCACGCCCTCGCGTGAGACATTCCGGCACATGCTCGAACGCCTCGACAGGCCGGAGGCCTTCTGGCGACGCACCGATCAGACCTTTCTTGAGACGTTCTTCCCCGAATGGCACGGCCTGCCGGTTTATTTCAACATGCTGCAATATGTCTGGTTCACCATGCCGGAGCTTTGGGACTGGAAGAGCATTTCGATCCTGCACTACCAGTATGAGAAACCGTGGGAAAAGGATCATTCCAAGGCAAAACAGCTACAACCTTTAATCGATCTATGGCACCGTATACACGAGAGCGGCGATATGCCCGAGATCACGGCGCTGAGAAATCCGGAAGGGACGGCATGAAAGTATTGGTATCCGGGGGAACGGGTCTCGTCGGCCGGTACGTCGTCGAGGAGCTGCTGACCGCCGGCTATCACGTGATTGTCGGCGGGCGCCGGGCGCCGCTGCCGCGCTTCTTCTCCCGCCCGGTCGAATTCACAGCACTCCCCCTCGACCCCGAAAAGGATCAGATCGACGTCTTCGACGACGCTTATTTCTTCGTCCACGCCGCCTTCAGCCATGTTCCCGGCAAATATCGCGGCGGCGAGGGCGACGATCCCAAGAGCTTCCAGAGATTGAACCTCGACGGCACCGTCCGACTTTTCGAAGCGGCCAAACGCGCCGGCACGCGCCGTTGCGTCTTCCTGTCCAGCCGCGCTGCCTATGGCGACCACCCACCGGGAACCGAGCTTGTCGAAACGATGCTGCCAAAGCCGGAGACGCTCTACGGCCAGATCAAATTCGACGCCGAAGGTGCGCTTAGCCATCTCTCGACGCCGGGTTTTGCCGGCGTAAGCCTGAGGGCGACCGGTGTCTATGGCGATCTCACGCCGAACAAATGGGATGGTCTCATCGCCGATTATCTCGCCGGTCGGCCGGTTGCTGCGCGCGCCGGGACGGAGGTTCATGGCCGCGACATCGGCCGCGCGGTGCGACTGATGCTGGAGACGGAAAGCACCCGCATCTCGGGCGAGGTCTTTAACATATCGGACATATCGGTAGACACACGCGACATTCTTGCGCCTATCCGCCGTGAAACGGGCTGTCGTCACGCCTTGCCGCCGCCCGCCGACAAGGCTGCCCTTAATCCGATGAGCACTGCAAAAATCCGCGCTCTCGGCTGGATGCCAGGTGGAGCCCCCTTGTTCGAGGAAACGATGCGGCGGCTGGCGGCTGCCTTGCCGGTGTCGCCGTGACACGAATCTGCGCCGAGTCGATGGACATCCTCGTCTGACGATCGGCAACCGCAGACCGATACGACGTGAAACGGGCGCAGCCCTGTCGCAGCCGGCATTTGCATCGGGTCTCCGGCCGGTTATGCTCGGTCGAACCTCTCAATCCGGCAGATCGTATGACCGCAAAAGAACTGAAAGCGCAGCTGCGCAACGAACGCCTGGCCGCCCGCGATGCCGTCACTCCTGAAGAGCGCACCGCCAAAAGCCTCGCAATGGCCGATCACGCCGGCGAGGCGGTTGCTTTCGAGCCAGGCACCATCATCTCCGGCTTCCTGCCGATCCGATCGGAGGCCGATCTCAGGCCGCTGATGGCGCGCTTTGCAGCACGCGGTGCGCGGCTCTGCGTGCCGGCGATCCTCGACAAGCAGACCATCGTCTTTCGCGAACTGGCGGAAGACGCACCGCTTGTCGCGACCGGGTTCGGCACGGTCGGCCCCACCGAACACGCGGCCGTCCTCGATCCCGAGATCATGCTCGTGCCGCTTTCGGCCTTCGATGTCAGAGGCCATCGCATCGGCTACGGCGCCGGCTACTACGACCGCGCCATCAGCCGGCTAAGAGAGAAAGACCTGCATCCCAAGCTGATCGGCATTGCATTCGACTGCCAGGAAGTGGCACATGTGCCCGACGAGCCGCATGACATAAGCCTGGATGCCATCCTGACAGAAAGCGGCCTTCGCTTTTTTGCCTCTTGGATTGGATAGGGAATGCGGCTGCTTTTTTTGGGTGACATGGTCGGCAAGACGGGACGCACGGCGGTCTGGGACCGGCTACCCGGTCTGATCTCCGACCTCAGGCTCGATTTCGTCGTCGTCAACGGCGAGAATGCCGCCGGCGGTTTCGGCATCACCGAGGACATCTTTCTCGAAACGATCAATGCCGGCGCCGATGTGGTGACGACCGGCAATCACGTATGGGACCAGAAGGAGGCCGTCGCTTTTGCCGGGCGGCATGATCAGTTCCTGCGGCCGGCCAATTATCCGCAAGGCACACCCGGCCGCGGCTCCGGACTTTTCTATGCCAGGAACGGCGCGCGCGTGCTCGTTGCCAATGTCATGGGCCGGGTGTTCATGCATCCGGAGCTCGACGACCCCTTCAAATCGGCCGAAGTGATCCTCGACGCCTGCCCGCTGAAGGAGCAGGCCGATGCGATCATTTTCGATTTCCACGCGGAAGCGACCAGCGAGAAGCAATGTTTCGGACATTTCGTCGATGGCCGCGCCAGCTTCGTCGTCGGCACCCACACTCACGTGCCAACCGCCGACGCGCAGATCCTGAACGGCGGCACCGCCTATATGTCGGATGCCGGCATGTGCGGCGATTACGATTCCTCCCTCGGCATGGACAAGGAGGAGCCGCTCAACCGCTTCATCTCCAAGATGCCGAAGGGCCGCATGGAAGCGGCGAGCGGGCCGGCGACGATCTGCGGCGTCGGCGTGGAGATTTCCGATGCCACCGGACTGGCCGAAAAGATCGCGCCGCTGCGGCTCGGGCCGCGGCTGGCGGAGACGGTACCGGAGTTCTGGAGGTAATCCAGCCGCTCCAACACGCAATTGTGAGCATCGCTGCTCTGGACCGCTGCGACCTCATGACGCATCCTCCGCCGCTAAATGAAAGCGCCGGAGGGGTGGCATGAAGCCGCATTATCTTATCCTCGCTATCACATGCCTGGCGGCCTTCCCCGCATCAGATCCTGCCCAGGCACAGGAGCAGCGCCAGCGAGCCAGCCAGTGCCACGCGATCGCCGAGAAAATGCCCAATGTAACCTTCGCCAGTTTTTCTGGCGTCCCGGCGCTGGTGCCGGCCGTGTCCGAGGGCGAGGATGTTAGATTCACCTATCTCGGCCATTCCACCTTCGAAATCGAGACACCCGGCGGCATCATCATCGCGACGGATTATAATGGCTGGTACAGGCCGGCGACGACGCCCGATGTCGTCACGATGAACAAAGCTCATACGACCCACTTCACCCTAACGCCTGAGCCCGACATCAAGCATGTGCTCCACGGCTGGAGCGACGTGCCGGGCGAGAAGGCCAGCATCAATCTCGTCGTCGGCGATGCCTATATCCGCAATGTTACCACGGACATCCGCTTCAGCTACGGCCTCGGCGGCTCCCAGGCGGATGGAAACTCGATTTTCATCTTCGAAATTGCCGGTCTCTGCATCGGCCATCTCGGCCATCTGCACTACGAGCTGACGGATAGCCATTATACCGAAATCGGCCGCCTTGACGTCGTCATGGTGCCCGTCGACGGCGGCCTGACCATGGGCGCCGACAGCATGAGCCGCGTTATCAAGCGGCTGCGCTCGTCGCTGATCCTGCCGATGCACCGCCGTGGTCCGCCGGTCAATGCCTTCGTCTCCATGTTCGGAAAGGGCTTCGATATCACTTATGCGCCTGATGACAGCCTCACCGTCTCCATGCGCACGCTTCCCAAGAAGCCGCTGATCTATGTGATGAAAGGCGCGCAGTAAAAGCAAAAGCCCGGCGGGTCCCTCCAAACCTTGCTGATCAAGCAAATTGCAGGTGACGTTTGACGCCGACCTCGGGCATCTTGTCGTCATCGAGATTGGCCTTGGCGATCTCCCAACCGAATTTTAGCGTGCTGCCTGTCGAAACCCAGATCTCGGCATCATCGACATGCAGGGAAAGCATGGTGAGTTTCGGGTCCTTCTTGCCGCCGTCATACCATGCCGCCACCATCGAACTCCAATATTCCTCGATCTTGGAAGGGTCGGGGCGTACCTCGATGACGCCGGAAAGGCAGGCGTGATAGTCGTGATCCTTGCCGATGACGCAGAAATGCGCCCGACTGCCGGGTTTGATGGCGCGCACGATGTCGGCGTCGGTCTTGGTGTAGAACCAGATCGTGTTGGTGGTCGGATCGGCATGCGGCGCCATCGGCTGCATGTGCATATCAAGCCCGGAAATTCCGAGCATGCCGGCATGAACATCGTTGACCTGATCCCAAAGCTGACGAGCTGGTTGCTCCCGCGCCTCGCTGAGACTTGCCATGACCGTTCCTTTCCGTTGGGTGGAGTTCGGTTGAAACGTCATCCTCCTGCCTTTGTTCCGAACTGCTTTTTCCTTGAATGGGTGTCGTTTCGCTCTTATAAGGCGGCCCATTCCGAACAATGAGACGTGAACAGGGGTGCCATGGCTGGCCATTCACAGTTTAAAAACATCATGCACCGCAAGGGCCGTCAGGACGCCGTGCGGTCGAAAATGTTCTCCAAGCTTGCGCGCGAAATCACCGTGGCAGCCAAGGCCGGCCTGCCCGACCCGACGATGAACGCCCGTCTTCGCTTGGCGATCCAGAATGCCAAGGCCCAGTCCATGCCGAAGGACAATATCGACCGCGCCATCAAGAAGGCAGCCGGCGCCGACGGCGAAAACTATGATGAAGTCCGCTACGAAGGCTATGGTCCGGGCGGCACGGCGATCATCGTCGAGGCCCTGACCGACAACCGCAACCGCACTGCCTCCAACGTCCGCTCGATCTTTACCAAGGCCGGCGGCGCCCTCGGCGAAACCGGTTCCGTTTCCTTCTCGTTCGACCATGTCGGGGAAATCACCTATAAGCTTTCTGCTGGCGACGCCGACAAGGTGATGGAAGCCGCGATCGAAGCCGGCGCCGATGACGTCGAGACCGACGAGGAAGGCCATTACATTACCTGCGCTTTCGAAGCGCTTGGCGAAGTATCGAGAGCCCTGGAGGCTAGCCTCGGCGAAGCCGAAACCGTCAAGGCTGTCTGGCGCGCCCAGAACAACGTGCCGGTGGACGAGGAAAAAGCCCAGTCGCTGATGAAACTCATCGACTCGCTCGAAGACGACGATGACGTACAGAACGTCTATTCCAACTTCGAGGTCTCGGAAGAGGTTCTGGCGAAGCTTTCAGCCTGAACCTTGCAGCGATCGCCCATAAAAACCCGGCCGCGACGCCGGGTTTTTTGTCTCTCGGACGCCGCTTACAATCCTACGCAGCGACCCGCATGAAATTTCCAAGACCTGCGAACAGTTCCACCGACTTCAGCCGCGCCTCGACATCATGGATCGGCATCGAGATGATCACCTCGTCGGCCGCCGTTTCCTTGAGAAACTCCGCCAGTTTCGCCTCAGTCGTCGCCGGCGACCCTACCACGGCGTAGCGCAGTGTGTGTTCGACGTTCATCTTCTCCATCGGCGACCAGAAGCTCTCCATATCGGTGACAGGGCGCGGGAAAGGACCGCGCACATTGCGCCGCAGGTTGACGAATTGCTGCTGGGCGGACGTGAAATGGTAGCGCGCCTCCTCGTCCGTCGCTGCCACCGCGCCCATGACGCCGACCATGACATAGGGCTTGTCGAGAGTCGCCGAGGGCTGGAAGCGCTCGCGGTAGATCGCGATGGCGTCGAGCAGCATGTCGGGGGCAAAATGCGAGGCGAAGGCGTAGGGAAGCCCAAGCATCGCCGCAAGTTGGGCGCTGTAGAGGCTGGAGCCGAGCAGCCAGATCGGCACATGCGAGCCATTGCCTGGAACCGCAAGGATCGCCTGATTCTCGAGCGGGGTACCGAGAAGCTGCTGCAATTCCACCACATCATTCGGGAAGCTGTTCGCGCCGGCTTCGAGGTTACGCCGCAGCGCCTGTGCCGTGCGCATGTCCGTCCCCGGAGCCCGTCCCAGGCCGAGATCGATGCGGCCGGGAAAAAGCGCCTCCAGTGTGCCGAACTGCTCGGCGATGACAAGCGGCGAGTGATTGGGCAGCATGATGCCGCCGGAACCGATGCGGATGCGTTTTGTCGCAGCCCCGACATGCCCGATGACAACGGCGGTCGCCGCACTGGCAATGGCAGGCATGCCGTGATGCTCGGCGAGCCAGAAGCGCTTGTAGCCGAATTCTTCAGCCTTCTGAGCCATTCGCGCCGAGCTTTCGAGCGACTGGCGCACGGTGCTGCCTTCGGCAACGGGAGAAAGGTCGAGTATGGAGAAGGGAACCATGGAAACCTGCCGGGCTGTTGAACGATGCCGTCTATGTAGGTTGGCGCCTGACCCATTCCAAACCGTGCACGCAAACAAAAGGGCCGCGCGATGGCGGCCCTTGTCGAATAGCGAAAGCACATCTCAGCGGCGACGACGCAACACATGCACCTCGGCACTTGGCCTGTGTTGCCCCTGCGGCAGCGTGAAATTGCCGAGCTGGCGGTCCATTTCCAGAGCTTCCGTCGCCAGCCGGTGGATCGCCGCCGTCGTCTCCTCGACCATCGAGGCGTTCTGCTGCGTCATCGCGTCGAGTTCGGCCACGGCGCTGTTGATCTCACGCAACGTACTGGCTTCCTCACGGGTCGACTCCATGATCTCGTTGATCTGCCCGTTTATCGCCTCGACATGGGCGCCGATGCCGGTCAGGGCAACGCCGGCCCTTTCCACAAGTGCAACGCCGCTTTCGACCTCATGCGTCGATTTCTGCAGCAGGCTGGAGATTTCCTTGGCCGCGCTCGATGAGCGCTGGGCGAGCTCCCGGACTTCCATGGCGACGACGGCGAAGCCCTTGCCCGATTCACCGGCGCGTGCCGCCTCGACGCCGGCGTTGAGCGCCAGGAGATTGGTCTGAAAGGCGATGTCGTCAATGACCGATATGATCGTGTTGATCTGGCGCGAGGAGGTCTGGATCGCCTCCATCGCCGCGATCGTCTCGCGCATGATCTGGCTGGAGCCGGTCGTCTCCTTTTTGGCGTCGCGCGCGATGCGCTCGGCCTGTTCTGCCCGCTCGATCTGGCGGCGAACGGACTGGGTGATGGCGCTGATCGCATTCGCCGTCTCGGTGATCGAGCCGGCCTGACGCTCGGTGCGCCCGGCAAGCTCGTCGGCGCCGGTGCGCATCTCCTCGGAGCCGGCGCGTACCGCCATCGAGTTACCGCCAATCGCCGTCATGGTTTCGCTGAGCGTGGCGAGTGCCTCGTTGAAATTGATGCGCAGGCTTTCGAGTTCGTTCGGGAAGCGCGTATCGATCTGATAGGCGAGATCGCCGCTCGCCAGATGATGCAACCCCTCGTCAATCGCCTCGACCACCTGCTGCAGCGTCCTCGCTTCGGCCTCGCGATGGGCGAGGTTCTGCTGACGGTCGTGCTCGGCCTGCAGGCGCGTCTCTTCGCTGGCGGCTTCGAGTGCGCGGCTTTCGATCAGCGATTGGCGGAAGCGGGCAAGTGCGTTGGCCATCGTGCCGATCTCATCCTTGCGGTTCAGGCTGCCGATCTCGCTGTCGAGCTTGCCGTCGGCGACGTCGCGAGTCACACCGGCAAGCCGCGCCAGCGGCGAAAACAGGAAATTGGTGACGAGCCCGGTCGCGATGGCCATGACGACGAGCACGCCGATGCCGATCATCGTCAGCAAAGTGGCGATCTCGATCGAGCCGGCATTGAGCTCGCTGAGCAGGACGCTCTCGACCACGAGGAAGCGGTCGCCGCGATAGTCGATGCCACGGACATAGGCGCGGGCCGCGCCATCCGCCCGGTCGAAATCAGCCACGATCATCGCGGAGCTAGCAAGCGCGTCCTTGATGAAAGTGAAGGGGGTGGCATCGAGGGTCGCAAGCTTCCCCCCGGCATCGAGGGCGATAGCGGAGCCATCGCTGGAGACGATCGCAGCCCGCGCGGTGCTGCCCTGCACGATGCCCTTGGCAAGAATGCTCGAGATGATGTCGTCGCGCACCTTGAACAGGATGATGCCCTTGGCGGCCCCGAGCTTGACGATGGGCACGGCATAGAAGATCGCGGGTTTACCGCTTGCCGCATCGACACGAAGGCCGGAGAAGCCCGTCGGCGCGGCGTCATCCGTCGCCTTGGCGGTATTCTCGACCGCCTTGGCGAATGCGATGCCGGCGCCGGTTGTCTTCCAGGCGTCCGACTTCAGATTCTCCGCGAAGTCGTCGTCCTTTTTGTAGGAATAGAGCACGCTACCGTCGAGATCGGCGATCAGCAGATCGCTGAAAGCGGTGTTTTCGAGGTCGCGGGCAACTTCGCCCTGCGTCTGCTCATGGTTTGAATAATAGAACCCGCTCGGCCCTTCCGGCTTCATCAGCTTCTCGCGCTGGTCGGCCGGGTTGGGATTGCCCGTGATGAAAACCTTCTTCAGCTCGGCGCGAGCATCCCCCGAAGTCTTCTGGATTGTCTTCCAGCCGCTCTTCAAGCTGGTGATCGACATCTGCAGCGCCTCGATGCGCGCGATGGAATTGGCCTGGTTCTCAAGCTGCGCCAGTTGGTCCTGCAACATGTCGCCACGGAAGATCAGCACGCTTTCCTTGGCCTTCAGCGCCTGCTCGTCGGATATGCGGCTGCTGGCGAAATAGGCAAGCACGTCGATGACCGCGATCGACAGCACGGTCAGCAGGATGAAAGTGGCAATGACCTTGAAGGACAGGGACTGAAATCTCTGAGCCATATACAATGAACCCTTCTGAACGGCGCCTGCCAGCCTGGGCACGCGGTGCATCCCCGGCAGGCTGACCTGTCAACAGAACATCGGGGACTTATTCTTGTGGAACGAAGCCCCTCGCACATTCGATGAACTAGAATTCAGGCATCTCTTTTAATTCGCGGTAAATGCGCGCTCTAAAACCTCAGGTGTTTTCGGTTTGTTCACATATCGATGGCACTTATTTCGCAATCGCTATAGGTTGAACCATGCAAAATACGATTCGCATCATTGGCATTGATCCCGGCCTCCGCCGCACAGGCTGGGGAATCATCGACACTTTAGGCAATTCCCTGAAATTCGTGGCATCGGGAACGGTGACCTCCGATGGCGACATGGACCTCGCCTCCCGCCTCTGCCAGCTGCATGACGGGCTCGCCGATATCGTCCACGCTCACAGGCCCGATGAAGCCGCCGTCGAACAGACCTTCGTCAACAAGGACGCCGTGGCGACCCTGAAGCTCGGCCAGGCCCGCGGCATCGCCATGCTGGTACCTGCACGCGCGGGACTGCCGGTCTCTGAATATGCGCCCAACGCCGTGAAGAAGGCGGTCATCGGCGTCGGGCACGGAGAAAAGCAGCAGATTCACATGATGTTGAAGATTCTGATGCCGAAGGCCGAATTCAAGGGCGATGACGCCGCCGACGCCTTGGCGATCGCCATTTGCCATGCCCACAATCGCGGCGGCCACCGGATGCGCCAAGCGTTGGCAGGATAAGGCGTTCTTGACATGTTCCTGCGGTAAGGATAATTCTTACTTTGAAGGAGCCTCTGATGCGTGTCACATCCAAAGGTCAGGTCACTATTCCCCGCGATCTCAGGGAGCTTGCCGGCATCGAGACCAACAGCGAGGTCATTTTCTCGATTGAGGGCGGCAAGCTCGTTCTCTCGCCGAAGAACGGCAAGCAGGAAGTCGAGGATAGAGGTCGGCTGGACCGTTTCATCGAGACGATCCGTCGTCTGGAGGGAACCGGCGATCAGGAAATCGATGCCGAAGATCTCATGTCGATGACGCGTGATCGCTGATGGCGACGCTTGTCGACACGAACGTCCTCGTCGATCTGGCCATGATCAGCTCGGACTGGCACGATTGGTCGCGCCGGAAGATACTCGATATCTTCAGAGATGGACCGGTCCTTATAAATCCGATCATCTATTCCGAATTTTCCGTTCGGTATGACGATGTGGATGAAGTCGATCGCCTGCTTCCGCAGGATGAATTCCGCCGCGAGAACCTGCCGTGGCCGGCCGCATTTGCCGCGGCTCAAGCCTTCCGGCTTTACCGCCGCGCGGGCGGAGGACGCGAACGGATATTGTCGGATTTCCTCATCGGCGCGCATGCGGCGATAAGGGGCTACAGAATTTTGACCCGCGATGCCGGCGGTTATCGTTCCTATTTTCCTTCCGTTGAACTCATTACGCCCGAAACGCACCCTTGAAAGACCGCGACTCATGATCGGCAAGCTGAAAGGCACCATAGACGAGATCGGCGAAGATTATGTGCTCGTTGATGTGCACGGCGTCTGTTACGTCGCTTATTGCTCGGCCCGCACTTTGTCAAAGCTCGGATCGGCGGGCGAAGCCTGCGTGCTCTTCATCGAAACCTATGTGCGCGAGGATCAACTGAAACTCTTCGGCTTCATGACCGCATTGGAGCGGGAATGGTTCAACCTGCTGCAGAGCGTTCAGGGCGTCGGCGCCAAGGTGGCGCTCGCCGTGCTCTCGACGCTGACGCCGGGCGAGCTTGCCAATGCGATCGCCCTGCAGGACCGCGCCGCCGTCTCGCGCGCACCGGGCGTCGGCCCGAAAGTGGCGATGCGCCTCGTGACCGAACTCAAGAACCGCGCACCGGCCCATGCCGGCGAGGCAATCAACATCGGCCTCAAGCAAGAACTCGGCGAAGGCGTCGCCGCCGCACCGGTTGCCGATGCAGTGTCCGCGCTGACCAACCTCGGCTACAGCAGAGACCAGGCGGCAAATGCCGTTGCCGCGGCGATGAAGACGGCCGGCGACGGCGCCGATAGCGCCAAGCTGATAAGGCTCGGATTGAAAGAGCTGGCACGGTGAAAACCGGAAAACCAATGAATGGGTGTCGAGGCACCCGACGTTTGGTGTATTGCTGTAACAGGTTTCAAAACGGAATGAGAGCATGAGTGAGCCCGCCCGCCTGATATCGCCGGAAAAGCGGGGCGAAGATCTTGATGTGACGCTGCGCCCGCAATCGCTGGACGAATTCACCGGCCAGGCGGAGGCGCGCGCCAATCTCAAGATCTTCATCGAGGCGGCGAAGAACCGCGGCGAGGCGCTGGATCACGTGCTCTTCGTCGGGCCTCCCGGCCTCGGCAAGACGACGCTGGCGCAGATCATGGCGAAGGAGCTCGGCGTCAACTTCCGCTCAACCTCAGGCCCTGTCATCGCCAAGGCCGGCGATCTCGCCGCGCTCCTCACCAATCTCGAGGAGCGCGACGTGCTCTTCATCGATGAGATCCACCGCCTCAATCCGGCCGTCGAGGAAATCCTCTATCCCGCCATGGAGGATTACCAGCTCGACCTCATCATCGGGGAAGGCCCTGCCGCGCGCTCGGTGAAGATCGACCTCTCGAAATTCACGCTTGTCGCCGCCACCACCCGCCTCGGCCTGCTGACGACGCCGCTGCGCGATCGTTTCGGCATCCCGGTGCGGCTCAGCTTCTATACCGTCGAGGAACTGGAACTGATCGTGCGCCGCGGCGCACGGCTGATGAACCTGCCGATGACCGAAGAGGGCGCCCGCGAGATCGCCAGGCGCGCCCGCGGCACGCCGCGCATCGCCGGCCGGCTGCTGCGGCGCGTGCGTGATTTCGCCGAGGTGGCACGGGCCGAGGCCGTCACCCGCGAGATCGCCGACGAAGCGCTGACCCGCCTGCTGGTCGACAATGTCGGCTTCGATCAACTCGACAAACGCTACCTCAACATGATCGCCGTCAATTTCGGCGGCGGCCCGGTCGGCATCGAAACCATCGCCGCCGGCCTTTCCGAGCCGCGCGACGCGATCGAGGATATCATCGAGCCCTATATGATCCAGCAGGGTTTCATTCAGCGCACGCCGCGCGGCCGTGTTCTCACCGCAATCGCGTGGAAACATCTGGGAATGCAACCGCCCAAGGAAATGGAGGCTGCGCAGTTCCGGCTGTTCCAGGAGGACGACTGAGTGATCACCCGCCGCGGATTTTTCAAGGTTCTTGGCGGCGGTTTCGCAGGCGTCATGGCGCTCGGCGGTTATGCCTTTGCCTATGAACCGCTGGCGCGGTTCGGCATCGCCCGTTACCGGCTGACGCCGCCGGGATGGACACCGGGACTGAAGCTCCGCGTCGTCGCGCTCGCCGATATCCATGCTTGCGAACCCTGGATGTCGGCAAGCCGCATTGCTGCGATCTGCCGCCGGGCCAATGAACTCGAAGGCGACGTGACCGTCCTGCTCGGCGACTACGCCTCCGGCATGAACATGGTGACGCAATATGTGCATTCGAGCCAATGGTCGAAGGCGCTCGCCACCCTGCAGGCTCCGCTCGGTGTCCATGCGATCATGGGTAACCACGATTGGTGGGAAGACAGGACTGCCCAGAAGAACGGCGGGATGGAGACCTTCGGGCACCGGGCGCTCGCCGACGTCGGAATCCCGGTCTATGGCAACCGCGCCGTTCGGCTCGAAAAGGATGGCCGCGGCTTCTGGCTCGCAGGCCTCGAAGATCAGCTGGCGCTGCTGTCCGGCGGGAAGTGGGGCCGCACGCGCATGCTCGGCCTCGACGATCTCGACGGAACGATAGCACAGATTAGCGACGACGCGCCGGTTATCCTGCTCGCCCATGAGCCCGACATCTTTCCGCGCGTGCCCGAGCGCGTCTCGCTGACGCTCTCGGGTCACACCCATGGCGGACAGATCCGCTTCCTCGGCCGTTCGCCGATCGTCCCCTCGCGCTACGGCAATCGCTACGCCTATGGCCATATTGTCGAGGAGGGGCGTAACATCATCGTCTCCGGCGGCCTCGGCTGTTCAATTGCGCCGGTCCGCTTCGGCGTGCCGCCGGAAATCGTCGTGATCGATCTCGGATAAGCACGACATGAGCAAGCGCACTCCTATCCGCCTGACTCAGGGCGCTGCGCGTTTCAACTATCGCATTGCCGGCCTCGGCTTTCGCGATGGGCATGTGCTTGTTCATCGCGCCGTGCACGAGCCCTTCTGGGTCTTTCCTGGCGGTCGGGCGGAAATCGGCGGGACGTCGGAGGAAACGCTGATAGGAAATTCCGCCGGAATTTCCCCTTTCAGCCATATGAAATCATCCATCGCGTCGAAGATGGCGACAACCATCTCGAATTCAAATGGGTGCCGACAACGCGCGCGGCCCTGACCGCGCTCGACATCCCGCCCTATTTCATCGCTGATGAAATCGAGAACCTGCCCGGGCTACAATGTCATCTCGCCTGGCGCGACGGTAATCTCGATGACTGAAAACACTCCGGAATGCTGGAAGAGGAAAGCCGCCGATGTCGACCTTCGATCCCGCCAGGGCCTTTCGCAAGCTTGCCTATAACAACGCCCTTGCCAATCACCGGCTGCTTCACGCCTGCGCGGCATTGAAGCCCGGCGAATTCGAAGCGCCGCGCACGAGCTTCTTTCCGTCGATCAAGGAGACGCTGAATCATATCATCACGGTCGACTGGTTCTATGTCGACGGCATGGAAGGCGGCACGCTCGGCTTCCAGGCCTTCGAGGTGGACGAACCCTTCGATGACGTCGAGTCACTGATGCAAGCACAGGCAAAGGTCGATCAGCGCCTGATCGACCTTTGCGAAGCCCTGACGCCGGAAAGGCTGATCTCGATCGTAAATCTCCATCGCGGCAATCGTATTCAGCAGGAGCGGATGGACGACGTGCTCGCCCATCTTTTCCTGCATCAGACCCATCATCGCGGCCAGGTCCATGCGATGCTTGCCGGCACCAGCATTGCCCCGCCGCAGCTCGACGAATTCATCGTCGCCGACGACGCGCGGTTTCGCGGCAAGGAACTCGCCGAACTCGGCTGGCGCGAAGAAAAGCTGATGCATTAAACGCATAACCCGAAATCGAAATCGATTTTGGGGTTATGCGCCAATCGAACTGTCAAAGCATACCGCAAGGCAGCAGCGCTTAATCCTGCAGACGTCTTTTCAGCGCGTCGATGATCGTCTTGGTGAGAAGGTCGTAATTTTCGTCGAAGTGATGGTCGCCGGGCAGTTCAACGACTTCAGCACCACCATCCTTCAACGCCGGACAGGCGACATCGTCGTCATCGTCCTTGCCATAGACGCACTGCACGAGCTTCGGATCGACGTTCTTCAGATCGGCGACGGGATCGCCCCCCGCCCCTTTCGTCTTCTGACCGAGCCAACCAAGAACGGAGATGACGTAGTCCACTTGGTGCGAGAGCGACAGCAGCGACAACTGCACCACCGAGGACTTCTCGGCCGGTTTGAGCAACTGATAGGTTGCGGGTACGACATCCGCGCCGAAAGAGTAGCCGACGAGCAGAACATGCTTCACCTTCCACTGCTTACGATAGAAATCGATGATCTTTGAAAGATCGCTGGCCGTCTCCTCCGGCTTGCGCTCCGACCAGAAATAATGAAGTGAATCAACGCCGACGACGGGAATGCCTTCCTTCTGCAGCGTGCCGCCGACCTCCTTGTCGATGTCGCGCCAACCGCCGTCACCGGAATAGATCACCGCCATCGTATCGAAGGCAGGCGTTGCCTCGAGCACCGCCAGCGGCAGGCCAAGCGGATTGCCGAAGGCGCCGGAAGCGGTGACGAGGTCGTCGAGCGTATCGCCGAATACCGTCTGTGCATCGTCTGTGGAATCGCGGATCTCGATCTCGGAATGGGCTTTCTGCAGCGCCTCGGCATGCGCCCGGCCGTCCTTGTCAGCCTTAGGCGTGAAGACTGATATGATCGGATCCGGCAGGGCGCCGTCGCTGAGACCATACACCGTGCGTTGGCCGATCACCTTCTTGGAAGCCGGCGTGCAAAGCTCCTTGGTCAGCGGAATACCGGACAGCGGATCGACCGCAAGCGTCTGACCGATCGTCGCATCCGGCGTCTGAGCCGCGATCGCCAGCGCCAGGGCCCCGCCCTCGCCGATGCCGGCGACGATCGGCAAATGATAGGCATTGTTGCCGGTCGCGCGCTGCACCTGCTGGCTCAGCGATTCAATATCCGAGACGATGTAGATGCAGCCGTCGTTGAGGCTGACGTCGTAGCGGCTGAGCGCCTGGATATAAGAGGGAAAGTCGACGCCGATGACAACAGCGCCTTCGGCGACCAGCCTGTCCGCCTCGGCCTTCTCATAATCGCCCCAGCCGGCGGCATCCGAGATCAGCATCACGGTGCCCTTCACCTCCCCTTCCGGCAGGAAGATGTGCGGCGATGGGATGAGGCCGCTTTCGAATCTTTGCGTGGTTTCCTCGGCGGCATTAGCCGGTACGGCCGCGAGCATGCAGACGCATGCCGTGGCAAGAAGGATTGTCCTGATCATTTTCTCACTACCCCTTTCAATCCGCCCCCGATCAGAAATGTCGCGTCCATCAACGCGATCATCGGATTGCCTCCTCCGGAAACCGCAAGATAGCGCGGTTGCCAGTGCGGATGAAACTTGGATTTGAATGCCCGAAGGCCTTTGAAGTTATAGAAGCGTTCGCCGTGTTCGAAGACGGTGCTGCCGATACGGTCCCAGACGGGTGCCGCTTCGCGTTTCGACATGCCGGAGAGAGGCGCCATGCCGAGATTGAAGTGCGTGAAACCTTGGTTACGCAGATATTCCATGATCTGCACGAAGAGAAAGTCCATTGAGCCCTTCGGCGCGTCCGGCGAGAAGCGCATGAGATCGATCGTGCTCTCCTCGCGGGATTCGGTGACGAGGATATTGGCGAAGGCGACGATCTTGCCATCCTTCTTGAGGATGCCGACCGGTTGCGAGGAAACGTAATCGGGATCGAAGGAACCGAGGGAGAAGCCCTTTTCCTTGGCATTGTGATGTTCCAGCCAGGCCTTGGAAACGGCGGCGAGATCATCGATAATCCCGCTCACGTCCTCGGGTTCGACCACCGCGAATTCCAGCCCGTCGCGCTGGGCTCGGCTCGCCGTCTGGCGAAGGTTCGCCCATTTGCCGCCTTTCATTTCGAAGGTCCGGAGGTCGGCCACCGCCAGTTCGCCGAGCTTGAAGGCGCGGAGGCCGGCATCGGCGCAATGGGAAAGCAGCGCCGGCGAGATCTGGTAGAAGACGGCGCGGCAGCCGGCGGCCCGCGCCGCTTCGACGAAGCGCCAGACGAGTTCCTGCACGGCACGATGATCGCCAACCGGGTCGAACAGCGCGATCCATGAACGGCCCTGCCGGCCGTACATGATGAAGGCGTCACCTTTTTCCGAAAACATGATGCTCTTGTCGCCCATGCGCACCAGATTGGCATCGGCATTGCCCTGCTTCCTGACGATCTCGATGGCACGCGTCAGCGCCTCCTCCGTCGCCGGCTCCGGCTGGAAAGTCGCCGGTCGGAGCAGGCTGAAAATGGCGATCGCCGAGGAGATGATGGTGATGCCGAGCAGGGCGCGCAGTCCCCGCGGCGCCTCGGCGGTGAATTCGAACTGCCACCAGAGTTCGTTGCTGTATTCGACATCGCGATAGACGAAGAGCAGGATGACGATGGCGCCGACGACGATGACCGCGATCGCCATCAGCCAGGACGCCGTCATCGCCTGGTTGAGCAGCGACGCATGCCGGGTGAAGAGCCGCCGGCTGACGAAGAGCCCGAAGATGAGAAACGCGAGAAAGGCAGCTTCGACAAGGGCGATCGCCTTCAGAAGCGACAGGGTCAATGCGGCAACGGCCGAGAATACGGCCACCCACCACGCGCCGTCGAGCCTCTGACCGAGGCCGCGCGCCGCGACCACCAGCGCAAGCCCGAGCAGGCTGGAGAGGAAGTGCGCGCCTTCGACCAGCGGCAGCGGCAGATAGTTGGAGAGGAATTCCAGATTCTGGTCCGGCGTCGGCGTGACGCTCGAAAACACCAGCATCACGCCGAGCAGCAGCGCCAGGGTCGACAGCAGCTGCGGCATCAGCCGTCCGCCGATACGGCGGACACTGGAGGCGGCCGGGTGGTCGACAAAACGGCGCAACTCCGCCGCCGAGACCGCGAGCACGGCGATCAACAGCGGCAATACATGGTAGATCAGCCGGTAAAGCACCAGCGATCCCAGCACCGCGTCGATATTCACCGCGCTGCCGAGCGAAGCGATGATCACGGTCTCGAAGACGCCGAGCCCGGCCGGAACGTGGCTGAGCACCCCGAGACCGACGGCGATCGCATAGACGGCGAGGAAGACCGGCCAGCCGATAGCCGTCTGCGGCAAGAGCACGTAGAGCACCGACGCGGAGGCGGCAATATCAAAGGCGGTAACGAGGAATTGGCGCGACCAGGTGCGCGAGTCCGGCAGGCGGATCGCCACGGCGCCGAAATCGAGCACACGACCCTCGCGGCCGATAATCATTACAGCCCCGAGAATGGCGATGATCGAGCCGGCAACCAGCCGGAGCAGGAACGGACTGACACCGATCAGCGGACCGATCTCGCTGGCGATGATGATGAGGGCGATCGATGCGACGGCCGCGAGCCCGAGGCCGAAGGAGAGCGTGACGAAGGCGATGATCCGGCCAATGTCCTCGGGTGAGAGCCCCAGACGCGTATAGGCGCGGTAGCGGATTGCGCCGCCCGACAGCGCACCGAAGCCGGCGGTGTTGCCGACCGCGTAGGCGCTGAATGCCGTCAGCGCCACATGCGGAAAGGGAAGCTTCTTGCCGATATATTCGATCGCATTGAGATCGTAGAAGACCAGCGAGAGGAAACTCAGCGCCGTAAAGAACAGAGCAAGCAGGATCGCGCTCGGCCTGGTCGCCGCCAGCGCTGCGACGACATCGTCATAGCGCACCTCGTTCGTGAGCTGCATGATCGCATAACCGACGAGACAGAAGACGATGAGCGTCGCGGCTGCCGTAAGCGGCGTCCTGTAACGTCTGAAAAGCGTGCGAAAAGAAAAACCGTCCGTCGCTTCCATCTCTTCCAAATTGCCGTGATCCGACATCTCGTACCTGCGCAGCTTCCAATTCGGCGGGAATCATTTTTCGAAGACGTAACATGACGGGCATATAAGCTCTATGAAGCCATGCCGACGCTACCCAACCCCGCCGCCTGCGCCTCAATCATCCTCAATTGGGGCGAATTTGCGCAGGAATACGTGATGGCACATTGCATTTTCGTAAGCTTGCGAATGCCTTGCAGCGATAATGAGGTTCAGGTGGCGGCATTCATGCAGCCGGTTCGCCGTTGGCTCGCATATGGGAGGCATAACGCGCGACGGCAGCCCCCAAATCGGCCTCGCGATCGCCCGCCACCTGCACCGTCGGCACGGCGAACTCGATGCCGTTTTCCTTGAAGGCGTTGCGGATCATCGCCAGTGCATTGCGTCGGATAACAAACTGTTCGCCGGGCTTCGTCATCATTGACAGGCGGATCTCGATCGCGAATTCGCCGAACTGCTCGACACCCTTCATCTTCAGCGTCTCGATGATGTGCGGGCCGAATTCGGGGTTCTCGAGCAGTGTCTGGCCGATCTGCTTGATCACCTTCTTGGCCTTGACGAGATCAGTGTCGTATTTGACGTTGAGGCTGATCTTGTCGATCGTCCAGTCGCGATTCAAGTTCTTCACCGCGCCGAGTTCACCGAACGGCACTGTTGTCAGCGGTCCGCGATGATGCCTGAGCTTCACCGATCGCAGGCTGAAGGCTTCGACGACGCCCTTGTGGCTGCCGCTTTCGATATATTCGCCGACACGGAAAGCATCGTCCCAGAGGTAGAACATGCCGCTGATGACGTCCTTGACGATCGTCTGGGCGCCGAAACCGACGGCAACGCCGACAACGCCGGCTCCGGCAATCAGGGGCCCGATCTCGATGCCGAGCCCGGAGAGCACCATCAGAACCGCGATGACGGCGATGACCACGGCAAGGATATTGCGGAAGATCGGCAGCAGCGTCTGGATCCGCGCGTGTTTGGCCTTCTCCTCGTCCGTCGCGGTACCGTCCAGAGGTGAATCGAGCAGCTTGCCGTCAATATAGGCTTTGACGACGTGCCAGAGCAGATCCGCCGCAAGCAGGATGACAATGCCGCCGATGACCCCGCGCGCAATCTTGTCGACCATCTTGTCGCCGGCGGCCATTGTATCGGCCCCGACGCCAAGCAGTCGACCAAGCCAGATTGCCGCGATTGCGATGATCAGCGCCCGAACGCCGCGGTCGAGCAACACGGTGGCGATGCGGCGCGTGGCAAGGAAACTCGCCTCGGTCTGCCGCAGCGATTTCACCGCGATCGTCGCGACGGCGAGTACCCGCGGCAGCATCAACACATAGATGCCGAGCCAGAGCAGCCAGTTGAAGCCGGTGACCCAGAGGCCCCAGAGCAGAAGAAAATATACGGTGAGCGCCCAGGAAATTTCGTGACCACGCTTCTCGTCCTTATGAGGCCGCGACCAGACCGCCTCGATCGCGATCAGCAGCAGCCCAATGCCGAGCATGTAACCCACGAACAGGCGGGCACTCGGGGAAAGGCCGAGCGGCTCCATCGACTGAATGGCCGCCCAGCCGAAGATAAAGTAGATGATGAAGGTTGCAGAGCGGCGATACCAGAAGAGTGCGATGGCACGGCCCGGCATGGTCGGCGCGGGGATGCCCTGCCGCTCTTCCTCGGCCCGCGCCAGTGCGATGAGATCGACCAGCACACCGCCGAGGCAGATCGTGAAACGCTGGACGATCAGTGCGACGACGCAGACGATGGCGATGCTCTGGCTGATCGGCGGCCAGTAGAGGCTGAGCAGCGTCAGCACCGTCGCCGCCGCGAAGATCAGCGCCGGGATGACACGCGGCGCCAGATGCATGCCTGCCATCGCAGCCAGACGGCGACGGCGGCGACGGAAGGCATAGCGGGCAATGCTTTCGATGATCGCGCCCAGCAGAAAGATCGCCAGGAATTGGCCGGCCATACGCATTCGGCCGGTGGCCGCGATTTCGCCGAAAAGCAGCGAGAATGCATTGTTGATCTGCAAGGGCAGCGTCATCGCGGCATCGGAAACCATCGAGACATGACGACGGGCATGCTGCAGCAAACCCGACAGGATAGACATCTGGTTTTCCACCGCTGTATCGCCCGCAGACGTCGCCGCCATCTGGGCCGACATCCATTGCTTGACCTCGGGCGTCTGCATGAGCTGCATCATCTCACGCACTTGGGCCGGCGGAGCGGCCGCGGCCTGCACTTGTGCCGGCTGCGTCTGGGCAAAGCTGGGCGAAGCCGCGGAAAGAAGCACAATGAATATGCCCGATATGGCGGCCTTCAAGCCTCCTGCCCTGTCACGCTTCACGACCGCCCTCCAATCAAGTGTCGCGCTTGCACAAAACAAGGCTGACATCTTGCATTGGATACTCGCGACTGCTGCCGCCAGCAAGCGGTAGGAAAGCCATACCGATGGCCAGGAAAGACCGCTGGCGCCGCCTACCGAGGCCGCCGTCAAGCCCGCCATTTACGGGTGACGGTCGCCTTCTGCTCAGTGAAGGGAGTGACCTGGCCTTCAGGATTTCGGCGCCGGCTTTTCCACGTGGCCGCCGAAACCCGCGCGCATTGCCGACAGCACCTTGTTGGCGAACTCGTCATTGTCGCGCGAGGAGAAGCGGCCGTAGAGCGCCGCACTCAGCACCGGTGTCGGCACGCTTTCGTCGATTGCCGCCATGATCGTCCAGCGGCCCTCGCCGCTGTCCGAGACGCGGCCGGCATATTTCGAAAGTGCGGGGTCGACATGCAGGGCATCGGCGGTGAGATCGAGCAGCCAGGAGGTGATGACGCTGCCGCGGCGCCAGACTTCCGCGACATCCGGCAGATTGAAGTCGTATTGAAAATGTTCGGGATGGGCGAGCGGCGCGGTTTCCGCATCGGCATCGTGCGAGGCGGCGCCAATATTGGCGTGTTTCAGAATGTTGAGGCCCTCGGAATAGGCAGCCATCAGGCCGTATTCGATGCCATTATGCACCATCTTGACGAAATGTCCGGCGCCGTGCGGGCCGCAATGCAGATAACCCTGCTCCGCCGTGCTGGCCGCCGCCGCTTCGGCGGTGCGGTTTGGCGATGCTTCCGTCTTGCCGACGCCGGGGGCGAGCGTCGCAAAGATCGGAGACAGATGTTGGACGGTACCCTTCTCGCCACCGATCATCAGGCAATAGCCGCGCTCCAGGCCGAAGACGCCGCCGCTGGTGCCGACATCGACATAATGGATGCCTTTGGTGATGAGTTCGGCGCCACGGCGGATGTCATCGTGGTAATAGGAATTGCCGCCGTCGATGACGATATCGCCGTTCTGAAGCAGCGGCACCAGGCTGGCCAGCACCTTGTCGACGATCGCCGCCGGCAGCATCAGCCAGATCGCACGCGGATGCGTGAGCTTGGAGACGAATTCCTCCATCGAAGCGCTGCCGGTCGCGCCGAGACCTGCGAGCTCAGCAACGCTTTCCGGCCTGGTGTCGTAGACGACGCATTCGTGACCGCCCCGCATCAGGCGCTGGACCATATAATTGCCCATTCGGCCCAAACCGACCATACCAAGCTGCATAATGAATCTCCTGGAAACCGAGATGAAGTATCGACTCCGGAAACTAGCACCCGCAGTGTGACAGGCAAGCAAAGTCTGGCGATGGGCCGCCGATCTCCTTCGAGACAGGCCTCGTCAAACATCCGGGGCGCTGGCCGGCTCGCCTTTCATCTCGCTGAGATACATGCCCTCGCGCAGATTGATGCCGTATTCGACGAAGGCCTTCATGCTGCAAAGCATCTGTGTCCAGCCTTCGCAGTTGAGATAGGTGCCGCGCCGGCCGGCCTCGTCCTCGCGCCAGCCGTTCTCGGCAATCGTCACCAGCGTGCCGCCATCCTCCAGCGTCTTGAAATTCATTTCCACCAGCGTCTTATACCTTGTCTTGTCCTCGGCAGTGCCGCCGTCCCAGCGAAGCACGATGCGGCTTTCCGGCACAAGCTCGACAACCTCGACCGGCGCATCCTTCCACCAGGTTACTGTCGTGCCTTGAACGAGCGGGGCGCTCGCCCCGCCGATCGTGGTGAAATAGCTGCTGAGTTTCTTCGGGTTGACGACGGCATCGAACACTTCGGCAACAGGACGGCCGATCCGGCCGGAAACGCGGATTCCGAGAGACATTGCACTTCTCCTCTTCTCCATTGTGCCTGAGGCCATTATGTTATAAAAATATAACATGTCAAGCGAATCAACCGACGACCCTGTCTTCAAGGCACTGGCGCATCATCGCCGCCGCGAAATCCTCGACCTGCTCAAGGAGGCCCCCCGCACAACGGGCGCGCTCTGCGAGATGTTTTCCGGGATGGACCGCTGCACGGTGATGCAGCATCTGAAGGTGCTTGAGGAAGCGGGGCTGATCGTCGCCAGAAAGGAGGGCCGCGAACGCTGGAACCACCTGAACAGTCTGCCGATCAAACACATCTACGACCGTTGGATCAGCGCCTATGCAGGTCATGCCCTGTCGATCCTTGATCGGCTGAGAAGCGACCTCGAAGGCTAGCCGGAACAATGACCGGCGTGAGGATCGGCTTGCCCTCCGGCCCGCCGAACTCCTATCCTGGCAAAAGAAGCGTGGGAGCTCAGGACAAATGACGATATCAGGAGCCGGCATACGCCGCATGCGGTTGCTGCGCAGCATGAAGCAGCAACACCTCGCGGAACTCCTCGGCGTCAACCAGGCGACCGTTTCGCGCTGGGAGCGCGGCCAGCTTGATCCCTCGCCCAACCAAGCCGTCAAGCTGGAACGGATTTTCGCCACGCCGCAACATGCTGCGGCCGATGCGGCCTTAAAGCGGCTGGTCGAGGATTCCGTCCGGTCTGTGCATCTGATCTGCGATAGCACGCATCGGCTTCTGTCTGCTTCCCGACCGCGGCAGGCGGAATGGCGTGCACCGCTCGGCGCTTTTCTCGGCCGCTCTCTTTTTTCCTACGCCTCCGCCGAGATCGCCGCCGCCGAACTGTCTCTGGAGGAGCGCGGCTGGCATGAGGACAGGCTGCTATCGTTGACCTTCGATACCGGCGCCAACGGCAATGTGCGCCTGCCGATTACCCCGGGCCGCGTCACTTGGGAGCGGATCAGGCTTTCCGATGGCACCGCTGGCCGCCTCGTCACCACAATCCGCTGAGCCTGCAGCCTTCCTGCATGCCCATGCATAATTTATGCGTTGTCCCACGACACCGGTCTTTATAGCGTCCGCCGCCAACGCAGTCAGGAGACGACGCGATGACGATATTGGTGACGGGAAGCGCCGGCCACCTCGGCGAGGCGCTGATGCGCAGCTTGAGAGCTCAGAGCCGGTGGGCGCGCGGCATCGACATCAAGCCTTCGGGTTTTACCGATATGGTCGGCTCCATCGGTGACCGCGGCTTTATCAGGCGAGCGATGTCGGGCATCAGCCAAGTCATCCATGCCGCCACGCTCCACAAGCCGCATGTGGCGACCCACGGCAATCGCGATTTCCTCGACACCAATGTCGGCGGCACGCTGAACCTGCTCGAAGAGGCGACTGCCGCGGGCGTTGCAAGCTTCGTCTTCACCAGCACCACCAGCGCTTTCGGCGCGGCGTTGACGCCGGCGGCCGGCGAGCCCGCAGCGTGGGTCACCGAGGATGTGCTTCCTGTCGCGAAGAATATCTACGGCGTGACAAAGCTCGCTGCCGAAGGAATTTCGGAACTCTTCGCCCGCAAATCCCGCCTGCCTGTCGTCATCCTCAGGACGTCGCGCTTCTTTCCCGAAAGTGATGATGATCCCGAGATTCGCAACAGCTATTCGGCGGGAAATGCGCAGGCCAACGAGCTGCTTCATCGCCGCGTCGATATCAGCGACGTGGTCGACGCCCATTTTCTGGCGCTCGAAAAGGCGCCGGCAATCGGCTTCGGCCGCTATATCATCTCGGCCACGACGCCCTTTCTACCGGGCGATCGCGCAGAGCTCAGACGTGATGCGCCTGCTGTCGTCGAGCGGCTGTTTCCAGGTGCAAACACGCTTTACGCCGAACGCGGCTGGAAAATGTTCCCGACGCTCGATCGCGTCTACGTCAACGAACGCGCAAGGCGCGAACTTGGCTGGCGGCCGCGCTATGATTTCCGCTTCGTGCTCGATTGCCTGCGCGAGTGTCGCGAGTGGCGAAGCCCGTTGGCGATCGATGTCGGCTCCAAGGGCTACCACGAGGAAGTATTCGCCGAAGGACCCTATCCGGTCGATTAGGGCAATGAGCTGATTGCAGGCTCCGAGGGTGTCATCCAGTTATCACGATCCCATCCTAGACGTTTAGCCGGGATAGGGGCGAAATCCGGGTGTGTTCGGTTCTGAGGAATCGATCCCAAAGCCGAGGAATGTCATTCGAAACGGCGTCCAGCTTGCGGGCGGGAACCGTTGCAGGAACGCTTTTGACCGAGAGGCTATTTCATGAAGAACGTCAGATCATATGCATCGCGGCTGTTCGCCGCAGTTTTCGCAGCATCCGCCGCCATTCCCGCCTTGGCAAGGTCGGAGAATTCCGCCACTTTCGTCAATAAGGGCCTGGTCGGCGTCGGCCGCATTCCGGCCAACCAGCGCGACAAATTCGGTGAAACCTTCGGCTCCGGCTCCGGGATGGCGATCGACCCCGCCGCCTGGACTCGGGATGGCGCCAGCTATAGGGGCACGCTCTACCTGCTGCCCGACCGCGGTTACAATGCCGCCGGCACTGTCGACTACCGCCCGCGCCTGAACACCCTTTCGATCATTCTGACCCCGACAGCGCCAGGCGCGACCCCCGAGGCCGGCAATGAGCAATCGGGCGTCGAGGCGAAACTCGTCGATTCCATGCTCTTTGTTGACGACAAGGGCGCGGACACGACCGGTCTCGACCCGGAATCCGGCGTCCGCGCCGCTGCCGGCAACTTCCCGCCGCTGCCGCAGGCGGCGAACGGCAAGATCGCCCTCGACGATGAGGCGATCATCCGCATGGCCGACGGCACTATGTTCGTCAGCGACGAATACGGCCCCTAGATCTATCGCTTCTCCGCCGATGGCCACTTGCTTTCAGCCACCCAGCCGCCCAAGGCGCTTCTGCCGATGCGCAAGGGCGCGCTGAGCTTCGCTTCAAACAATCCCGGTCCCGGCGGGTCCGCTCCCGATCCGAAGGACCCCGAAACCGGCCGCCAGAACAACCAGGGCCTCGAAGGCATGGCAATGACGCCCGACGGCAAGTTTATCGTTGCCGTACTGCAGTCGGCGGCCCGCCAGGACGGCGGCGATTCCGGCTCGACCCGCCAGAATACCCGCGCCATGATCTATGACGCCGCCGATCCCGATCATCTGAAGCTGGTGCACGAATATGTCGTGCCGCTGCCGATCTTCAAGGACGCTAAGGGCAAGACGACGATCGCCGCCGAGAGCGAGATCGTCGCCCTTTCCGACAAGACCTTCCTGATGCTTGCCCGTGACAGCGGCAACGGCCAGGGCGTGAAGGGCGACACGTCTCTGTATCGCAAGATCGACATCGTCGACCTATCCGCCGCAACCGATATCGCCGGCAGCGATTTCGACGCCGGCAAGGCGGCTGCACCGAAAGGTGTCCTCGACCCGTCGCTCACACCGGCTACGCTGACACCGTTCATCGACCTCAACGACGAGGCCGAGCTTGGCCGCTTCGGCCTGCACAACGGTGCGCCGAACGACAGGAACGATCTATCGGAAAAATGGGAAGCGATGGGTCTGGCAAGTGTCCTCGACACGAAGCTGCCGGACGATTACTTCCTGTTCGTCGCCAACGACAACGACTTCTTGACGCAGGATGGCTTCCAGGTTGGCGCAGCCTATAAGGCTGACGGCGGCGCCGATGTCGACACCATGTTCCAGGTCTTCCAGGTGACGCTTCCCGGCTTGAAGAAGTAACTGCGCGCCACGAGGGGCGGACGCGCAAGCCGCGTTCGCCCTATACACCCGGCTTCGTCTTCAACGATGAAAGGAAAAGGTGCGATCCACGACGACCGATGGATGTTTACGATCCTGGGCGCCTACAAACGTAGGTGGGCACCGTGTGTCCAGGCCCACGAGCCCGGACAGGGACAGCTCCCTTTGGATCGAGTATGGCCCCAGGGATTGTGGTTCCTGTCGAGAGGCGCAGACCGCATCGCGATATATAAGGCCGTTTGCATCGACGCGCCAGTGGCGACGGCCAGCCGTTTTTATTTAATTGACATCAATTGAGTTCGGGTGCGGCCCGGCCATTCAGCTTGTCGGTGATGCCGCGAATACGGCTCGAAACCTCGCCGAGCGCTGCCGCCAACGTTTCCTCGGTGCGGGCGGTCGCGGCAAGCACGGTGTCGCGGTTGCCGCGCAGCGACTCGAGCTCGGTTTCCAGCCCGGCGATGCGGCGCGTCAGCTCGGCAATCTCGTCCATGATCATGATGCCGGCCATGACGGTGATCCTGAGATCGCCGATCTCTCCGAACTGGCCCTTGAGATGGCCGACATAGCGGTCGAAACGCGTGGCGAGATCGGTCAGATGATCCTCCTGCCCCTCCTCGCAGGCCATGCGATAGGCCTTGCCGTCGATCGTTACCGTCACCTGCGCCATATCAAATTCTCTCTCATCAGCGGTCCAGAACCGCGCGGATCGTCTCCATGGCCGTCACCAGCCGCCGCGATACCTCACGATTGACCTCTTCCAGCCGGTTGGCGCGAAATTCGGCCTGGTCGAGCTCCTGGGCCAGACGGGAGCGGTCGGCATGCACACGTCGCACCTCGCCCTCGATCTCCCCCTGCTCGCGCTGCCGCTCGACACGCATGTCGACGGCGTTTTCGAGGCTCGAAATCGCCTGTCTCAATTCCTCGAGCGCTGCTTCCATGGTTTTGCCTGTGGGCATCATGCCTTTCCGATTCCCGTGCAGGACCTGCGAATCGGCCACATCTGCCGATCTTGTGATTTCAAGAGGATATGCAGCTCGCCAACGGCCCGTCAATAAATCCCGTCACCCGGCAGCCTGCCTATCTGTGGATGAACGTTTTGGACAGGCCCGCCGCGCCAGTTTGGTCTTTTGTATAGTCGAGCGATCAAATGTCAAAAAATTGCCGCAGGCCGCTGGGATTTGCCCCGCCATTTATTGACTCGCCAGCCCCAACTGCTATGTGTCAGCCGCTTTCACTCGATGGTCTTGGAGGCTCGAGGCCATCCCCCGACACCCGGAGCTTGCAGAAAAGCTATGACCTCTCTCCAACAAAACGACCGGATGGCGAACGCGATCCGTTTCCTCGCCATGGACGCCGTTGAAAAGGCGAATTCCGGCCACCCTGGTATGCCGATGGGCATGGCTGACGTGGCGACGGTCCTGTTCACCAAATATCTGCGCTTCGACCCCAAGAAGCCGCATTGGCCGAACCGCGACCGCTTCGTGCTGTCGGCCGGCCATGGCTCGATGCTGCTCTATTCGCTGCTGTATCTGACCGGTTATCCCGATATGACGATCGAGGACCTGAAGCAGTTCCGTCAGGTCGGCTCCAAGACCGCCGGCCACCCTGAATACGGCCACGCAACCGGCATCGAGACCACCACCGGCCCGCTAGGTCAGGGTATCGCCAATGCGGTCGGCATGGCGATCGCCGAACGCAAGCTGCGCGAGGAATTCGGTGCGGACCTCCAGGACCACTACACCTATGTCATCAATGGCGACGGCTGCCTGATGGAAGGCATCAGCCATGAAGCCATCGCCCTTGCCGGCCACCTGAAGCTCAACAAGCTGATCCTTTTCTGGGATAACAACTCGATCACCATCGACGGCGCCGTTTCGCTGTCGGATTCGACGGATCAGATTGCCCGCTTCAAGGCCGTTCACTGGAACACGATTGAGATCGATGGCCACGATCAGGCCGCCATCGCCGATGCGATCGAAGCCGCCCACAAGTCTGATCGCCCGACCTTCATCGCCTGCAAGACGGTGATCGGCTTCGGCGCCCCGAACAAGGCCGGCAGCCACAAGGTTCACGGCAGCCCGCTCGGCGCCGACGAGATCGCCGCCACCCGTAAGGCGCTGAACTGGGATTACGAGCCCTTCGTCGTTCCCTCGGATATTCTCGATGCATGGCGCGCAGCCGGCACCCGCTCCGAAGATATCGTCAGAGCCTGGGAGGAAACCCTTGCCAAGTCTGCTGCCAAGGCCGAGTTCACTCGGCGTTTTTCAGGCGATCTGCCTGAAGGCTTCGACAAGGCGATCGATGATTACAAGAAGAAGCTCGCCGAGACCAAGCCGACAGTTGCGACACGCAAGGCATCCGAAGACGCACTCGAAATAATCAACGGTTTCGTGCCGGAAACGCTCGGCGGCTCTGCCGACCTGACCCCGTCGAACAATACCAAGACCAGCCAGATGATCTCCATCACCCCGACGGATTTCAAGGGCCGCTACATGCACTGGGGCATCCGAGAGCACGGCATGGCGTCTGCCATGAACGGCATCTCGCTGCACGGCGGCCTCATCCCCTATGGCGGCGGCTTCATGATCTTCTCGGATTATTGCCGCCCGCCGATCCGCCTCTCGGCTCTAATGGGCATTCGTGTCATCCACGTCCTGACGCATGATTCGATCGGCGTTGGCGAAGATGGCCCGACACATCAACCGGTCGAGCAGATCGCCGGCCTGCGCGCCGTCCCGAACCTGCAGGTCTTCCGCCCGGCCGACGCCGTCGAAACGGCGGAATGCTGGCAGATCGCCATGAAGAGTACAAATCGTCCGTCTGCCCTGGCTCTCACCCGCCAGAACCTGACCACCGTCCGCACCGAGTATAATGCGAAGAACCTCTGCGAACTCGGCGCCTATACGCTCTCCGGCAATGCCGATGCCAGGGTGACGATCTTCGCTTCGGGCTCCGAGGTCGAAATCGCCGTTGCCGCCCGCGCAACTCTGGAAGCCAGGGGCGTTTCGGTGCGTGTCGTATCGGTGCCCTGCACCGAACTGTTCTTCGAGCAGCCGGAGGCCTACCGCAGGGACGTGCTCGGCAACTCGCCGGTCAAGATCGCCGTCGAAGCCGCCGTCCGCGAAGGCTGGGACGCCTTTATCGGACCGGAAGGCAGCTTCATCGGCATGAAGGGCTTTGGCGCGTCCGGCCCGGTCAAGGACGTCTACAAGCATTTCGGCATCACCGCCGACGCCGTCGTTGCGGCTGCCGAAGCAAAGCTTTAAAGAGGGCGCCTTGAGGCGCTCTCCATCTCCTCAATTCCAGGCCCTCTCCATCGGGCCCTATTCTATCGGGAGTGAATGAACATGACAGTCAAGGTTGCCATCAATGGTTTCGGTCGCATCGGCCGTAACGTCCTCCGCGCTATCGTCGAATCCGGCCGCACCGATATCGAGGTCGTCGCCATCAACGACCTCGGCCCGGTCGAGACCAATGCCCATCTCCTGCGTTACGACTCGATCCACGGCAAGTTCCCGGCCGAAGTGAAGGTCGAAGGCGACACGATCATCGTTGGCGGCGGCAAGCCGATCAAGGTCACCGCGATCAAGGACCCGGCAACGCTGCCACACCGCGAGCTCGGCGTTGACATCGCCATGGAATGCACCGGCATCTTCACCGCCCGCGACAAGGCCGCTGCCCATCTGACGGCCGGCGCCAAGCGCGTTATCGTCTCGGCTCCCGCCGACGGCGCTGACCTGACGGTCGTGTTCGGCGTCAACCATGACCAGCTCACCAAGGAGCACATGGTCATCTCCAACGCCTCCTGCACCACCAACTGCTTGGTGCCGGTCGTCAAGGTTCTCGACGACGCCGTCGGCATCGACCACGGCTTTATGACGACGATCCACTCCTACACCGGCGACCAGCCGACGCTCGACACAATGCATAAGGATCTGTATCGCGCCCGCGCTGCCGCTCTCTCCATGATCCCGACCTCGACGGGCGCCGCCAAGGCCGTCGGCCTCGTGCTGCCCCACCTCAAGGGCAAGCTCGACGGCACCTCGATCCGCGTTCCCACGCCGAACGTCTCGGTCGTCGACTTCAAGTTCGTTTCCAAGAAGGGCACGACGGTCGGCGAGATCAACGAAGCCATCAAGGCTGCCTCCAACGGCAAGCTGAAGGGCATCCTCGGCTACACCGACGAGCCGCTCGTCTCCCGCGACTTCAACCACGACAGCCACTCCTCGATCTTCGCAACCGATCAGACCAAGGTCATGGAAGGCAATTTCGTGCGCGTCCTGTCCTGGTACGACAACGAGTGGGGCTTCTCCAGCCGCATGTCGGACACGGCCGTGGCCTTCGCCAAGCTCATCTGAGGGCTCGACCACCGAATATCGCAGGCGGCCCGGGAAACCGGGCCGTTTTGTTATAGGCGTCTGAAGCCGGTCGTGGCATTGTTGACAACCCGGAGCACCGTCGCACCGGGAAGATAAAGAGGGATGGATGGATTACTTTACCGTTGAAATCGCCGGCCGCGCCATCGCCAGCTTTCGCTCGAAGAACCATGAGGAAGCGACGCATTTCTTCGAGGCGGAAGATTTTCGCGACGACCTGACCATTCTCGAGTCCGAAGGCAAGCCGCTTTGGGACCGCAAGGCGACGCTCAGCCTGCGCAAGGCGACGGCTGAGGAAGCCAGCGAAGTCGAGCACGCCTATGAATTCGACGACGATCCCGAACGGACCATCGACGACGAGTTCGTGGTTTTCCTGGTCCCGGTCGAAGACCTGACTGACGAGGGCGAGGACACCGAAAACTGACAGTGAAAGCCATTTCGAATCGACGGGTTCGGTGCAGCCGCAAGGACGGAATCACGGTTGGCAATCCGCTGGCCAAGCGTGATAAACTGAGGAAATGCAATAAAGCTGCACAATGGCTGAGATGATCCAAGTGGAGGCGATAAATGGCAGAGGCGCAAAAACGCTTGTCCCAAACCACCCTCAAGCGGCGGCAGCGGTTTCATCCCAAGCGGGACGTCAAACCCGCCGTGTTGGCAAAGGCTAATCGTCTGGCCATTCGGGTTGCAGCGTTCATCGGTCTTTCGTTCCTCGCCGTCATCATACTTCAGGCAGTGTTCTGACGGGCCGCATGTAGGAATATGTCTATCCTGCTGCGGTTTGCGAATACCCGCAGAAAAATCGATTTTCCTGCCGTTCGCCCTGCTCTTGCCTGATTTTCTTATACATTCTTTGTAGAGAGTTTCTCCCGTAGCATTTCCGTGTCGGTGGCCGTCCGGCAGCCGTTCAGCAGCATGATGCAGCACGAGACGAGGTTAAGCCGCAAGGCCTACCCTTCTCTGTCGTTTTGCCGTTTACTGATGAATCGACGCGCGTGGTGGAGGGTTGGAATAGACGGATCGGCTAGGGGTGGCCGCATCCGCAAGGCAGTCGATGAAAAGGGGTGGGCATGGAAGCGTTCTATATCGTGGTGCTGGTCTCGACGGCGCTCGTGCTTCTTGCCGCTTTTTCAAGCCTGCTCGCCTTTCGCTTCGGCGCCCCCCTGCTGCTGCTTTTCCTGATGATCGGCCTCGCCGCCGGCGTCGACGGCCTCGGCATCGAGTTCAGCAACAATTACCTTGCCTATATTCTCGGCTCCATTGCCCTTGCCGTCATCCTGTTCGATTCCGGCTTCGGCACGCCGATGCAGGCCTTCCGGCTGGCAGCCGTTCCCTCCCTCACGCTCGCCTCGGTCGGCGTGCTGATCACCGCCTCGCTCTTTGCCGTCGCCGCCATGTGGCTGCTGGACTTCACCTGGCTCGAAGGCCTGCTGCTCGGCTCGATCGTCGCCTCGACGGATGCCGCCGCCGTCTTCTTCCTGCTGCGCATCGGCGGCATCAACATCCGCGATAAGGTGCGCTCGACGCTGGAAGTCGAATCCGGCACCAACGATCCGATGGCGATCTTCCTCACCATCGCCCTTGTAGAGGTCCTGGCGAGCGGCGAGCGTTATGCTGGCATCAATATCGGCATGCTCGCCATGTTCGTGCAGCAGATGGGGCTCGGCGTCATCCTCGGCCTGCTCGGCGGCATGATGATCGTGCTGATCGTCAGCAGGCTCGACACCGATCGCGGCCTGACGCCGATCTTCGTGCTGGCGCTTGCCCTTCTCGTCTTCTCCTTTGCCGGCACGGTCGGGGGCAGCGGCTTTCTCGCCGTCTATGTCGCCGGCATCTATGCCGGAAATCGCAAGATGCAGGCGATCGGCACCATCAAACGCTTCCAGGACGGCATGACCTGGCTGGCGCAGATCATCATGTTTCTGGTGCTCGGCCTGCTCGCGACACCGTCGCAATTCCCCGTCATCATCGTGCCAGCGATCCTGCTTGCCCTCTTCCTGATCTTCGTCGCCCGGCCGCTGGCGATCTGGCTGTCGCTGCTCCCATTCGATTACACCCAGCAGGAAATCGGCTTCGTCGCCTGGGTCGGTCTGCGCGGCGCCGTCTCCATCCTGCTTGCCATCATGCCGATCCTCGGCCGGCTGGAAAACGGCCAGATCTTTTTCAACACCGCCTTTATTATCGTGCTGGTCTCCCTGCTGGTGCAGGGCTGGACGATCAAACCCGTCGCCAAGAAGCTCGGCCTGATCATTCCGCCACGCATCGGCGCCGTCGATAAGGTCGAGGTCGACCTGCCGGGTGCCGCCAACCACGAACTGCTCTCCTATCGCGTGATCAAGGATAGTCCGGTGCTGCGCGGCGAGCGCATTCCGCGCTGGGCAACCCCTTCGCTCGTCATCCGCGACGGTAAATCGATGCGCTACCAGTATGCCGGGCGGCTGCGCGAAAACGATCTAGTCTATCTCTTCATCGTGCCGAGTTATTCCCGGCTGCTCGACCGGCTCTTCGCCAGCCGTGCGCCGGTGGACGAGGATGATGCCGAATTCTTCGGCGCCTTCGCGCTCTCACCCGCCCGTCCCGCGGCCGATCTCGATGCCGCCTATGGGCCCGGCCTGCTCAACGAATCCGAGAAAGGCCTGACCATCGCCGAACTGATGCGGCAGCGCCTCGGCGGCAAGGCCGATTATGCCGATCGCGTCCGTCTCGGCTCGATCATCCTCATCGTCCGTGATCTCGACGAGCACGACCACGTCACCTCCGTCGGCATGTCGCTCGAAGCGGTCGAACCGGCCACGACGCTGCCGATCTTCATCAATCTCAAGGACATTATCCAGCGCATCCGCGACAGGTTGAACGGACGTCGCAACCGCGAAGCGGCGGCCTCCGAAACCATGCCGAAAGCATCGGCCGGAGGCGACGAAGCCAGGCGCGAAAACGGCCGTTGAACGCCTTGCGTCTCGAATGATCCTTGCTATGGTCGGCGCGACTTCCGCCAACCAAGACTGGATCTTCCCCATGCCTTCTTTCAAGACCCTCGACGATCTCTCCGACATCAGCGGCAAGCGCGTGCTCATCCGCGTCGACCTCAACGTCCCGGTCAAGGACGGCAAGGTCACCGATACGACGCGCATCGAGCGTGTGACGCCGACGATCCTCGAACTATCGGGCAAGGGCGCCAAAGTGATCCTGCTTGCCCATTTCGGCCGGCCGAAGGACGGTCCGTCGCCGGATCTGTCGCTGTCGCTGATCGCCCCTTCCGTCGAGGAGGTGCTCGATCATGCGGTGCTGACGGCCTCCGACTGTATCGGCGAGGCCGCCGCCTCCGCCGTAGCCGGAATGAATAATGGCGATATTCTGCTGCTGGAAAACACCCGCTTTCACAAGGGCGAGGAAAAGAACGATCCCGACTTCACCAAGGCGCTCGCCGCCAACGGCGATATCTATGTCAACGACGCCTTCTCCGCCGCCCACCGCGCCCATGCTTCCACCGAAGGCCTTGCCCACCACCTGCCGGCCTATGCCGGCCGCACCATGCAGGCCGAGCTGGAAGCGCTGGAAAAAGGTCTCGGTAATCCTGCCCGTCCCGTCGTCGCCATCGTCGGCGGCGCCAAGGTCTCGACCAAGATCGACCTTTTGATGAATCTTGTGAAGAAGGTCGATGCACTCGTCATCGGCGGCGGCATGGCCAATACTTTCATCGCCGCGCGTGGCACCAGTGTCGGCAAGTCGCTCTGCGAGCATGATCTTGCTGAAACCGCCAAGCAGATCATGATCGAGGCCGCGACATCAGGCTGCGCCATCATCCTGCCGGAAGACGGCGTCGTCGCCCGCGAGTTCAAGGCGGGCGCCGCCAATGAGACGGTCGATATCAACGCCATTCCCGCCGATGCCATGGTGCTCGACGTCGGGCCGAAATCCATTCAGGCCATCAATGCCTGGATCGAGCGTGCCTCGACGCTCGTCTGGAACGGTCCGCTCGGCGCCTTCGAGATCGAGCCCTTCGATACCGCAACGGTAGCTGCCGCGAAATACGCCGCCGAGCGCACAGCGACCGGCAAGCTGACCTCCGTTGCCGGCGGCGGCGACACCGTCTCAGCACTGAACCATGCCGGCGTTGCCGACAACTTCACCTATGTCTCCACTGCCGGCGGCGCTTTTCTCGAATGGATGGAAGGCAAGGAGTTGCCCGGCGTCGCCGTCCTCAATGCCGGCAAATGACTGCTAAGCGGATTTGACAGGTTTTATATGGGGATAGACCGCGGCGGCGAGTAGCCTTGCGCGGTCTTTTGCTCAAGCGCCGGAAAAAATCCCAGTTTTTCAAACGATTGAAACGATTTCAATCGTTTCAACGATTTAGCCTTCCATTTTCCTCCCTATAAACTTCTGTTATCGCCGTCCTATATTCTTAAACCGCCGATGTTTCATGCTGTGGAGAGAACGAATGAGCGAACGACTGGAAGACATTGCAGTGCAGATGGTTGCAGGCGGCCGGGGACTGCTTGCGGCCGATGAATCGACCTCCACCATCAAGAAGCGTTTCGACACGATCAATCTCGAATCGACCGAAATCAGCCGTCGCGATTACCGCGAAATGCTCTTCCGCTCCGACGAGGCGATGAAGAAGTATATTTCCGGCGTCATCCTCTACGAAGAGACGCTTTTCCAGAAGGCCGCCGACGGCACGCCTTTCGTCGACATCATCCGCGCCGCTGGTTCAATTCCCGGCATCAAGGTCGATACCGGCGCCAAGCCGATGGCCAAATTTCCAGGCGAAACCATCACCGAAGGCCTCGATGGCCTCGGCGAACGTCTGGCTCGATATTATGAAGCCGGCGCCCGTTTCGCCAAGTGGCGCGGCGTCATCGCGATCTCCTCGACGCTGCCGACCCGCGGCTCGGTTCGCGCCAACGCTCAGGCGCTTGCCCGCTACGCGGCCCTCTGCCAGGAAGCCAAAATCGTTCCGATCGTCGAGCCGGAATGCCTAATGGACGGCAAGCCGGGCGACCATAATATCGACCGCTGCGCCGAAGTCACCGAATCCACCCTGCGCATCGTTTTTGAGGAGCTGGCCGATGCCCGCGTCAGCCTCGAAGGCATGATCCTGAAGCCGAACATGGTCATCGACGGCAAGAACGCCCGCAAGGCCTCGGTCGCCGAAGTCGCCGAACGCACCGTGCAGGTGCTGAAGCGCACGGTTCCCTCTGCGGTTCCCGGCATCGCCTTCCTCTCCGGCGGCCAGTCGACCGAAGAGGCGACCGCGCACCTTTCGGCGATCAATGCCACGGCCGGCCTGCCCTGGTTCGTCACCTTCTCCTACGGTCGCGCCCTGCAGGACAGCGCGCTCAAGGCCTGGAACGGCAAGCCGGAAAACGTCGCCGCCGGCCAGCGTGAATTCACCCACCGCGCCGAGATGAACAGCCTCGCCGCCAAGGGCAGCTGGAAGAAAGACCTGGAAAAGGCGGCCTGAGTTTTAGCATTTGGGATTCGGGCAAGGGCAGCACATCAACGTTGCTGCTCGTGCCTAATCCCCTCGCCTCCCTCATTCCTGTGCTTGTCACAGGAATCCAGTGCTCCCAAGTCTTTGGGCGCGGAAGACTCTTTCCCTTGAGATATTGATTCATTCACGGCGCAGACGCGCCGTGGCTGGATTCCTGTGACGAGCACAGGAATGAGGGAGTTCGGAGAGGCCTCGCACTCCCCATCCGACGAATCTGCGTAAAAATCAGCGCAACGCGATAGACAGCCCTCAGCATTGTCTCGGCGACAAGAAACCGCTTCGTCCCGCGAAAAATCGTGATTATTCATAACGGCCCGCTGCAAGAGGAGCCGCTATGGACACCATTTCCTACGTCACCGTCGATGTCTTCACGTCCACCCGTTTCGAGGGCAATCCGCTTGCCGTCATATCGGATGCCCGCGGTCTGAGCGATGCGGCGATGCAGAGGATCGCCACCGAGTTCAACTATTCCGAAGTGACCTTCGTCCTGCCACCTGAAGACCCCGAGAATTCCGCCCGCGTGTGCATCTTCACCCCGACGATGGAGATCCCCTTTGCCGGCCATCCGAATGTCGGCACTGCCTATGTGCTCGGCCAGCAGGCGGAGATCTTCGGTAAGCCGGTCGGCGAGAAGCTGCGCTTCGAGGAAGAAGCCGGCATCGTCGAGGTCGAGCTGAGACGCAGCGGCGGAAAGGTCGCGGCCGCCGCCATCCGCGCACCGCAGCCACTGACGGTCGGCGATACCATTGCCGAGGAAATCATCGCCCGCTGCATCGGGCTCGAACCCGGCGCCATCGTCAAAACCACCCACGCCCCGGTCTTTGCCTCGGTCGGCCTGAACTTCGCCGTCGCCGAATTGAGCGGGCTCGAGGCGCTCTCCGCCGCCCGCCCGAACCTTGCCGGCTTCCAGGCCGCCGCCGGCCGGCAGACGACGAGCGGCCACGACTTCTCGCTCTTCGTCTATACCAGGACACCCGAAAATCCGTGGGCTATCCGCGCCCGCATGTTCGCGCCGCTGGACAACGTGCCTGAGGACCCCGCGACGGGCAGCGCTTCGGCCGCTCTCGGCGCCTATCTCGTCACGCTGACGCCGGAGGCCAATATGAACGTCCACATCACCATCGAACAGGGCATTGAAACGGGGCGGCGCAGCGTCATCACCCTCGACGTGGCAAAATCCGGCGGTATCGTCACCGATGTCATCATCTCGGGAAGCTGTGTTTCCGTAATGCGCGGCGAAATCATCCTGCAGGACTGACGGCCACATCGAGGCTTGAATCCGAAGCTTACATCACGAAGTCGCGCGACAGCAGCGCCATTGCCCATATGCCGAAGGCGATCAGAGCGATTTTCCAGAAATCCATCCGCCGCCTGAGGCCGGGAAGCTCGAGCGGCTTGATCACCTGTATCGCCATGGCAAGGATGAGCAGCAAGGCTATCAACTTTGTCATGCTTTATTTTTTCCGTTTTTCGGAATGTCACAGGACGGACATTTTTCCGCGCGAACAAGAGGTTCACACACGCCGTAAAGGCATTCCGGGGCACAATCAATCATCTTGAGGCTGGGCAGGCGCAGGTCTTGCCTTATGTCCGTTCATAATCGCTTGAGACCGAGTCTGGGGAAATGAAGAGAAATCTGCTGTCCGTCGCCGCGCTGCTCTTTGGCACGCTCTTCCTTTTCATGGGCAATGGTCTGCAGGGTATCCTGCTTCCCGTGCGCGGCAATCTCGAAGGCTACGCCACGACGACGCTGGGCCTGCTTGGCACCTCGTGGGCTGGCGGCTTCGTCATCGGCTGCCTGGTGGCGCCAAAACTGGTGCGCCGCGTCGGCCATGTCAGAGCCTTCTCCGGCTTCATCTCGATCATCGCCATTATCGCGTTGGTCAGCGGCATAATCATCGATCCGTTCTGGTGGGTGATCCTGCGCGCGGTGACCGGCTTCTCCACCGCCGGCACCTCGATGATCATCGAAAGCTGGCTGAACGAGCGCGCCAGCAACGAGAGCCGCGGTGCGATCTTCTCGCTCTATATCGGCATCACCCTGCTCGGTGTCGTCGGCGGCCAGATGATGATCCCGCTCGAGGATGTACGCACGCCCGTGCTGTTCATGATCTGCGGCATCTTTTATTGCATCGCCATGCTGCCGACGACGCTTTCGACCGCGGCGTCACCGCAGCCGCTGAAAGCCGTGCGCCTCGACCTGCCGGCGCTCTATCGCAATTCACCCGTTTCCTGCCTCGGCATTCTGCTCGTCGGCATCGCCAACGGCGCTTACGGCACGCTTGGAGCTGTCTTCGGCGCCGGTGCCGGCCTTTCCGACACCAGCATCGCCGTCATGATGAGCGCCACCATCTTCGCCGGCGCCATGATGCAGCTCCCGGCCGGCCGGCTTTCTGATCGTATCGACCGGCGCTACGTGCTCGCCGCATTGTCGGCGATTGCCGCCATCGCCGGCTTGCTGATCTTTCTGCTTCACCCGACATCACCGGGCTTGCTGATCGGGCTCGTTGTCCTTTACGGCGCGGTTGCCAATACGCTCTACCCGATCGCTGTCGCTCACGCGAACGACTTCGCGGCGTCGGAGGATTTCGTCAAAGTCTCCGGCGGCCTGCTGCTGCTCTACGGCATCGGCACAGTCATCGGCCCGACGCTCGGCGGCCCCGTCATGTCGGCGATCACCCCGCACGCGCTTTTCCTGGTCACCGCCGTCGCCCATGTGTTGATCACCGTTTATGCGATTATCAGAAGCCGCATCCGCGCCGCCGTCCCGGCCAGCGACCGCGACGCCTATACGACGATCCCGACCGGCACGTCACCGATGCTGACACCCCAAAGCATGTCGCTGGCCGATCGTGGCACCGGCAAATCTCCCGAAAGCAGCGATCCTGCTGTAAAATTCGGTTAGGCCTTCCTGCAAACCGCACTGCGGTTTTCTCCGTGGTTCGCGAAAAACGAAAAATGGGGAGGCGAGACTGGATTTGGGCCGGATCGGCCTAAATTCCGATTCCGTATCGGCCGCATTTTTCGGCATTATGCTGCCGGCAGCAAAAGGAGGAGAACCGATGAGCTTTATCGATGACGACCGGCCGCAGAAGAAAACCGCCCACGAGATCGGCGCCGATCTCTCCATGCTTTCGGTGGATGAGCTGAAGGCGCGAGTGGAATTGCTGAAAACCGAGATCGCCCGGCTCGAAGCCGAAGCCGCCCGCAAGGCGTCCGGGCGACAGGCCGCCGAAAGCTTCTTCCGTTCGTGAACCGCTAAAAGCCTCCGAAAACAAGGCCATAGGCAGGAAAAATGAGCCAACCTCAAGTCTTCATTCGGCACAATGTTAATAAAATATTAAGCTTTATAACGTATTACTGTACTCATCCAGGCTTTCTCTGGATCTCAGACAGTTTTCCAAGCGGTGAATTGGTCTGATTTTTCTCCCTGTTTTACCTTGAGAGCCGCTTTTGCGGCTCTTCTTTTTGCTGCGGCCGGCGCATTTCCATGAAACTGTGGAGATTAACCCTTTCTTAAGAAACGGCTTGCGCATTTGCGCTAATGATACCATCTTAAAGTCATAAAGACCGGACGCGGAAACTTTTCCGTTAAGCCCGGCGTTACCTGACCATAAGTAGCTGCGTGCAACAGGGACTATTGCGATGTCGGAAGTTGGATTGAACACGATCAGTTTTGCGGGCCGCGCGGCTGCATCCTCACAGTTCAAGGCACTCTATGCCGAAGGCATGTCACTGGTCGAAGAGACCGCCGCCTATCTCGATGGCCAAGGCCGCGCAGCCTCCAAGGTTCTGCCGCGCATGGCATCCGTCCTCTACGCCGCGGAATCGATGCGGCTGACCACCCGCCTGATGCAGATGGCCTCGTGGCTGCTGCTGCAGCGCGCCGTCAACAATGGTGAGATGTCGCGTGACCAGGTGCTGGCCGAGAAGAACAAGGTCCGCCTCGACGGCTTCAACGTCGACCGCGCGGCACCCGGCTGGGGCGACCTGCCGGAATCCTTCCGCGACCTCGTCGAGCGCTCCTTGCGCCTGCAGAACCGCATCGCGCTGCTGGATCGCGAAATCTATCGTCCGGCTGAAGCCGTGATCGTTCATGACAATCAGAACAGCGTCCAGGCGCAGCTTTCCCTGCTGCAGACCGCCTTCGGCAACAACTGACCAAACCTGCTAAATTCATTTGGGCCGGCTGCGCAGTGCGCGGCCGGTTTTTTGTTGCCGCCGCGCACCGTTCTGCAAACGCAAAAAAGCCCGGCAGAACCGGGCTCCTTGCGAAACGTCGTCAAGCAGAAGCGATTAGAGACCGAGGCCGCCGAAACGCTTATTGAACTTGGAAACGCGGCCACCGCGGTCCATGAGCTGCTGGTTGCCGCCCGTCCAGGCCGGATGCGACTTGGAATCGATTTCGAGGTTCATGACAGCGCCTTCCGAACCCCAGGTCGAGCGGGTTTCGTATTCGGTGCCATCGGTCATGACTACCTTGATCGTGTGATAGTCGGGATGGATGCCTGCCTTCATAACAATCTTCCTGCGATACCGGAGTTCAATTTGCCGCATGCAGTTGCGGCCACCGAACCGATTGAATAAATGAAGCCGCAGTCGTGATGGCTACGGCTTCCCATTAGGATGCGGTGCCTATACATGAAGGACGCCGGGATAACAAGAGCCAACAGGCCGCATTGCGTGGTCCTGCGGGCGAATGGAGACGATTTGGCAGATCAGGCACAGGCTGAGGAAAACAAGAGACGGTCGCTGCGGCCGCTCGGCAGGCTGACGCCTTATGTCATGCGCTATCGCGGGCTGGTGGCTGGCGCGCTGATTTCGTTGGCGCTTGCCGCCATGACCTCGCTGGCCCTGCCGCTCGCCGTGCGCCGCATGATCGATCATGGCTTCAACCAGTCTGACGGCAGCTTCATCAACAGCTACTTCGCCATGCTGATGGTCATGGCCATCGTGCTCGCGGTCGCCAGCGCGCTGCGCTATTATTTCGTTATCACCATCGGCGAACGCATCGTCGCCGATCTTCGCCGCGACGTCTTTAGCCATGTGACGCGGCTGTCTCCCTCCTTCTTTGACGTCAACCAGTCCGGCGAGATCGTCTCGCGTCTGACCGCCGATACGACGCAGATCAAGTCCGCCGTCGGCGCCACCGCCTCGGTGGCGCTCAGGAACCTCATTCTCTGTCTCGGCGCCATGGGCATGATGGTCGTCACCTCGCCGAAACTTTCGAGCCTCGTCATCGGAGCGATCCCGCTGATCGTCTTCCCACTCGTCGCCTTTGGCCGCTCGGTGCGCAGGCGATCTCGCGCCGCTCAGGATACGCTTGCCGAAGCGTCCGCCTTCGCCAATGAGACGATCGCCGCGACCCGTACGGTACAGGCCTTCAACGGCGAGGATGCCGCGGCGACGCGATACGCCGGCGCCGTCGAATCCGCCTACGAAGCCGCCCGCGCCGCCATCCGCTCACGCGCACTCTTGACGGGCATCGCCATCACCCTAATCTTCGGCAGCGTCGTCGCCGTACTCTGGGTCGGCGCCCACAGCGTGCTGGCCGGCACGCTGTCTGCCGGCACGCTCGGCCAGTTCCTGCTCTACGCCGTGATCTCCGCGGGATCGCTCGGCGCGCTGTCGGAGGTCTGGGGCGAACTCTCGCAGGCGGCCGGCGCCGCCGACCGGTTGACCGAACTTCTTGACGAGGTGTCGCCGATATCAGCCCCCACCAACCCCGAGGCCCTCCCTTCGCCGAGCCGCGGCCGCGTCGAGTTTTCCGACGTGCATTTCGCCTATCCCTCGCGCCCCGGAAAATCGGCCCTACATGGCTTGAGCTTCGCCGTTGCTCCAGGCGAAACCGTCGCCATCGTCGGCCCCTCCGGCGCCGGCAAAAGCACAGTCTTTTCGTTGCTGCTGCGCTTCTACGATCCGCAGCAGGGCAGCGTGGCGATTGACGGTGTCGATGCCCGGCTGACGACGCCCGACGAGTTGCGCCAGCGCATCGCCATCGTGCCGCAGGACGTCACGATCTTCGCCGCATCGATCCATGACAACATCGCCTTCGGCCGCCCTGGTGCATCGCGTGAGGAAGTCCGCGCTGCAGCGCTTGCCTCCCAGGCCGACGAATTCATCGCCCGACTGGAGAACGGCTATGAGACGGAGGTCGGCGAACGTGGCGTCACCCTCTCCGGCGGACAGCGACAGCGCATCGCCATTGCCCGCGCCATTCTGAAGAACGCGCCCGTGCTGCTGCTCGACGAGGCGACCTCCGCGCTTGACGCCGAAAGCGAGACCCTGGTGCAGAAGGCGCTCGACGGCTTAATGGATGGCCGCACGACGCTCGTCATCGCCCATCGCCTGGCAACCGTGCTGAAGGCCGACCGCATCCTCGTCATGGATCAGGGGCGCGTCGTCGAAGAAGGCACGCATCAAACTCTGATCCGCCACGGGGGCATCTATGCCCGCCTCGCCCGGCTGCAATTCGACGCCGCCAAGGAGGATGTGCTCGCGGCCAAATAGCCGGCAGGCGCCCTTGGCCGCACGCTACTAAAGTCGGACTTCGCTGCGCCTTCCCGCGGTTGTCTTTCCCGCCCCCTGCCCTACCCTCTTCATGCCCTGGGTGGGGATTGCTGTTGAATTCATGGGAGGAGATAGGAATGGCGCTTTCCAACATCACGCGACGCACGGGCCTCGCGCTCGCTCTTGGCCTCACTGCGATGCTGGCGCTTGGCAGGCCTGCCGTTGCCACGGATTTTCCCGATCGCGCGATCACCATGGTCGTGCCTTTCGCCGCCGGCGGCTCAACCGATGTCGTCGCGCGCATCGTCGCGCAGAAGATGTCGGAGGATCTCGGCCAACAGGTGATCGTCCAGAACGTCGCAGGCGCCGGCGGTAACCTCGGCGCCGGCAACGTCGCCCGCGCTGAGCCCGACGGCTACACCATTCTGATGGGCACGGTCGCGACCCACGCCCTCAACCCGCTGATCCTCAAATCGACCCCCTACGATCCCGAGAAGGATTTCGCGCCGGTCTCGCTGCTCGTCGTCGTGCCGAACGTGCTGGTCGTCAATCCGGAATTGCCGGCAAAGACGGTGCAGGAGCTGATCGCGCTCTTGAAGGCCGAGCCCGATAAATACAGTTACGCCTCGTCGGGCAACGGCACGCCGCTGCATCTTTCCGGCGAACTTTTCAAGTCGATGGCCGGCGTTAGTATGCAGCACATCCCGTACAAGGGCGCGGGGCCTGCATTGAACGACGTCATCGGCAACCAGGTGCCGATCATGTTCGATAACCTGCCCTCATCGTCCAGCCATATCAAGGCAGGCACGCTGCGGGCGCTGGCGGTGACGACGGCCGAGCGCGCACCCTCCTTCCCCGACGTGCCGACGATCGCCGAGTCAGGCATTCCAGGCTATGAGACCTATACTTGGAACGCGCTCTTCGCTCCGGCAAAAACGCCGAGCGAGGCGGTCACGCGCCTCAACGCCTCGGCCAGAAAGGCGCTCACTGACCCCGCCGTTGCCGAACGGATGAAGGAGTTCAGCGCCACCATCGTCGGCTCGACACCGGAAGAACTCGCCGTCCATGTAAAATCCGAGCTCGCCAAATGGGGGCCGGTCGTCAAGGGCGCGAACATTCAGATGGAGTGATGCGAAGACGTTCGTCTGTCTCCCGTGCCTGCGTCCGATGGAAACGACCGCACTACGATTCTCATTAAGGTAGTGGAAAAGCTCGCCATTTTGATCTAGCCTCCTCGACGCTGATCGTGCAATTCAGCGTTTCGGGAGACATCCATGTACAAATTCGAAGTCTACAAGGATAAATCAGGCGAATTCCGTTTCCGCTTCAAGGCATCGAACGGGGAAACAATGTTCAGTTCCGAGGGCTACAAGGCGAAAGCGTCCGCCCTGAACGCCATCGAATCCATCAAGAAGAATACCTCCGGCGCCGAGATAGTCGACCAGACGAAGGCCGAAGCCTGAGCGGCATGGCAGGGCGGCATCGATGCCGCCCTGCTTTTTTGCGCCCTCGAGCGGCGCGGGTGTCTTTGAGACCGGCGCGCCTGCTGGTGATTTCCGGCGCTGTTTTTCAAATATTTCTTCAGAGCCATGTCGAAACGACCGGCGATCGCGCCTCATTGTCTTGGAACGGCTGAGCCGCTCCACCAGGCTAGACGGCTTTCGTCGGCGGCCTGGATCAAAGCCAACAACGAGATCAGGAGTTTTCCATGCAATATGCCCTCATCATTCGCGAAGCGCCGGAGGATTTCGCCCGCCGTAGCGATCCAGCCTATCGCGATGGCTGGGTCGCCTACACGCAGGCGCTTGTCCAGGCGGGGATCATGACCGGCGGCGCCGGGCTGACAGCGCCCGAGACCGGCACGGTCATACGCCGCAAAGGCGAGGATCACGATGTCCAGGACGGTCCCTATCCGGAAGGCAAGGAACAACTGGGCGGCTTCTATCTGATCGAGGTTCCCGATTTGGACGCCGCGCTCGAATGGGCGACGCGCATTCCGATTTCCGACAAGGGTTCCGTCGAAGTGCGCCCTCGCCTGCAGATGTGAGGAAGGATGTCACCCGATGCAGGACGCGCCGCTGAGCAGGTGGCGCGACAGTCCTATGGCAAGCTGATCGCCTTTCTTGCGGCCCGTTCGCGCGACGTGCCGGCGGCAGAGGACTCATTGTCGGAAGCACTGGCGTCAGCCCTGCGGGTCTGGCCGGAGCGCGGCGTTCCTGCCAATCCGGAAGCCTGGCTGCTGGTGGCCGCCCGCCGCAACCTGATGCAGGCGGCCCGCCACCGCGCCGTCGAGGCCAACGCACAAACGACGATATCGGTCGCCCTGGAGGAAGCCGAAGAACGGATGAACGAAGCCGGCAATTCCGTCTTTCCCGATGAACGGCTGAAGCTGCTCTTCGCCTGCGCCCATCCCGCCATCGACAGCTCGGTGCATACGGCGCTGATGCTGCAGACGGTTCTCGGCATCGAAGCGAGGACCATCGCGCGGGCCTTCGTCGTGTCACCGGAAGCTATGAGCCAGCGGCTGGTGCGGGCCAAGGTGAAGATCCGCGAGGCCGGCATTCCCTTCACCATACCGCCTCGGCCCGCGCTGCCTGGTCGGCTTGCCGCCGTGCTTTCGGCGATCTACGCCGCCTACGGCCTCGGATGGGACGGTCTCGATGGCGAGGAAGCGCACCATTCGCTTGCCGGCGAAGCGATCTGGCTCGGCCGGGCGCTTCTGACGGTGCTGCCGGATGAGCCGGAAGCGATCGGCCTCGTTTCGCTGATGCTTTACTGCGAAGCCCGCCGCAGCGCCCGTCGTGACCGCGCCGGTCGCTATGTGCCGCTGGACGAGCAGGACCCGGCCAGCTGGGACGCCACCATGATCGCGGAGGCAGACGCGCTGCTGCGCAACGCAGGAGGCCTCAACCGTTTCGGCCCCTATCAGTGTCAGGCGGCGATTCAATCGGTACATACGGCGCGCCGCCTCTCGGGGACGACCGACTGGCAGGCACTGACGACGCTCTATGCCGCGTTGCTGACGATGAAGCCGACGCTCGGCGCGCGCGTCGCCCAAGCGGCGGTGATTGGCCGGGCTTTAAGCCCCGCCGAGGGCCTGACCCTGCTCGACAAGGTTGATCCCCGCGCGATTGCAGCCTATCAGCCCTACTGGGCTGTACGTGCTTTTCTTCTGGCGCGAGCCGGCAACGATGCTGCCGCGGCCGACGCCTACATGACGGCGCTCGGCCTCAGCGACAGCCCCTCGGTCCGCGCCTTTCTTGCCGACCGGCTCGCCGAAGCGCGGCGGACAACATGAAGCTGATCATTTCTCGGTCAGCTTCAGCTCGATGCGGCGGTTGGTGGCGCGCGCATCCGGCGTATCGCCCGGCGCGATCGGTTGGAACTCACCGAAGCCGGCGGCGACGAGTCGGTCGGCAGGGACGCCCTGGCCAATCAGGAACTTGACGACCGAAATGGCGCGCTCTGAGGAGAGTTCCCAGTTGTCGCGATAGCGGCCGGTCCCGGCAAGCGGCACATTATCGGTATGGCCGTCGACACGCAGCACCCAGTTGATCTCCGGGGGAATTTCCTTGGCGAGATCAAGGAGAGCGGCGGCGAGCTTCGCCATTTCCGTCTGCCCGTCCGGATTGAGATCCGCGCCGCCCGAGGGAAACAGCACTTCCGACTGGAAGACGAACCGGTCGCCGACGATGCGGATATTCTCGCGATCCGATAGGATCTCGCGCAACCGGCCGAAGAAGTCGGAACGGTAACGGTTCAGTTCCTGCACGCGCGCCGCCAGCGCCACGTTGAGGCGACTGCCGAGATCGGCGATCTTGGTCTGCGAGACCCGGTCCTTCTCCTCGGATGCCTGCAGTGCCGCTTCGACCGCGGCGATTTGGCTGCGAAGTGCGGCAATCTGCTGATTCAAGAGTTCGACCTGGCTCAGCGCCCGTTCGCTCACCTGCTTCTGCTCGTCGAGCTCCTGCGTCATTGCGCCGATCCGCTTCTGAGCCGCATCCTGGCCGCCCGAGCCGGCGTTCAGCAACGCCTGAAGCCGCGACCGGTCGCTTTCAGCAGTCGCGAGCGAGGCTTGTAGGTTGGCGACTGAATCCTGGAGATCCTGATTGCTGCCCTTTTCGAGCGCCAGAAGCTGCGTCAACTCGTTGATCTGGCTATTGAGACGATTGAGCACCTCGTCGCGCCCAGTGATTTCGCGGCTGAGGATGAACTGCCCGACGACGAAGACCGTCAGCAGGAACATGATCGAAATGAGCAGCGTCGACAACGCATCGACGAAGCCCGGCCAGTAATCCACCGTGCGTTCGCGGCGGCGGTTGCGGGCAAGTGCCATGGCTTATTTGCCCTCGCTCTTTTCTGCATGGCTCGTGCGCTCGCGCAGGCGCTCGGCCCGCTCGCCGCCCCGCTCCTGCAGGCCGATGCGCTCGGCCAACCGATCGAGCGTGCGGCGCATGGCTTTCGCCTCGTCCTGCTGTGCCTCGATCCAGTCACGCAGCATCTGCTGCTCGTTGCGCATATTCTTGACCAGACCCTGAATGCCTTCGGCAAGGCTTGCCATGGCGGCGACAGAGCGCTGGCTTCCGACACCGCCTTCTTCGGAGACCTTGCGCAGATACTCGGAGAGTGCGCGCATGTCGTCCGAGGAAGACCCGGCAACGGCATCGAGCGCCGGCGCAAGATCGGAGCCGACATCGGTGACCGAGGAGAGCCAGTTTTCCAGTTCCGTGTAGAAGCGATTCTGCGCGCGACCGGCCTGTAGGTCGAGGAAGCCGAGAATGAGCGAACCGGAAAGGCCGAGCAGCGACGACGAGAAGGCCTGCCCCATGCCTGAAAGCGGCGTCGACAGCCCCTCCTTCAGTGCAGAGAGCACGTCCGCCGTGCCGTTCGAACCGGCATCGAGTGACTGGATAACGGTGCTGATCGAGCCGATCGTGCCAATGAGACCCCAGAACGTGCCGAGCAGGCCAAGGAAGACCAGGAGGCCGATCAGGTAGCGCGAAACGTCACGCGATTCGTCGAGGCGGGTGGCGATCGAATCGAGAATCGAACGCAGCGCGGTCGTCGACAGCGCCACCGACGCCTTGCGGCTGCCGATCAGCGCCCGCATCGGCGCAAGCAGCCGTGGGTTACGGTTGACCTTATCCGCGCTGCCGGCAGCGCGGAAGGAATTGAACCAGCGCACTTCGGGGCGAAGCGCCAGCACGTGATTGAAAACAAGGACGATTCCGACTGCGAGAACGCCGAGGATCAGGCCGTTGAGGCCCGGATTGTGCATGAAGGCAGTCTGCGTCTGCCGAAAGAGGATCGCGGCAATGAACCCGACAATGACGAGAAAAAGCAGCATCGTCCAGAGGAAGGGCATGGGGCTCGAGAGCCTGTAGGTATAACCGCCGGCCGTCTTTTCGGTGGAGCCGATCTCCGCCACATTCACATTTTCCATAGGTTCAGCAGCCTCCGAACTCATTGCTGGCGGAGACTAGAGCAACATTGTGCCGAATTGAAGTATGCCGGGGCGAAAACCGTGACTTTACAACAGCCGGTTTTTCATGCGCTCACTTGGCGGGAATCGGCCGCTTGATGACCTCGATCAACGCCTTATGGATGTGTTCGTTGCCGGCGACGATCGCACCGCCCTCCAGAATGGCCGCTCCGCCATCCCAATCGGTGGCGAAGCCGCCGGCTTCACGGATGAGCAGGATACCGGCCGCCATGTCCCAGGGTGCAAGCTCCGCCTCCCAGAAGCCGTCGAAACGTCCGGCGGCGACATGGGCGAGATCGAGGGTCGGCGCGCCCAGGCGGCGGATGCCGGCCACTTCGCCCATCACGTGGCGCAGTTCGACCAGGAACTTGCCGTGATTGCGCTTGCCGAGCGCGGGCACACCGCAGCCGATGACGCAATCCGACAGCACGCGGCGCGCAGCGACGCGCAGGCGCCGGTCGTTGAGGAAGGCGCCGCCGCCGCGCTCGGCGGTATAGAGCTCGTCGGTCGCAGGATTGAAGACGACGGCGGCCACGATCTCGCCGTTGCGTTCGAGTGCGATCGAGACGGCGAAGGCCGGGATGCCGTGGAGGAAGTTCGTCGTGCCGTCGAGCGGATCGACGATCCAGCGATGTGCTCCGTCGGTGCCCTTGATCTCTTCGGTTTCCTCGCCGAGAAAGCCATAGGTCGGCCGCGCCTTTAGCAGCTCTTCCCTGACGATCTTCTCGGCCTTGCGGTCGGCAGCGGAAACGAAATCGCCCGGTCCCTTCACCGAAACCTGCAGGTTCTGCACTTCGCCGAAATCACGCCCCAGCGATTTTCCTGCCTTGAGGGCAGCCTGAACCATGACATTGAGAAGAGCTGAACGGGCCATCGGCGCATTTCCTTGGGACTGATACGGGACGCGCGCTGCCAGGGGCGGGAAATGTCCCTGAACATGCATGACAGGCAGCGCTGCAAAGATTGGCGGCCTCAAGACCACAAAATCGCGGAAATTTCAAGGGGAGGCACACATGGCTGCCCGCAGGCCTGAAAAGCGCCGCCTTATTTTCCATCGGAACCCGGAACCGGCCTTAGAACTTCTGCTGCGTTATCAGGACTTCGCGGGCGATCTGATCGAGCGGCAGAATGCGGTCGACCCCGCCTTTGGCAATCGCCTCCTTCGGCATGCCGAAGACAACGGAGCTCGCCTCGTCCTGCGCCACCGTGTAGGCGCCGGCTTCATGCATCTCCAACATGCCGCGCGCACCGTCGTCGCCCATGCCCGTCATAATGATCCCCATGGCGTTCGAGCCGGCCGAACGCGCCGCCGAACGGAAGAGCACGTCGACGGAAGGCCGGTGGCGGGAAACCAACGGCCCGCTCTTCACACTGACATGATAGCGCGCACCCTGGCGTTCGAGCAGCATGTGCCTGTCACCAGGCGCGATCAGCACATGGCCGCGCAGCACCGGATCGCCGTCGGCGGCCTCCTTGACCTCGACCTCGCAGAGCCCGTTCAGACGTTTGGCGAAGGCGGCAGTGAATTTCTCCGGCATATGCTGGACGATCACCATGCCGGGCGCATTGGCCGGCAGTTCCTCCAGGAATTCGCGCAGCGCCTCGGTGCCGCCGGTGGAGGCACCCACGCAGACAACCATCTCCGTCGTCTTCGCCATCGCCCGCCCCGTCGGCGGCGGCAGCATGGCATCCGCCGTCAGCTTCTTGGCCGGCCCCTCGGCGGAAGCGGAACGAATGGTTCCCGCGGCGCGGCGCACGGTCGAAAGCCGCGCCTGCGAAGCGCTCTTGACAACTTCGCGAATCCGCATGGCGTCATCGGCAAGGCTGTCGGCGGCGCCGATCTTCGATTTCAGGATGACGTCGACGGCGCCCGCCTCCAAAGCCTGAATCAACGTTTCCGAACCCGCCTCCGTCAGCGACGAGCACATCACGACCGGGATCGGCCGCTGTGCCATCAGCTTGCGCAGGAAGGTGATGCCGTCCATGCGCGGCATCTCCACGTCGAGCGTGATGACATCGGGGATCTCGTCCAGCAGCCTGCGCGCCGCGACGAAGGGATCAGACGCCACCGCCATGATCTCGATGTCGGGATCCTGCTCAAGCACATGGGCCAGCGTCTGTCGGACGCTGGCGGAATCGTCGATAATGAGAACGCGGATTTTCTTGCGCATAACCGCCTCTAGATACGCTGAAACACCGTGTTCGAAACCTGTTTCAGCGGCAGGTCGAAACCGGTGATCGACTCGGAGTGGCCGATGAACATGTAGCCGCCCTTCGCCAGGCAATTGCAGAGGCGGTTGAGCACGCCCGCCTGCGTCTGCTTGTCGAAGTAGATCAGCACGTTGCGGCAGAAGATGATGTTCATCAAGTCGCCGACCGGATATTTGTCGTCCATCAGGTTCATCCGTGCAAACCCCACCCTGCTGCGCAGTTTAGGGCTTATGCGCACCTCCTTGCGGCCCGGCTGCTTGGCGACCAGCACATATTTGCGCTGCAGGTCGCGCGGCACGGGTGCGATCAGGTCTTCCGGATAGATGCCCCGGCGCGCCGTCTGCAGCACGTCGGTGGAAAGATCGGTGGCAAGCACGCTATAGGAAACGTCATTGCGGCCTTCCGCGAATTCAGCCAGCACCATCGCCATCGTATAGGGTTCGGCCCCCGTCGAACAGGCCGAGCTCCAGGTACGAATGGTGCGCACGCCGCTATTGGCGATCGCCGGCAGCGCCACGGTCTGCAGGTAATCGAAATGCTTGGCTTCCCGGAAGAAGTCGGTCTTGTTGGTCGTCACCACGTCGATCAGGTAGACGGTTTCCTGGGCAAGCCCATCATGATTGAACAGGAAGTCGCAATAATCGTCGAAGGTCGAATGATTGGTCGCACGAAGGCGGCGTCTCAGCCGCCCTTCGAGCATCGTCAGCTTGGTCGGCGGCATCTTGATGCCGCTATAGTCGTAGATGAACCGGGCAAGCTTTTCGAAATTCCGCTTGCTGATCCGGTCCCCCGGCAATTGGGTTTCCACCGCTGCTGCCATACTCATGGAACGCATTACTCCGGGTTGACGCGCGATCATGCCGCCGATTGCAGTGCAGAAGCATCCTCGCGCGACAAGAGACGTGCGAGATCGATGATGACGACAAAGCCGTTTTCACGGCGAACGACGCCGGCGATATAGTCCGAGCGCCAGCGCACACCGATGTCAGGCGCCGCCTCGATCTGGTCACGCCGGAACGGTGTAACTTCGAAGACGCGGTCGGCGACGAGGCCGAGCGTTAGCAGCCGGCTTTCCATCGGCACGTCGAGCACGAGCACCCGCGTATGTGGCGTCGGCACCGTCTTCGTCATGCCGAGCTTCAATCGAAGATCGATGGTCGGCACGCCCTGCCCACGCACGTCGCGCAGGCCGAGCAGATAGTCGGGACCATTCGGAATCTTGAACGCTTCCGCATAGTCGAGGATTTCCCGCACGACCTCGACCGGCACGGCAAAAATTTCCTCACCGAGGCTGAAGGTCACGAATTGCGCTTCCAGAGATGTCGTTGCCATGATCATGCACTTTCCTTGAATTCGGCGTCGCCATCATCGGGACCGCCCATGGAGAGATCGAGTGCGAAACCTTTCACCCGCGCCTGCTGGCCGGCGACACTGCCGGCCGCCGGTTTCTTGATCGCCGGCTTGCGGGCGGCGCTGGGAGCCGGGCTGCGGGCCGTCATCTTGACGGCCGGCGCGCGTGACAGGCGGTTGCCTGCCGTATCGACCCTGAAGAAGGCAATCGAGGTCTGCAGTTCTTCCGCCTGGGAGGCAAGTTCTTCCGAGGTCGCCGACATCTGTTCGGAGGCGCCGGCATTCTGCTGAGTCACCTTGTCGAGCTGTTGGATCGCCTCGTTGATCTGGGCCGCACCGACATCCTGCTCGCGGCAGGCCGCGCTGATTTCGGCAACGAGTTCCGCCGTCTTGCGGATGTCGGGCACCAGGCGGCCGAGCATGTCGCCGGCTTCTTGGGCGGCCTTGACCGTATCGCCCGACATGGCGCTGATTTCGGCCGCGGCCGACTGGCTGCGTTCGGCAAGCTTGCGCACTTCCGACGCGACCACTGCAAAGCCCTTGCCGTGTTCGCCGGCACGCGCCGCCTCCACAGCGGCATTGAGAGCGAGAAGATCCGTCTGACGAGCGATTTCCTGAACGATGCTGATCTTCTCGGCAATAGTCCGCATCGCCTGCACGGCACGCGTCACCGCATCACCGCTCGCTTCCGCGTCCTTGGCCGACTGCCGCGCGATCTTCTCCGTTTGGGCGGCATTGTCGGCGTTCTGCTTGATATTGGCGGCCATCTCCTCCATCGAGGCCGACGCCTCTTCGGCCGAAGCCGCCTGTTCGCTCGCGCCCTGCGACACCTGTTCGGAACTTGCCGAAAGCTGCTGGCTGCCGGACGAGACGTTCTCGGCTGCCGAGATCGCGTCGGCGACGACGCCGCGCAGCCGCTCGACCATCTGTTCGAGCGCAATGCCGAGCGTATCCTTCTCTGAAAGGGGCTTCGGGGATACCATGAGGTCGCCGTTCGAAATCTGGTTGGCGATCGTCGCGGTGTTGCGCAGATTTGCCGTCATCCTGCTCATCGAATCGACGAGATCGCGGATTTCGTCATTGCTCTTATGCTCTATCTTCTGTTCGAGATCCCCGATGCTGACCGCGTCGGCGAGGTTGACGGCGCGCTTGAGGCCGCGGGAGATGTTAAGCAGGATCCAGATCGCGGCCGCCGACGAGACAAAGATCAAACCCACCGTCATCATGACAAGCAGATTACGGGATTGGGCATACTGCTCGTTGGTGGCCGCATCCGTTTCCGCGAGATTGGCTGTCACGGTGTCGTTCAGCTTGGTGAGAATACCGAGCAGCTGGGCCGTCGCCTGCTGCCCTTCGCCCATTGAGGTGACGCCGGCTTGAGCATTTGATTCCGTCGTATTCTCGGTGGCGAGACCGGCGATGCGATCCTGCAACGTGGTCCATTTACTATAGAGATCACCGAACTTGGCCATCTCCTTCTTGATCTCCGCATCGTTCGAGGCGGCAAGACGGCCCTGCAGTGTCTTGATGACTTCGTGCTGTTGCGCAATCTCCTCGACATAGCCTGTAATCTTGACCGGATCCGTATTGATGATCGCGTCCTTTTCGGCGCGGATAGAGCGCATGACGGCATCGGAAAGATCGCCCGAATCGCGCAGGTTGGCGACCGGACCGGCGACCATGATCGATATCTCACTGTTCAACGCCGAAAGAGTATAGATCGCAAGACCCGCCATGCCGCACGTGAGTAGAACGATGAAACCGAATACCAAGCTTAGTTTGAGTTTGATTGTGAAGCGCATTTCAAGCCCTCGTTAGTACCGCAGCGGGTATTCCGCGAAATCGCACATAGTGCCGTCGTGAAAACGCTTCATGCGTTGCCGGCACGGCCGGCATGACCAAGTGCGTCCATGCACCGGTTCGATGCTGGGGGCCGCTGTCGCCGCGCCCCCACCTGTGTCCGAAGAGCGCTACGCGCTCTCGCGGAATTCTTCGTCCGCAATATCTGGTCCGCCCATCGACATGTCGAGAGCAAACCCCTTCGCACGAGCCTGTTGGGCGGCCACGCTGCCGGCAGCCGGTTTCTTGGCCGCAGGCTTGCGCGCTGCGGTGGGAGCTGCACCCCGAACCGTCATCTTGACGGCCGGCGTGCGGGACTGGCGGTTGCCTGCCGTATCGACCTTGAAGAAGGCGATCGACGTCTGCAGTTCTTCCGCCTGCGCGGCGAGCTCCTCTGAAGTTGCAGACATCTGTTCGGAGGCGCCGGCGTTCTGCTGCGTGACCTTGTCGAGCTGCTGGATCGCCTCGTTGATCTGGGCCGCACCGATATCCTGTTCACGGCAGGCAGCACTGATCTCGGAAACGAGTTCCGCCGTCTTGCGGATGTCGGGCACCAGGCGGCCCAGCATTTCGCCGGCCTCCTGAGCGGCTGTCACGGTATCGCTCGACATGGCGCTGATTTCGGCGGCGGCCGACTGGCTGCGTTCGGCAAGCTTGCGCACCTCCGAGGCCACCACCGCAAAACCCTTGCCGTGTTCGCCGGCGCGTGCTGCTTCCACCGCCGCATTAAGGGCAAGCAGATCGGTCTGACGGGCGATTTCCTGCACGATGCCGATCTTCTGGGCGATCGTGCGCATGGCGTCGACGGCGCGCGTCACCGCCTCGCCGCTGGCTTCCGCATCCTTTGCAGACTGCCGGGCGATCTTTTCCGTCTGCGCGGCATTGTCGGCATTCTGCTTGATGTTCGAGGCCATCTCTTCCATCGAGGCCGACGCCTCTTCGGCCGACGCGGCCTGCTCGGTGGCGCCTTGCGACACCTGTTCGGAACTTGCCGAAAGCTCCTGGCTGCCGGCCGAAACATTTTCGGCGGCCGAAATCGCGTCTGCGACCACGCCGCGCAACCGCTCAACCATCTGCTCCAGCGCAAGGCCCAGTGCATCCTTGTCGGAGAGCGGCTTCGGAGACACAGTGAGATCGCCATTGGCGATCTGGTTGGCAATCCCCGCCGTGGTCCTCAGATTGGCGATCATGCTCTGCATCGCAATCCCGAGCGCGTCCTTGTCCGAGAGAGGCTTGGCATCGGTGGTCAGATCGCCCATGGCGATCTGGTCGGCAAGGGCGGCGGTCGATCGCAGATTGGCGGTCATGGTGTTGACCGTATCGATGAGGTCCTTGATCTCGTCATTGGTCCTGACGTCGACTTTCTGATTGAGATCGCCGATTGCCACGGCGTTTGCGACGCTCGTGATCTTCCTCAGACCATTGTTGATGCCGAGCGTGATCCACAATGCGGCGCCGAGGGCCATAAGCACGGCGATTCCGGATGCTGTGGTGAGGATGAGCTTGGTCGAATTGTAAAGATCGCTGTTCGACTGATCGGTCGCTTGCATGCCTTTGCGCTGGATCTCCGTGAGGGCGGCAATCGCATCGCCCATGTCCCCGGTCATCGCCCGGAGATCGCCAAGTGAAAGCGCGAGCGCGGATGCCTTATCACCCCTGGCATCGAGTTGCTGCAGCTCGGCGGACTTCTCGCGGAATTTCCCGCCAACGCTCCGCAGCTTCTCCCAATGCGGCTTGCCTTCCGGAGAGGCGATGGCCAAGCCGGCGTCGACAGCGTCGAACATGGCCTGCAGGTTCTGGTCGGCCTCTTTGTAGAAGCCGGCGGCCGTGTCCGGATCGGTGGAAAGCAGCGCGTTCTTCTGAGCCCGAATGGCGTTGACTTCGGCGATGTTGGCGTTCAGCGCCAGTTCCAGCCGGCGCATCGGGCCGTCGATCATGTTGCCGCTCGCCTCGTTCAATGTGCCGAGGCTAAAGCTTCCATAAACTGCAATGCCGATCAGCAGCAGCGTCATGATCCCGAAAGCGAGACCCAATTTCAGTTTGATAGTGAAACGCATGTGATACCCCGTTTTATGCGCCAAAACGATTGGATAGAGAGACGTTCCGGTCTGGGAACGCCGAACTTCAGAGTGATGTGTCTGAAAGAGGGAAAGCGACTGCATTCACTTCCCGGCAGCCGGACATCGATCGGTCGCAGCGCCAACGCCTACACGCGTTGGGGATATTTCCACCTCGGGCCACGGGAGTGGCCCGAGATATCCGATGAGGGCGAAGGCGCTCAGGTGCCTCGCCGGGAACGCTATGCGCGTCCCCAGGAACGCCTACGCGCTTTCCCGAAAATCATCGTCACTGGCGTCCGGACCGCCCATCGACATATCGAGAGCAAAGCCTTTGAGACGCTGCTGCTGAGCCGAAACCGTCTGACCGCGGCCCTGGCTTTGGGCCTGCTGTGCAGGCTTGCGGGCCGGGGCCTTGGCCACCTTGGTTGGGCCTTTCGACGGCATCTTCTGGGCGCCGGGCCGCGTGCTGCCCGTCGTATCGACCTTGAAGAAGGCGATCGACGTCTGCAATTCTTCCGCCTGAGCGGCGAGTTCCTCGGACGTTGCCGACATCTGCTCCGAGGCGCCGGCATTCTGCTGCGTCACCTTGTCGAGCTGCTGGATCGCCTCATTGATCTGAGAGGCGCCGATATCCTGCTCGCGGCAGGCGGCGCTGATCTCGGAAACGAGTTCCGCCGTCTTGCGGATGTCGGGCACCAGGCGGCCGAGCATCTCACCGGCATCGGCGGCGGCCTTGACGGTATCGCTCGACATCGAGCTGATTTCGGCTGCTGCCGACTGGCTACGCTCGGCAAGTTTGCGCACTTCCGAGGCCACGACCGCAAAACCCTTGCCGTGTTCGCCGGCGCGTGCCGCTTCGACGGCGGCATTGAGGGCCAGGAGATCGGTCTGACGGGCGATTTCCTGCACGATGCCGATCTTCTCGGCAATCGTGCGCATGGCGTCGACAGCACGGGTTACCGCTTCGCCGCTGGCTTCCGCATCCTTGGCGGATTGACGGGCGATCTTCTCCGTCTGGGCGGCATTGTCGGCGTTCTGCTTGATATTGGCGGCCATCTCTTCCATTGAGGCGGACGCCTCTTCGGCAGAAGCCGCCTGTTCGCTCGCGCCCTGCGACACCTGTTCGGAACTTGCCGAAAGCTGCTGGCTGCCGGACGAGACGTTCTCGGCGGCCGAGATCGCGTCGGCGACGACGCCCCGCAGGCGTTCGATCATGACGTTGACATTACCCAGAAGCTCGCCGATTTCGTCATGGCTCGTAATATCGGCCATTTTCGTCAGGTCGCCTTCAGACACTTCGCGAACCACGGTGTTGGCGCGGCTGAGGCCCTTGCTGATCGTGCTGGCGATCCAGAAGGCGGTTATCGCGGCAATCAGTAGTGCCACGGCAGCGACGGCGACCATCGTCGTGCGTGTCGTCTCATACTGCGCGTCGGCACCAGCGTCGGCGGCCTTCATGCGCTGCTTCTCAAGCGCCAGAATTTCGGCGAGCGTCGAGTCGATCCCGTTGGCGGCAGCGCGCGCGGTCGTGATCGAGACGGTGTTTGCACCTTCCACGTTGCCGGTCTTCACGTAGTCACGGATCTGGTCGTCAGCTGCGTTGAAGGACTTCGAAAACTCGGCAATACGAGCCCAACGCGCCTTGCCTTCCTCCGTGGCAAGCGCCAACGCTTGATTGAAGGCATCACTGAAGTCCTTGCGGGCCTGATTGCCCTTGTCGATCGCCGCGGCCGCTTCATCGGCGCCACGGGCATTAAGCAGGTTCTTCTGCTGGCGGATCGCTTCGAGCTGCGCGATGTTGATCTGCTGCGCAAGATCGAGGCGGGCTGCCGGGCCGGCGAGGAGATTGCCAATCGTATCATTCAGCGACCCGAGGCTGAAGATACCGTAAGCGGCGGTGCCCAAGAGCATGAGGATGATGAAGGTGAACGCGGTCACCAGCTTCGTCTTGATTGTCAGTCGCATCGGTTTAACCCCAAGTTGAATCCATCTGCGTCAATTGCCGGCTCCCGCCGCATCATGCCTGGATGAAAAAATCGCCTGCAGATTCGGGAGAATGATGAACTCTCCGCCCCTCTTCACCAGGCAGTTGATGTAGTCGGCGCGCCAGCGCATCCCGACGCTCGGCGGCGCCTCGCTCGCGTTTTTTGCGAGCGTCGTCACCTCGTTCACTTTATCGGTTCTGAGGCCGACGAGCGTCGGCTCGCCCTGGAGATCGATCTCGATGACGATGAAACGGCTATCGATCGTTGCCTCCTCCGCCTCCATCCCGAAGGCGAGACGCAGGTCGGCGAGCGGTATGACCTTGCCGCGGAAGTTGATGACGCTGGCGACGAAGGGCTGACTGCCCGGCACCGCGGTCTCCGGAAGCAGGTCCAGGATTTCCTGGACGATGACCGCTTCCAGCGCGAAGGTCTCGCCGTTGAGATCGAATGTCAGGACCTCGACTTCCTCGGCATAGCTCCAATGATTGTCGAAACGTTCGGCTGCTGCTGTTGCACTCATCCTGCTACCCGCAATTGCGCCTCCTGTTGCTGACCCGCGGCAACCAGGTGCCCGACGTCGAGAATGAGTGCGACGCTGCCGTCGCCGAGAATGGTGGCGCCCGAAAAGGTCGCCACGTCATTGTGCAGTTTCGACATCGACTTGATGACCGTCTGGTGGTCGCCGATGATCTGGTCGACGACGAGGCCGACGCGCTCGGTTCCGGTCGAGATGACCACGACTTTCTGGTGCACATCGGGTTTCGTGCCGGTGCGGAAAAGATCGCGTAGGCGTAGGAACGGCACCAGGCTGTCGCGCAACGAGATGAAGCTACGGCCGCGCGAGCGCAGATCCTCCTCGAGCGACAGTTCGAGGCATTCCTCGACGGCCGAAAGCGGGATGACGTAACGGCCCGAGCCGACACGCACCAGCAGGCCGTCGATAATGGCAAGCGTCAGCGGAATGCGCAGCGACACTTCCGAACCCTGTCCGGGCACACTGACGATATCGATTGCGCCGCGAAGCTCTTCAACCGTCTTCTTGACCACGTCCATGCCGACGCCGCGGCCGGACAGATTGGTGATCGCGGTGGCCGTCGAAAAGCCGGGAGCAAAGATCAGTTGCAAGAGCTCGGGGTCCGAAAGCGGTTGGCCCGGATGGATGAGGCCGGAGGATTCCGCCTTGGCGCGGACCCGTTCACGGTTGATTCCGCGGCCGTCGTCCTTGATCGAGATGATCACCTCGCCACCGGCCTGACGGGCCGAAAGCGTGATCGTGCCGGCCTTGGCCTTGCCGGCCGCAAGGCGGTCGGCGGGTACTTCGAGGCCGTGATCGATCGAGTTGCGCACCAGGTGCACCAGCGGATCGGCCAGCCGCTCGATCACCGTTTTGTCGACCTCGGTGCTCTCGCCCTCCATCACCAGCTCGATCACCTTGCCGGTCTCGCGGGCAAGATCGTGCACAAGGCGGCGGAAGCGGGAGAAGAGGGTCGCAACGGGCACCATGCGCAGCACCATCATCGTGTCGCGCAATTCGCCGGACAGACGTTCGATTTCTTCCGAGACGGAGCGCAATGCGATATCGGTGCTGGCGCTGGCGAGCTGGCTGAGGCGCGATTGCGCGATCACGAGCTCACCGACACGGTCCATCAGTTCGTCCAAGCGCTCTGCCGGGACGCGCACGTTCTCGGCAGCCTTCGCCTGGCTGACGGCAGCGGGCCCCTCACGCCTGACGGGAACCGCTTCGACGGGACGGAATTCCGGCACACCAGCCGCCGGGACAGGGGGTGGCGATACTGAGGCGGCAGCGGCAGGCGCCGGCCTTGCTACAGCCGGAGCGGCCGTTGCCGCTGCTGCACTGCCGATCTCCTCGACGCTGAGTTCCATGTCGTCGAGCACGAAGATGAAGACATCGTCGATCGCCGAACGGTCCTGTTCGCTCATCAGCGTCACATCCCAGGAAATGTAGAGTTCCGTCGAAGTGAGCTCGTCGAGAGGCGGAATGGCCGAAGTGTCGGCGCGTACGGTACATTCGCCGAGATCGCGCAGTTCGTCCAGCAGACCGAGCGGATTGGTGCCGTTGGCCATCGCATTGGCCGGCAGGCTGAATCGGATGCGCCAGCTGTTCTTCGTCTTGTTCGCCGACGCTCCTTGCACGGGCGCTGCGACGGCGGCTGTCGCTGTGGCGGGCGCCGCAGCCTCGGCGCCGACCGCGGACTGCAGTTGTGCCAGAAGCTTATGCCCGGTATCGCCGTAATCGGCGTCGGGCTGGTCGACGAGGGCACGCATATGGTCCTGGGCGGCGAGAACGGCGGCGACAAGTTCGCTGGTCGCCGCGACCTCGCCTTTTCGGACGCGGTCGAAAGCGGTTTCACAATGGTGGGTGAAGGCCGCCAGCGCCTCGAAACCGAACATCGCGCCCGATCCCTTGAGCGTGTGAAGCCCGCGGAATACCGCGTCGACGAGATCCTTATTGTCGAGTTGGTGAGTGAGGTCGAGAAGACCGGCCTCGATCGCTTCGAGGCATTCGGCAGCCTCCATGCGGAATACGGCGACGGGGTCGAGCGTACTCATCTGCCGAGGACCTTCTTCACGATCTTCACGAGACTTTCCGGGTCGAACGGCTTGGTCAGCCAGCCGGTCGCGCCGGCGGCCTTGGCACGTGCCTTGAGATCGGCGTCAGATTCCGTCGTTAGAAAGATAATCGGAACACCGGCCTGCGCCGGCAGCTTGCGCAGTTCTTCGATCATCGTCAGCCCGTCCATAACAGGCATGTTGAGATCGGTTACGATCAGATCGAAGCTGCTGGCCTTGGCCGCCATAAGACCTTCAGCCCCGTTCACCGCTTCGGTGACGCTGTAACCGGCATTGGTCAGGGTGACCTTTGTTGTCAGACGGATGCTGGCGGAATCGTCTACCGTCAGAATGTTGGCACTCATAATGTCACCTCTTTATGCAACCAGAACTTTAAGTCTTCTTGATCGAAGGATTCGATGAAACCGGCACGCTCAAGTACGTTCAGCACTGAGCCGCTGGCGGGAGAAAAAAGTCTGAACGTCTTTCCGTCAGACTTTGCTTGGCGACGTGCGGCCTCGATAAGCTGTATGAAACTGAGGTCAGCTTCAGCATCAGCGATAACGCTAACGACAATGTCGTCTTTACTGTTAAACTCATCACTAAGCTTCGAATGTAGCTCGGCCACATGGCGGATGCTTAGCACACCCGGTAAATTTATAGATTCACAATATTGGCTCTGAGTATCCAATGCAGCCTCCTGGGCCCGAGAAATACTTGTGACCCTAAGAGGACTCTCACGACAGCGTTAATGCAGCGTAAACAGGGGTTGTATAAAACCGACGTACAACGCGGTCCGCGACTCCCAATTCTTATCCAGGATAAGTTGTACCGCTCTCTCAATGTTTAGAGATAAATTAAGTAAAAACAGAACCTTAAATGATCTCTTTCGGCATGCGGTGCACCGGCCGCCCCGTCTCACACCTTTCATTAATCACAACGCAGGCGAGTCTGGGGCGTTTACCGGACATTTCCATCCTGCCCGTAGAAATAGAGTCAAATGGCCTGCGTTTTAAGAAAAGGTAATAAATGTGGCACACGCTCTGGTAACATCCAACGCTGCAGCCTACACATCGGGGCGGGAGATCAGTCAGATCCTGGAATCCGCCCGCAGCCAAGTCGAGGAGCGATTTCTCGCGGGCGGGGCGGTGCTGCTGTCGGTGATGGATGTCCTCAACCGTCTGCTGAACTCGCTCGAAAGTGTCGCCAAGGTACTCGATGACAAGGAGGCGAGCGATACCGGCGCCGATCTCCGCGCCACCGTGGAAATCCTGACTGCATTGCCGGTCACCGAAGAAAATCGCCAGCAGGCGCTCATCTCGCTGGCGCACACCGGCAGGGATCTGCGCAAACACGTCGCCGACATGCAGGAGACGATGCGCTATCTCAGAACCTTTGCCGTGACTGTCAAGATCACTGGCGCCGGCCTCGCCGAATTCGCCGGCTTTGCTCAGGAGATTCTGGAACGAATCTATTCGGGCACCGATGAGGTCAATCGTTTCGCCGCCCATCTCGACAGCCTTGAGAAAGAGGTCAAATTCGCCGCCTCCTTCGGAGCCAACGTTTCCAGGAGCTACGCCGATACCGTTCCGGCCGTCGCCGGAGCCCTGCGCGACGATGCCGCCAAGATCGCCGAACACCGCAAAAACCTCGGTGTCCTCGCCCGCGAGGTCGGCGCGATCGCACGCGGCGTCCAGAGCAAGGTCAGCTCGACTCTATCGGCCCTGCAGATCGGCGACATCACCCGTCAGCGCATCGAACATGTACAGGCAACCTTTTCGATGCTTGAAGATTTCCTCGCGGGCGAAGATGGCGCCAGGCTCGATGCCGGTGCGCGCCAGCGTCTTCAGAATGTCGTTCACCATCTGACCGCGGCGCAGATCAACGACATGTGGATCAATTTCCAGCGGGATTCGGAAAACGTCGTCAAGACGATTGCGAGTTTCGACCATGACATGCGGGAAATCCTCAAACTGCGCGATCAAATGGGCACCGAAAGCGGCGAAGCCGGCGGCAATTTCATGCGCGCGCTGGAATCCAGCGTTTCCGCCGCCCACGAGATCGTCAAGCAGGTTAACACGGCAAGCCGGCAGGCTGACCAGGTAAGCCATTCGACGATCGGCACGGCCGCCAAGCTTTCCGAAGCCATCGTCAACATCCGCGTTGTCAGGACCGACATCCATTACATGGCTCTGAACACCAATCTGCGCTGCAGCCGGCTTGGCGAGGAAGGCAAGTCGATCAATGTCGTCACCGCCGAGCTGCGCATCTTCGCCGGCAAGCTCGATGAATCCGCCGACGCCATCGTCAACGGCCTGCCGGCGCTCGAAGCCGCTGCCGGGCGCGTGGCTCCCGCCACGGACGCTGCGGCCGGCGGACTGGACGAGAGCCTGACCTCGGCTGTCGGCAACATCCGTTCCGCGGCCAATGTCATGGAAAACGAGCTGAAGGTGCTCGCCGAAAACGGCCGCGAGGTTGCCGCCAAGATCGGCCTGCTGATCGGCAAGCTCGACTTCCAGCACGAACTCGGCGATGTCCTTGCCCGCTGCGCCGATGTGCTCAAAGGCGTCGCCGGCATCGATGTCGCCGATATTTCTGATCTCGCGGAGGCCATCGCACCGCTCGACCGCAAGATCTTCAAGCTCTACACGATGGTCCAGGAGCGAAACATTCATCGCGACATCATCCCGGCAAGCAATGAAAACATTCCAGCGCCCGCGGAGACCGCCAAAACCGAAAATGACGAGGATCTTTTCGCCGACGCGCTTTTCTAGCGCATGTCTCGCAAAACTGTGCATCGGTTTGCGATAAAGACATGCGGAAAACCAAAGACCGAGAGCATGATAAGCGAATCTGAAGGACCGCGACATGCTTTAGAGAATGAAACACGCGGCGGCTATCGCCGCCGGAATTTGTTGGCGGCATCGATCGCCGCCTTCTGCTGATCGTCCTCGATCCCGAGATAAAAATCTTCCAGCGCTGGATCGGCAAGCCCGGCACGGCGCGACAGCACATACCACTTCGCCGCCTCGATCGGATTCGGCGGCGTGCCGATGGCGTTGATGTAGAGATGGGCAAGCTTGTTCTGGGCAACGACATTGCCGCCATTGGCGGCAAGTTTCAGCCATTCGAAACCCTTGACGTAATCCCTGGGACCACCGACGCCGTTGACGAGCCAGATGCCGAGATCGAGCTCGGCTGTGTCGAAGCCGGCGCGCGCGGCGCGCGCCATCCACTCGCGGGCGAGCTGCTTCTTTTCCTCCGGCAGATCCTTCAGCGTCGCATAGATCTGCGCCACGGCATATTGCGAATCCGCAATGCCCTGCTCGGCCGATTTCTCGTAAAACGGTAGCGCGAGCTTCAGCCCCTTTTCGCCGGGATTGTCGGCGACAACAATCTGCGCCCAGTTGAATTCGGCCGAAGGATTGCCGGCTTCGGCCGCCTTGCGCATATAGTCGTCGGCTTTGACCTTGTCGCGCGGCACACCTTGGCCTTCCATCAGCATGAGCGCATATTTGAACATCGCCGCAGGATCGCCGCCTTCGGCCGCCTTGCCGTACCAGAAGGCAGCGCCTTTCACGTCCTTCTTGACGCCGAGGCCTTGCGAGAGGATTTCGCCGATCAGCGTCTGCGCCGCCGGATCGCCGAGCTGGGCGCGCGGCAGCGCCTTGTCCATCGCCGCCAGATAATAGCCGCGCTGATAGGCGCCGTACGCCTCGTCGATCGGACCTTTGTAATCTTTCTCGGGCGGGAGGTCGGGCAGCTTCGCGCCCATGCGATCGAAAACGCCGACACCGTCCGAGGGCTTCACATCCCCGTTGGTGTGCCGGTCGGTACGAAAGCTTGACGCCGGCGCAGCGCCGGGCTGGCTGATGACGCTGTCCGGTGCCTGCGCCACAGCGATATCAGACCCGCCCGCAGTGAGGGCGACTATGCTGGCAAGCAGATATTTCAAAGGGCGGGCGGGCAGGATCGGCATGAGCGGGATTTCAATCCTCAAACCGTGGCGCTTTTTCGTCAAGCAGAGCATTGATCTCGGCAACGATGGATGGCGCTCGGCCGGGCTCCCCGAACACCGCCAGCCGCAGCGCCACGAACTCTGCTCCGGTCTCGGCAACGGCAAGAGCCGACGCGGGATCGGTGCCGCCCATGACGATGCAGGGGATTTCGATCATTGAGGCCCACCATTCGCCGAGCGCGAGGTTCTTGGGATGCGCCTCCGGCTTGATATCCCCATCAAGCTTGCCGAAGAAGATATAATCCGGCCTGACTTCGCCGATCTCCAGCGCATTGTGCCGGTCGCTGGCATTGCCGCCGCCGACGATCAGCTTCGGAGCGTGTTTGTCGATCGCCTCCGACAGTGCCTGCGCGTTGCTGGTTATATGCAGGCCATCGGCTTTCGCCCGTCCCGCCACGCGGCTGTCGCCTGCAATCAGCGCGGCGGCCCCCGCATCCTGAATCACTGGCACCAGCTTTTCGGCATGTTTCTGGAAGGCGCCGTCGTCGAGCCCGTATTGCGGCACGATGACGGAGGCGACATCGCCGCCCTTCAGCGCATCGGTGACGATCCTTGCCTGTTCATCGGCGTCGGCAATATCAGGGACGATGAGCACCAGGCGACAGCGGTTTTCGGGTTCGGTCATGAGGTCTTTCCGTTTCCTGCGAATTCCCTTCTCGAAAAGACGGATCCGCACTCGTTTTGTGTGAGTAGTTCCGTTAGAGGAGGCTTGCAAGAGGAGGACGTCGAAAGCATGCCGCAGGACTTGTCATTCTACTACGCCGCCGTGCCCGCGGTTCTGCTTGTTGGTCTCGCAAAAGGCGGCATGGGCGACGCTTTGTCGCTGATCGGCCTGCCCTTCCTCGCCCTGGTCGTCTCGCCGCTCGAGGCGGCGGCAATCCTGCTGCCGATCCTGGTCTTCATGGACATGATCTCGCTTGTCATCTGGCGCAGGCATGGCGATTGGGCGACGCTGAAGATCATGCTGCCGGGCGCAATTCTCGGCATTGCCCTCGGCTGGGCGACCTCGGCGCTTGTTCCCGGCAATGTCCTGCGCGTCGTCATCGGCGCGGTGACGATCCTCTTCTGCCTGCGCTATTTCTGGAACAATTTCGGCCCCGGCGCCAGCAAGACGATCCCCCCGCACGGACAGCGGCCGGTCGCTGCCGCCCTCTGGGGAACGTTTTCCGGATATGGCAGCTTCGTCGCCCATGCCGGCGGCGCGCCGTTTCAGATCTATGCCCTGCCGCTCAAACTGGAGCCGCGCGAATATACCGGCACCAGCGTGCGCTTCTTCGCAATCCTCAACGCCATCAAGCTCATTCCCTACTTTGCCCTCGGCCAGCTCGACACGCAGAACCTTGCGACCTCCGCCACGCTCTTGCCTTTCGCGCCGCTCGCCACCCTTGCCGGGGCCTGGTGCGTGCGCCGCATGAAGCCGCAGATCTTTTATCCTTTCATGTATGCGATGGCGCTGATCGCGGCCTTTCTGATCATACGCGAGGGCCTCGGCTGGTAAGGGCGGCAGTACGCTGCAATGCACAATTTCCTTGCTGCAACGGCCGGTTTGACGTAGCGTTTCTGCCATGTCGAACACGGACCCCTTCTCTGCGATTGCCGACCCGAACCGGCGCTTTCTGCTGGAGGAATTGCGGCGCGCGCCGCGCACGGTCAACGAGCTTGCCGAGGGCCTGCCGATCAGTCGGCCCGCTGTCTCGCAGCACCTGAAGGCACTGCTCGACAGCAATCTTGTCTCCGTGACCTCGGAAGGTACGAAACGCATCTACGCGGTCAACAACCGCGGCTTTGACAAGCTCAATCTGTGGCTGGATCAGTTCTGGGCCTGACCGCACCTCCGATCACACCCCTGACGCATCATAAAAACGCCCTTTTGCTGCAAGCAGACGCAAATGCGCCAGCCGCGACGTCACAAGCATCGGGCTGGCGCAATTCTGGTGTGATCACCGGTTCTTGCAAATTTTAGGCGGAATGGATGGATTTACCTCTTGCGCAAGATGATCGCCCGGCGACCCTTGGGAAGATTAATGGACGGATGACTTGAGACGCTGAATCTCGTCCTTGATGCGCAGCTTGCGGCGCTTGCATTCGGCAATTTCTGTATCGGAGATAGAAGGAGCTGTTCTGAGTGCATGCAACTCCTCCTCGAGAGCAACATGCTTTTTCTGGAGTGATTCAAGATGAGCTTCAACTGTCATTTGACCCTTCCTTCCTCTTACCCTCCCCGACCATCGTCGTCGGGGATCAAGGTGTCAACGGGCGGACTGTGACATATTTTTGAAGGCTTGTCGAAGGCCAAAAGATGAAGATGCGATGGCAAATTCATGATCACGACTAACTAGCCGTTACCCGTATTTGGTGATAGGAGCTTGCGGAAATCATCGGCAGATCGGACAAGGTCCGTGGACGATAACGGGGAATGCATATGGCCGATCAGGAACAGGCGGAAATCAGGCTCATGGTGGCGCGTCTGCGCCAGGAGCACGAGGATTTCGACGCTGCGATCAACGCCATGATCGAGACCGGATGCGACGCTCTGCGAATCCAGCGCATGAAGAAGAAGAAGCTCGTCATCAAGGACAAGCTCTCCAAGCTGGAAGACCAGATCGTTCCCGACATCATTGCCTGAAAGGAACCGCCGCAGGATGACAGATAGACCACTCGTCGCCATCATCATGGGCAGCCAATCCGATTGGGAGACCATGAAGAACGCGGCCGACACGCTGGAAGCGCTGGAAATCGCTTATGATGCGCGCATCATCTCAGCGCACCGTACGCCCGAGCGTATGATGAATTTCGCCAAGGGCGCCCGTGCGGAAGGCTTCAAGGTCATCATCGCCGGTGCTGGCGGTGCGGCGCATCTGCCGGGCATGACCGCATCGATGACGCCGTTGCCGGTCTTCGGCGTGCCGGTCCAGTCGAAGACCATGTCCGGCCAGGACAGCCTTCTTTCCATCGTGCAGATGCCGGCCGGCATTCCGGTTGGGACCCTCGCCATAGGCAAGGCGGGTGCGGTCAACGCCGCTCTTCTCGCCGCCGCCGTGCTGGCCCTTTCCGACGAAGAGATTGCCGACAGGCTCGACGAATGGCGCGAGCGCCAGAGTGCTGCCGTCGCCGAATATCCAATGGACAACCAATGACCATAGGAACAATCGGCATAGTCGGCGGCGGCCAGCTCGGCCGCATGCTGGCCATCGCCGCCGCCAGATTGAATTTCCGCACTGTCATCCTCGAGCCGCAGCTCGACTGCCCCGCCGCCCAACTGGCGAACCGGCAGATCGTTGCCGCCTATGACGATCCGGCGGCACTGGCCGAACTGGCAGACGCCTGCGACGTCGTCACCTACGAATTCGAAAACGTGCCCGTCGCAGCCGCCGAAGCGCTCTCGGCAAGCATCGCCGTCTATCCGCCTGCCAAGGCGCTTGAGGCCGCCCAGGATCGGCTCGTCGAAAAACGCTTCCTCAACGGCTGCGGCATCTCAACCGCTCGCTTTCATGCGGTCGACAGCCAGGCAGATCTCGAAACCGCGCTGAAAGATTTCGACGGCCAGGGCGTGCTGAAGACCCGCCGCCTCGGTTATGACGGCAAGGGGCAGAAGGTTTTCCGCTCGCCCGCCGACAATCCTGACGGTGCCTATGCCGCGCTCGGGGCCGTGCCGCTCATCCTCGAAAGCTTCGTCGCCTTCGAGCGCGAGGTCTCGATCATCGCCGCGCGTGCCGCGGATGGGACGGTCGTCTGCTTCGATCCCGCCGAGAATGTCCACCGCAACGGCATCCTCCATACCTCGACCGTTCCGGCCGCAATCTCGGCGACGACAGCGGAGGCCGCTCGTCGATCGGCCGAAAAGATTCTCGCCGCGTTGAACTATGTCGGCGTGATCGGCATCGAATTCTTCGTGCTTGCCGATGGCGGCCTGATCGCCAACGAGATGGCGCCGCGCGTCCACAATTCCGGTCATTGGACGGAAGCCGCCTGCGTCGTCAGCCAGTTCGAGCAACATATCCGCGCTGTCGCCGGCCTGCCGCTCGGCAATGGCGAGCGCCACTCCGACTGCGTCATGCAGAATTTGGTCGGTGACGATATCCTTGCCGTCCGCGACTGGCTGCAACGTCCCGACACGCTGGTTCACCTCTATGGCAAGAGCGAGTGGCGCCCCGGCCGCAAGATGGGTCATGTCACGACATTGGCGCCGAAATTGCCGGTTTCGCGGTGAGAAACGGTCCTGCGGCTTGGGAAAAACACCGTCACGTGGTTGACACGCTGGAGGTGACGAGGTATCTGCACCCCCACCTAAAGAGCGCGCCCCGACGGCGCGCTTTTGATTGTTAAAGTTACGGGCGAATGTGAATTCCCCCATAGAGATCGCGGATCAGAAAAATGAAGATCAAGAATTCGCTCAAGTCGCTCAAGGCTCGTCACCGTGACAACCGTCTGGTTCGTCGCAAGGGCCGCATCTACATCATCAACAAGCTGAACCCGCGCTACAAGGCTCGTCAGGGCTGATTGCGCGAATCCGGATTGTGCGCCGCGCAGATTGCGCCGACGGACATCCGGTGGGTCGCTGCGGTGATCACGTCTAATTTGTTTGATCTTCGGCGCTGGCGGGCTAATATGTCCGCCATGCGCTTTTTTGCTTTGACGTCAGCGGTGCTGCCGCTCGCCTTCATCCTCTCCACCTCCCCGTTCCCGGCCACCGCGGCGGAAAACAACGTCATTGTCGAGCGGAGGGATGCCAATAGTTCGCCGAAGCAGCGTCTCGACCAGCTCTTCAGCCAGCTGAAGCGCGAGCGTGATCCTGACAAGGCCAGCAGCATTGCCAACGAAATTCGTCTGGAATGGAATGATTCCGGCAGCGCGACCGTGAACCTACTGATGCAATGGGCCGACAAGGCGATTGAGGAAAAGCGCAATCCCGCCGCTCTCGATTTCCTCGACGAGGCGATTGCCCTCAAGCCCGATTATGCCGAGAGCTGGAATCGCCGCGCCACGCTGAATTTCGTCATGGGCAATTACCGCAAGTCGATGTCCGACATCGAGCATGTGCTGGATATCGAGCCGCGCCATTTCGGCGCGCTCTCCGGCATGGCCGCGATCCTCAGCAATTCCGGCAACGATCAATTGACCCTGAAGGCCTGGGAACGGTTCCTCGATATCTATCCCGCCGATCGCACTGCGCAGGAGCAGGTCAACATGCTTGCGGAAAAACTCGCCGGCAATCGCACCTGAAGCCGGCCGATCAAGCTTGACCTTCGGCCGGAGCGCGCAATTTTAGAACCTGTCGAGGGCAATTTGACGCGACCGCCGCCCCTCGCAAAATCCATCGACTGTCGCCGTTAAGATCATGCTTGCCGAAGTTTCCGCCCTTCTTGCCCCGCTCGCCGCCGCCATCGGTTACTCTTCTTATAAGGCGCGGCAATTCGAACGGACCTATCCGAATATCGGTGAATTGACGGATGTCGGCGGCTACCGCATGAACGCCGTCCATGTCGAACGTCCCCAAAATGCGGATCTGCCGGCGCTCGTCTTCATTCACGGCGCTAGCGGCAATCTGCTCGATCAGTTCGTCGCCTTTCGCGCCCCGCTCGAAGGCCGGGCGGAAATGCTGTTCGTCGATCGTCCCGGTCACGGCTATTCCGAGCGCGGCGGCCCTGAGAACGCCGTACCCTCGGGCCAGGCCGATGCAATCGCTCGACTGATGGAAAAGCGCGGCATCGAGAAGGCGATCATTGTTGGCCATTCCTTCGGAGGCGCGATCACCGCCGCCTTCGGACTGCGCCATCCGGATAAGACCGCTGGTCTGCTCTTCCTCGCACCCGCCACCCATCCGTGGCCCGGCGGCATCGACTGGTATTACCACGTGGCGACCGTGCCGGTCATCGGTTGGCTCTTCAACCACGCCATCGTCGTTCCGCTTGGACTGAGCCGGCTGGAGCGCGGCACATTGAACGTTTTCCGTCCCAATCCACGCCCTGCCGACTACATCGAAAAAACCGGCCCGTCGCTGGTGCTGCGCCCGCGCACCTTCCACAACAATGCCGCCGATTTCAAAAGACTGCTCGCCTATGTGAAGGAGCAGTCGCCGCTCTACTCGCAGATCACCGCGCCGACCGTTATCATCACGGGCGACCGCGACAAGATCGTCTGGGAACACCTGCATTCGCGCGGCCTCGCCCGCGATATACCAGGTTCCGAACTCGTTACGGTCGGCGGCGTCGGCCATAAGCCGGATTATCTGGCCACCGACGTCGCTATCGCCGCCATGGAAAAGATCGCCGGCGAGCCCCGCGACCTCCAGGCGGCCGCCCGCCGTGCCGAAGAGCGGCTCGCCGCCTCTCTCCGCGATCAAGCGATCCAAATCCAGCCGTCGCGGATGCCGGGCGCTCTCCACGGCGTTTGATCTCTCCGGCGGTGTCCCTGTCGGACATTCGGCCGGCTTCCTCGCACAAAGCCTGCTCCTCGCATTGCCGCGGACCGCAGCAGCCCCATATGTCTTTCCGTTGTTGTCCATAGGAGGGGAAATCATGGGCCGCCTGCATATCGGGACGATCTCCGTCATATCGGCCTTGTCGCTAACTCTGACGACGGCTTTCGCGGCGTCGCCCGCACCGGTTGAAGCCGAACACGGGATGGTCGTCACCGCCCAGCATCTGGCGACCGATGTCGGCGTCGAGGTGCTGAAGAGCGGCGGCAACGCCGTCGATGCGGCGGTCGCCGTCGGTTATGCACTGGCGGTCGTCTATCCCTCGGCCGGCAATCTCGGCGGCGGCGGCTTCATGACCATTCGCCTGAAAGACGGCAGCAAGACCTTCCTCGATTTCCGCGAGCGCGCGCCACTCGCCGCGACAAAGACCATGTATCTCGATAGCAAGGGCGATATCGTGCCGCGCGCCAGCCTTGACGGCTACCTCGCCGTCGGCGTTCCCGGTTCGGTCAAGGGCTTCGAGACGGCGCGGGAGAAATACGGCACCCGCTCACGCCAGGATCTGATCGCGCCGGCGCTCCGCTTCGCCAAGGAAGGCTACACGCTGGAACAGGGCGATGCCGCGATTCTCGCCGGCGGCGCCAAGCGCCTTGCCAAGGACGAGACGGCGGCGAAGATTTTCCTGAAACAGGACGGCAAGCCCTATGCGTCCGGCGAAAAGCTTGCGCAGCCCGACCTCGCCGCGGTTCTGGCAGCCATCTCGGAAAAAGGACCCGACGCCTTCTACAAGGCCGCCCCCGCCGAGGCGATCGTCAAAGCGAGCCAGGCCAAGGGCGGTATCCTTGCCAAGGAGGATTTCGAGCAATACACCGTGCGCGAACTGAAGCCAATCGAGTGCAATTACCGCGGATACGACATCATCTCCTCACCGCCACCTTCCTCCGGCGGCGTCATCATCTGCGAGATCCTCAACGTCCTCGAAGGTTATCCGCTCTCCTATCTCGGCTACGCCTCGGCTGAAACCGTGCACGTGATGGTCGAGGCGATGCGCTACGCCTATGTCGACCGCAACGCGGCGCTCGGCGATCCCGATTTCGTCGAGAACCCGGTCGAGAAAATGCTCGACAAGAGCTACGCCAAGGAGATCGCAGCAAAGATCGATCCCTACAGGGCCGGGACTTCGGCCAACCTGAAACCCCTCGGCGGCAAGGAAAGCAACGAGACGACCCATTATTCGATCATTGACGACGAGGGTAATGCGGTTGCCGTCACCTATACGCTGAACGGCTCCTTCGGCGCGGCGGTCGTCGCGCCCGGCACCGGCGTTCTGCTCAACAACGAAATGGACGATTTCACCTCCAAGCCGGGTGTGCCGAACCTTTATGGCCTCGTTCAGGGCGAAGCCAATGCCATTGCTCCGAAGAAGACGCCTCTCTCCTCGATGAGCCCGACGATCGTCACCCGCGACGGTAAGCCCTTCATGGTGATCGGCAGCCCCGGCGGCTCGCGCATCATCACCATCACGCTGGAAACGATTTTGAATGTCATCGACTTCGGCATGGATATCAGCCAGGCGGTCAACGCGCCGCGGGTTCATCACCAATGGCAGCCCGACAAGGTCTATTTCGAGCCCTATGCGCTTTCGCCCGATACGGAAAGGACGCTTGCGGCGATGGGCTATAGCTTCGACGGCGGCAACGACGCCCCGCTCTGGGGCCAGGCCGCTGGTATCCTCGTCGGCGGCAAAAGCCTTGCCGCCATCGAAAAAGGCAGTGGCGCTCGTTACAACGGCGCCATGGACGCCCGCGCGACGGAAGGCTCAGCAGGCGGCTATTGACGGTCGGCGAGCCGCCGGGCATAGGCGCAATGGTCATTCATGTCACGGTGACAAAGTCACCGTTCACAAACCGTTTGCCCCGTCTTATGCATGAGCGACTCCCGCAAGCAGGACGATTCCCGAATGGTCAGCATTGAAATGATTGTTGCCGCCCGCGCTCGACTGCGCGGTCGCGCGCGCCGCACGCCGCTTCTCTCCTCCCCCTTCCTGAACGAGATCGCCGGCCGGCGGCTGTTCGTGAAGGCGGAATGCCTGCAGCATTCGGGTTCCTTCAAGTTTCGCGGCGGCTGGTCTGCGGTTTCCGGCCTTGACCCGGCCGTACGCACGCGCGGCGTCATCGCCTTCTCCTCGGGCAACCATGCGCAGGGCGTCGCCCTTGCCGCCAAGCTGCACGGCGTGCCCGCCGTCATCATCATGCCGAGCGATGCGCCGAAGCTGAAGATCGCCAACACCCGCGCCTTCGGCGCCGAAGTCGTGCTCTACGACCGCGCCAACGAGGATCGCGATGAAATCGGCGCACGGCTCTCCGCCGATCGCGGCCTGACGCTGATCAAGCCTTTCGACGAACCGCTTGTCATCGCCGGCCAGGGCACGACTGGCCTCGAAATCTCCGAACAGGCGGAAGAAGAAGGTGTGACGGAAGCCGAGGTGCTCGTTCCCTGCGGCGGCGGCGGACTGACGTCAGGCATCGCGCTCGCCCTCGAGGCCAGCGCCCCCGGCTTTCGCGTCCGTCCCTGCGAGCCGGAGAATTTCGACGACACCACCCGATCGCTCGCCTCCGGCAGGATCGAACGCAATGCCGCGATGTCGGGTTCGATCTGCGATGCGATCGTCACACCGGAGCCGGGCAAGATCACCTTCCCGATCTTGAAGCGCCTCGCCGGCGCTGGCATCGTCGTCACCGACGAGGAGGCGCTCCGCGCCATGGCGCTCGCCTTCGTCAGATTGAAGATCGTCGTTGAGCCGGGCGGCGCCGTGGCGCTGGCTGCCGCTCTTTTCCATGGTGAGGCGCTGGAAAGCGATACAGTCGTCGCCGTCACCTCCGGCGGCAATGTCGATACCGACATCTTCGCTATGGCGTTGGAACGCTTCGGCTGAGACAGACCGGCGGCTTGATCAAGCCGCCCTGTAACGTTGGGCCGGCGCCGTACGCGAAAGGTTCGGCATCAATGCCTGGCGCGCCTGTTCGTAGGCGGCCAGCAAGCCGGCGTCCTCAAGCGCGGGAATGGTTGCGAATTCCCCTTGCTTGAGGCCCGCGAGCGAGGCATCGACCATATCTTCCGCCGACATCACGATCTCATTGGGCAGGTGCTCGACGTGCGTGCCGGCGATGCCCCAGAATTCAGTCGCGGTGGCGCCGGGCAGCACGGCCTGGATACGGATGTTCTTCTCCGCCAGCTCATGTTTCAGCGACTGGCTGAAGGCAAGCACGAAGGCTTTCGTGCCGCCATAGACGCCGTTCAACAGTTCCGGCGCGATTGCGACGATCGAAGCGATGTTAATGATCGTGCCGCCGCCGCGCGAGACGAAACCGGGAACGGCGGCATAGGTTAGCCGCATCAGCGCTGTCACATTGAGTTCGATCATTTCCTGCATTTTGTTTACATCGGCAGAAAGCAGCGGCGCCGTTCCCCCAAAGCCGGCATTGTTGACGAGAAGGGTGATGCTCCGGTCTTGCTTCAGCACGCCCTCGACGCGCGCTAAGTCCACCTTGCTGCCCAGATCGGCGACGAGGGTCTCCACAGTCCTGCCGGTCTCGGTCGTCAGCCGGCTTGCCAGCGCCTTCAGCCGCTCCCCATTGCGGGCGACGATGATCAGATCGTAACCCTGCTGCGCCAGCCGATGCGCATAAATCGCGCCGATGCCCGAGGATGCGCCGGTAACGAGCGCCGTACCCTTATGTTCCTGTGACATGCTCCGTCTCCTTTGTTGCACTGGCCCTTGCCCCGCGCTTGAAGAGAACGATACGTCGAATTGCCAAAGTCCTGAATGTCATATACACCACCTTTTAGGACACAGGAGGTTCAGCCATGCAGCATGTCGCTTTCCTGCTCTATCCCGGCTTTCAGATCATGAGCCTGGCCGCTGTCTCGGTCTTCGAGTTCACCAATCTCGAACTCGGCCGGAAGGCTTATGACATCACCTACATCTCCGAAGCGGGCGGAACATTGCGCACCTCGCTCGGTATGTCGGTCGAGACCGAGCCTTTCGGCGATCCGGTCTTCGACACGCTGGTCGTCGTCGGTGCACCTGACCTCATCTTCCCGAAGCCTGGCGAAAGCGCCTTCATTCGCGCCGCACTAGGTGCCTCCCGCCGCGTCGCTTCGATCTGCACCGGCGCCTTCTTCCTCGCCGAAGCCGGTATTCTCGACGGTCGCCGCGCGACGACGCATTGGTGCCTCGCCCGCGAGATGAAGGCGCGTTATCCGAAGATCAGGGTGGAAGAGGATCGCATCTTCATCATCGACGGTTCGGTCTGGACATCCGCCGGCATGACCGCCGGGATCGACCTTGCACTGGCGATGGTTGAGAAGGACCACGGCATCGAAGTCGCCCGCGCCATTGCGCGAATGCTCGTCGTCTATCACCGCCGCGCCGGCGGTCAGTCGCAATTTTCCGCGCTGCTGGAACTCGAGCCGAAATCGGACCGCATTCGGAAGGCGCTGGACTTTGCCCGCAGCAATCTGAAATCTCAGCTTTCGGTGGAAGAACTGGCGGAAGCCGCTCATCTCAGCCCCCGCCAGTTCAGCCGCGCCTTCCGCGCCGAAACGGGCCAGTCGCCGGCCAAGGCCGTCGAGAACTTGAGGCTCGAAGCCGCCAGGCTGATGATGGAGCAAAGCCGCCATCCGATCGACGTGGTTGCCGACGAAACTGGCTTTGCCGATCGCGAACGCATGCGCCGCGCCTTTTTGCGCGCCTTCGGTCAGCCGCCGCAGGCGATCCGCCGCAACGCCCAGTTGGAACGGCAGATGTGAGTACCCAGTCGGCGACCACCGGGTGCCCCTTCTCGCTACGACAGGTGAAGCGCCCGGCGGATCGCGGGATCGACCGGCGAATAGACGCCGTCCTGCTGTTCGAGCCGAAGAGGCTCAGAACGTGCAAGGCCGGGCTGCGCCATGAAGCGCCTTTCCGACGGGGTCAATGAGATATCAGGCCATCACTCGCTGGCAGGGCGCCCCGCACCGACTGTTGCACGAGCTCGGCAAGCCGGGCCGCGGCCGGTTGCAGTTCGGCCTCGGCCCGATGCAGGACCAGCCCGAGCTTCGGCAAACCAGGCAGGCCGACGGCCTCCGGCTGAAGCGTCCGGACCTTTGCCGGTAAGCCGACCGGGGTACGAATGGTAAAACCGAGGCCCGCCGCCGTCGCGGCCCAGAGGCCGCCGAGACTGGGGCTGACAAAGGCGAGCCGCCAGGAAATGCCAGCCTCGTCAAGCGCCCGGGTCGCCGCATAGCGCAACAGGCACGGCGCCTCCAGCGAGGCAAGCGGCATTGGCTCGCCACTCGCAGCATGCCAGACTGGCTGCCCTTCTGCAGGCCCGATCCAACACATCGGCACCTCGCCGATCGCCTCACAATGTGCCGTCAACGTCCCATCGCTCCAGGCCAGCGCCAGGTCGAGCTTGCCTGAGGTGACCCGATCGAGCAGTTCGGCATTGCGCACCACTCGAGCCTCAATGCGTACCTTTGGATGGGCGCGAGCGAAACGGCCGAGCACCTCGGGCAACAGGGTCTCGCCGAAATCCTCCTGCAGGCCGAGCCGCACCCAGCCTTCCAGCTCGACGCTGTGCACGGCCGCCGCCGCCTCATCGTTGAGCTCCAGCAGCCGTCTGGCGTAACCGAGCATCGTTTCGCCGGCATCGGTCAGCGCCAGTCCGCGGCCCGCCTTGCGGAAGATCGGCGTGCCCGCCTGTTCCTCCAGCTTCTTCAACTGCGCACTGATCGCTGACGTCGAACGCCCGAGCTTTTCTGCCGCTTTGGCGAAATTGCCGAGCTCCATGCCGGTCGAAAAGGTCCGAAGCACATCGAGATCAAAGATCGTCCGTCGCATCATATAGTCCTGGTTTTTGGGATCATTAATCCATAAAATTCTGATTTTCAGCATCATCGTGCTGTGAGATGGTTTCATTGTCAAGGCCGGGGAACCGGCCAGAACCATGGAGAACCCCAATGCCCTTCGTTCGAATTTCCCTTCGCAAAGGCAAGTCGCCAGACTATCTCGCGGCGCTCGCGGACAATATTCAGCGCGCGCTAGTCGAGACTTTCGACGTGCCCGAAAACGACCGCTTCCAGGCCATCCACCAGCATGACGAGAACGAGCTGATCTTCGATCGCAGCTATCTCGCAGGTCCGCGCTCCGGCGATTTCGTCTACATCTCGATCACCATCGGCAGACCCCGCACGGCCGAGATGAAGGCCGCACTCTACCGGCGGCTCGCGGATCTCCTGGCAGTGTCGCCCGGCCTTCGGCCCGAGGACATCATGATCGTCATCAGCACCAGCGCGCCTGATGACTGGTCCTTCGGCAACGGCATCGCCCAGATGACCGATCCGGACTGGCGACTGCGGGTAGCAGGAGGCCGGTAATGAGCGCTTCGAACCCGAAAACGATGACCGTCAGCCGTCCCGGCAAGGTGGTCCGCTCGCCCGAAGGCGTGGCAACCGCGCCCTTCTGGGTCGAGATGCTGCTCGAAGGCGCCGACGGTGAAAACACTGCGATGCGCGCAACCCTCGATCCCGGCACTATCACCCGCTGGCACACCCATCCCAGGGGGCAGTTGCTCTATGTCCTTTCGGGACAAGGCCTGGCTCAGAACGAGGGCGGCCCGGTCGAAGAATTGCGTGCCGGGGATGCGGTCTGGTTTGCGCCCGGCGAACGCCACTGGCATGGCGCTGCCGATGACAGCCCGTTCAGCTATATCAGCATCCAGCCGGCGGACAATGGCAGCTTCGTCGAATGGCTGGATCCGGTGGACGCACGGCCATGATCGGCATGCAATACAGCTTCACCCTGCCGGCCGACTACGACATGTCGATCATCGACCGCCGCATCCGCGAAAAGGGACCATTACTCGACGGCTTCCCCAATCTCGGCTTCAAGGCCTATCTCAGCGCACGCAGGAACGAATTCGGCGGCCGCGACAACCTCTACGCACCCTTCTATCTCTGGCAGAAGCCCGAGGGAGCAAACGAGTTCCTCTGCGGGCCGGGCTTCGAAGCGCTCACCGGCGCCTTCGGCTGGCCTCAGGTGAGGACATGGATTGTCTGGCAGGCGGCCGTCTCTCCCGATATCGCAGCAGCGGCCTTTGCCACCCGCGATATCATGCAGACGGAACCCTACTCGCCGCTCGCCGATACCCGCCGGGCCGAAAGCGCAGAAGCCGTAGCCGATCTGGAAGCAGGCGCGCTCGCCTCCGTCTCCGGCTTCGAACCGACGACCTGGACGCGCGTGCGCTTCAGGCTATGGAAAGAGATGCCCGAGATCGGTGGGCACACGCAAGCCTTTCGTGTCGGCCACCTGTCCCTGCCTCGCTGAGATCAAGTTGTTGCCCGGCGATAGAAGGCAAGCGACCCGGCAAGGGCGAGCAGCGCTCCGCCGCATGCCCGCTCCAGCCATAAGGCGCCAGAGGTCTTCAGAAAGCGTACCGCCTGCGAGCCGAAGAAGGCGTAGCCGAACATGATAATAAAATCGATCGCGGCAAAAATGAGCGCCAGAAGCGCATACTGCCCCGGCTGTGGCTGGGTGGGATCGATGAACTGCGGCAGGAAGGCCGAGAAGAACAGGTAGCCTTTCGGATTGGTCGCCGCGACCATGAAGCTCTTCAGGCCGATCGAAAAGGCCGATCGCCCGCCTGGCGCCTCGCCAGATTTCAACGCCGCATCGATGGTGCCTTTCGAGCGCAGCAGCATGATGCCGAGAAAGGCGAGATAGGCCGCACCCGCCCATTTCAGCATCGAGAACCAGAATTCCGATGCCGCAAGCAGCGCCCCGAGCCCGACCGCCACGGCGCCGATCAGCACGAAATCGGAAAGCACCGCGCCGATCATGCCGGCGACCGCGCGGCGCAGGCCATGCCTTGAACCGTTGGTCAGCGCCAGCAGCACCGTTGGCCCCGGTGTCGCGATGCCGACGAAGGAAACGGCTGCAAAAGCGATAAGCGTGACGACATCCATTGTGATCCCTCCAAACCTGGACCGAGACTTGCACGCGCCGCAACCCTTGGCAATGCCGGACCCAGCAACAAAAAAGCCCGCCGCCTCGTCAGGCAGCGGGCTTCATCAGGGATGCGATCGGATCAGATGCCGCTTTGGCCGTCCGATCCGATATAGGCAATGCGCAGCATGTTGGTGGCGCCGGGCGTGCCGAGCGGCACGCCGGCCGAGATGATGATGCGATCGCCTGGCTTGCCGAACCCTTCGTCGGCGACGATGCGGCAGGCGCGGTTGACCATGTCGTCGAGATCGGTCGCATCATGGGTGACGACGCAATGCAGGCCCCAGACGACGGCAAGCCGGCGCGCCGTCTTGATGATCGGCGACAATGCCAGGATCGGCACCTGCGGGCGCTCGCGCGAGGCGCGCAGGCCCGTCGTGCCGGAGGAGGTGTAGCAGACGATCGCCGACAGCTTCAGCGTCTCGGCGATCTGGCGGGCGGCAAGCGAGATCGCATCGGCGCCGGTCGCTTCCGGCTGGGCGCGCTGGGCATAGATGATGCCGGGATAATGCGGCTCGCGCTCGATGGCGCCGGCAATTGACGCCATGGTCGAGACGGCCTCGACGGGATAGTCGCCCGAGGCCGATTCGGCCGAGAGCATGACGGCATCGGCGCCTTCGAAGACGGCGGTCGCGACGTCGGAAACTTCGGCGCGCGTCGGAACCGGCGCCGAGATCATCGATTCCAGCATCTGCGTGGCGACGACCACCGGCTTGCCCGACCGGCGGCAGGCGCGGATCAGCTGCTTCTGAATGCCGGGAACCGATTCGAGCGGCATTTCGACGCCGAGATCGCCGCGGGCGACCATCAAGGCATCGGAAAGCTCGATGATCTCTTCGATCCGCTCGAGAGCCTGCGGTTTTTCGATCTTCGACATCAGACCAACGCGGCCGCGGGCGATCTTGCGCACCTCGGCAAGATCGTCCGGGCGCTGGACGAAGGAAAGCGCCACCCAGTCGACATCGTCGGTGGCGAGCACGGCATCGAGATCGGAACGGTCCTTGTCGGTCAGCGCACCGACGCCAAGCAGCGTGTCGGGAAGGCTGACTCCCTTGCGGTCGGAAATGCGCGTGCCGGAGATCACCGTCGTGACGATGCTCTTGCCGTCGCATTTTTCTGCGCGCAGGGCGAGCTTGCCGTCGTCTATCAGCAGACGGTGGCCAGGCTGCACCGATTCCAGGATCTCGGGATGCGGCAGGTAGACGCGCGTGGCGTCGCCAAGCGCTTCATTGTTGTCGAGCGTGAAGGTCTGGCCGGGTTTCAGGTCGACCTTGCTGTCGGTAAACTTGCCGACGCGCAGCTTCGGTCCCTGCAGATCGGCGAGAATGCCGATCGGCCGGCCAGAGCGCGCCTCGACCGAGCGGATGCGCTGGATGAGCGTTCGCATCAGGTCGTGGCTCGCATGGCTCATATTGATGCGGAAGACGTCGGCACCGGCCTGGTGCAGCTTCTCGATCATCGATTCCTCGGCGGAGGCGGGCCCGAGGGTGGCGAGGATTTTAACTTTGCGATTACGCTTCATCAATTCTGACTTTCTTGCGTCCCTGGGGTGTCGGAGAGTTGAACCATCCAGCTGCCCTGGCGGCCCGTGTCATATTCCTTGAATCCCATCTTCTGGTAACCCCGGGCATAACAATCTTGCACGCCCGAAATCTTGAATTCGTTTTCCGCCACGCACATCTGCACGTCCCCCGTCCACCGTCCTCCCCGGGCGGCGTCCTCTGCGTAGAGGTAATAATAGCGCGACTGCAATTCTCCCTCGATCAGCGTGGCGCAGGTCGTTGCCGGCACCTGCCACCAACCCTCCGTGATCCAGCCGTCCTTGGCCCTGTATCCGATTGCCACCCCGACCAGATTTTGCGTTCCGTTGCAGACGCGAAAATCGGCGCGTGCGGCATCTGCGATGAAGAACGGCATGGCGGCTGCAAGAGCAAACAGGGCGAGTCGGACCAACGGTCCGGACCGCGTGAGGAAACTTGGCGCGGCTTGAATCAACACGGCTCCCAAATAGCTCCACGGTTATTCGTATCCGTGTCTTCTTGCGCCGCCCTCATCCGAAAGTCAACGCAATGCTAATCGATTATATTCCCTTTCATAGCTGGCTGCGGAGGTTCATATCCGCTCTCGCCGCCTGTCACGCTTGAACCGGTCGCGGGCGCATGCAATCACTGGGCACGACTGCGCAATGATCAACGGCAATTCCTTCATGGACGACTTTCAATCCTTCGAAATTCTACCCGGAAAACGTGATAAAGGCATGGTGATCATCGCCGATCACGCGATGAACCGTCTTCCCGCCCGGTATGAGAGGCTCGGCCTGCCTGGGTCGGCCTTTGCCCGCCACATTGCCTACGACATCGGCATCGAGGGCCTGACGCGACAGCTTTCAGCGAAGCTCGGCGTACCGGCAGTGCTCGGCGGTTTCTCGCGCCTGCTGATCGACCCGAACCGCGGGGAGGACGACCCGACGCTGATCATGAAGATCTCGGACGGCGCCGTGATATCAGGCAATCACCCAATCACGCCGCAGGAATGGAATTACCGGATCGAAGCCTTTCATCGGCCCTACCACGATGCCGTGGCAGGCACGATCGACACCGTGGCGAATAGCACCGGCAAGGCACCGCTGGTACTGTCGCTGCACTCTTTCACGCCAGCGTGGAAGAGCATTCCCCGACCCTGGCACGCCGCCGTTCTCTGGGACAGTGACCGGCGCGCCGTCGGCCCGCTGCTCGATATGCTTCGCGCCGATCCCGATCTCGTCGTCGGCGACAACGAACCCTATGACGGCGCTTTGAAGGGCGATACCATGTACCGCCATTGCATGGTGACAGGCATTCCGCATGCCCTGCTCGAAGTGCGTCAGGATTTGATCGCTGATGAAGCCGGCATATCGGCATGGGCCGAGCGCCTGGCGCCGATTTTTGCGGCGATGAATGCCGATCCGGCCCTGCACGAATACGACGTCCACCAGTCGCGCACCGGCCCCTATTGAGGGCCCATGGAATGAAAGGAGAGCGAGATGACCGCGCTCAGCAAGGAACAACAGACCGAATTCGAAGCCGCCGCCTTCCGCCGTCTGATCGCACATCTTCGTGACCGCAGCGACGTCCAGAACATCGATCTGATGAACCTGGCCGGCTTCTGCCGCAACTGCCTGTCGAACTGGTATCGCGAGGCCGCCGGGGCCCAAGGTGTTCCGATCAGCCGGGACGAATCGCGCGAGATGATCTACGGCATGCCCTATGAGGACTGGAAGAACCTCCACCAGAAGGAGGCCTCACCTGTGCAAAAGGCGGCATTTGAGCTGAACAAGCCACACAAATAGTCCGCTTGGCCTTTAACGGGCTTGACCGTGACGCCGCTTCGCGGCAGTCACGTGCATCCAAAATTGATCACCGAAAAATCAGGAGAACACGATGTCTGATGCTCATGGCGTCGCCCGCGATCAGCTTCGCGCTTTCATCGAGCGCATTGAACGGCTGGAAGAAGAAAAGAAGACCATCGCCGACGACATCAAGGACGTCTATGGCGAGGCCAAGGGAATGGGCTTCGATACCAAGATTCTGAAGAAGGTCGTGGCGCTGCGCAAAAAGGACGAGCAGGAGCGCATGGAGGAGGAAGCAATCCTCGACACCTATCTGCATGCGCTCGGCATGATCGAAGCGCCGCCGGAAGGCTGATTTCGCCGACATCGCTGCTATCGAAAGCCGCCGCCTCCGGCGGCTTTTCTTTTGCGCCGGATCCTGCTGCCGACCAACTGTTCAAACGTTCGAACAGTCAGAAGAAAAACCGCCGGATCACTCTGCCGGTTTTTCGGTCTGACGAGATCGGCGGGCTCAGTTCGTGTTGAACTTGCGCACTTCCATGAAGTTGACGGCCGTGCCGCTGAAACGGGCCGGATCGACCGAGGCGGTCTTGACGTTGAAGCCCTCGGCATAGACAGCGGTCGGCTGGGCGCGCATCGTCTGGCTGACGAAGCGCGGCGCCTTGACCTGCTTGGACGCCATTTCGAGACGGGCATTGGTCAGCGCCCACTGCGAGATCATCTTCTGCGTCAGCTTCGGCTCGGTACGCACCGTCGCGCGGCTGGCATCGGCTGCGGCGGCTTCTTTCTGCGTCGGACGGCCGCCTTTGACCGGGAGGGGCTGCGGCGCGGGGCTCTCGGCAGCCGGCGCGTCGAAAGCATCACCGAAGCTTGCCGATTTGGTCGCCGGCGCCAAGGCAGCGAGCTGCAATGACGGCTTTTCGGCGGGCGCCTTTTGCGGCATCGCGGCGGCGATTGCCTGCTCCACGCTCATGCCGGGCTCATGCGAGGCGACTTGGCTTTCCGTATCCTTATTCTGCTGCTCGAGCGCGTCGGCGATGGCAGGAGACAGGCCGCCATCCTGATCGGCTTCGTCTGCCTCCGCTTCCGGATCAGCATCCGCCGCAGCAAGCAGATTTTCGGCAACGGCAGGGCGCTCGACCGGAGTGGGAACCGGCAGTCCGTTCTGCATGTTCGGATCGACCGACGCGACCTCGGCGTCACCAGGCGCGCGGCGCTGACCGAGAAGCGAGGGAACGGGAATGCTGTAGGCGCTGAGATCGGCGAATTGCTGCGGCTGGGCCTGATCGGCAGGAAGCGCCGCGGCAAGGGCCTGCTGCGCGGCGTTACCCGAAGACGGCGCCACCAGCGCGCTGGCCATTTCGCTGCCGGCCGGCTGGTTGCTGAAGGCCGGGCGAACCTGCGGCACCGGCGCGTTCAGGGCTGCGACCTCCGTCTGCTGCGGCTCGGCAGGAGCAGGCTCGACCTTCGGCGGCGTCGCCTTGGCGACAGCAACGGGAGCCGAATCGTCTGTGTCATCTTCCTGTTCATCCGCCCCGCCGCCAAACAGCGCTGCAAACAGCGTCTTGTGTTTCGGCGCCGATTCGGACGCACTGGCGATCTCGATCTGCGTGCCGTTGACGCGGCGCTTGTAATCGGCCATCGCCTGCTGATAGCCGGGCAGCGGCTTGCCGTCGGCCGGAATGTGAATGGTGTTGCCGTTCGGGAAAAGCCGGACAAGCTCGTCGCGGCTCATGCGCGGCCAGGCGCGAACCCCGCCGACATCCATATGCACGAAGGGTGAACCGGATTTCGGATAGAAGCCGACGCCGCCGATCTGCATCTTCATGCCGATGGCCCGCAGCGCCGCAAGCTTGACGTCGGGAATGAAGAAGTCCATCGCCTTGCCGAGCATGTGCTGGCTCTTTTCGGCGACGCCGGAATTGCGCGAGCGACCGCGCAGCATCTCGTTGGTCGCCGGCGAACGGAAACCGCAGACGACGTTGATGTAGTCCCGCGAACCGCTCTGGCGGTAGACTTCCCAGATCAGGTCGAACAGGCGCGGATCCATCTTCGTCGGCTGGTTCTTGCGCCAGTCGCGCAGGAAGCGGTTCAGCTGCTCCAGACCCTTCGGGTCGAACTTGCCGTTACGCTTGTAGGTAATGACGGCTTTTTCGCCGGTATGGATGAAATAGAGCTTGAGGCTGCGGGTTTCGCCCGCTGCCTGAGAAGGTGTACTGACGAATACCGGTGAGGAAACCGCAAGCGCAAGAAGGGCGGCCGCCGCCGTCCTCACTGCCTTTCCGCAGATGTCGGCGCACAAAGAACGCCAGCTCAAGCGCGAAGGCTTGGAATTCCCATTCAGATTCGGCAACTCGATCCCCGTCAGACAGACAATGTCCCGTACTGTCTCAGATGACTGTCAAATGCGGTCACACGATGGCAAAAATGCCACACATGATCAACCTTTTCTTTACATAGTGAACGAGCCACTAACAAGTGGTTTATGATCAGTAACAAATCGTGGTTGCCCGAGTCTTAATAAATGGGGCTTAAGCCGCATCTTTCTGGGGATTATCGGGATCTATGCCGTAATCTTTGAGCTTGCGATAAAGTGTGGACCGGCCGATGCCAAGTTTGCGCGCTACTTGACTCATCTGCCCACGATAGAATTTGAGTGCGAATCGGATGAGTTCCTCCTCGACGTCGGCGAGTTTGCGCACGTCTCCGGAGGGATTGACGCTGGCAATGGCGTTTTCGGAAGTCTCCGGCAGGCGGTGGTGCACCTCACCCGGCATCGGCGCCCGGTATTCCTCGCCGTAGGCTTCATCCGGGTCGAGGCCGGTATTGTCGGCAACGAGCGCCAGGTGGTCCACCACTTCATATTCCGGAAGCTGGGCGGCGATCTGCGGGAAATCCGCCTCCGTCAGCTCCGGCCCTTCGGCGAGAACGACCGCACGGAAGATCGCATTTTCGAGCTGGCGAATATTGCCTGGCCAATCATAGGCGGTCAGCAGTGCCAGCGCGCCTGAATTGACAGTCATGCGGCGGCCGTTCTTCTGCTCGCTGGAGAAGCGGTCGGTAAAGACGCGCACCAGGTGCGGGATGTCTTCCTTGCGCTTGCGTAGCGCCGGAATGGTGATCGGGAAGACGTTGAGGCGATAATAGAGGTCCTCGCGGAAATGGCCGTTCTTGACCTCTTCGATCAAATCCTTGTTGGTCGCCGAGATCAGCCGGACATTGACCTTGTGCGCGGTGCGCGCGCCGACCGTCTCGATTTCGCCCTGCTGCACGGCGCGCAGGAGTTTCACCTGCACCTCGAGCGGCAAGTCGCCGATCTCGTCGAGGAAGATGGTGCCGCCATCGGCTTCCATGAATTTGCCGATGTGACGTTCGGTCGCGCCGGTAAACGCGCCCTTCTCGTGACCGAAGAGAATGCTCTCGACAAGATTATGCGGGATCGCCCCGCAATTGACGGTGACGAACGGCTTGTTCGAGCGGTCGCCGCCGGACTGGATAGCGCGCGCCACCAGCTCCTTGCCGACGCCGGATTCGCCTTCGAGCACGACGGGAATGTTGGACTGAGCCGCCCGCTGGGCGAGATCGATGACGCGGATCATCGCCGGGCTGGCCGAAACGATATCGTCGAAGCCGACCGAGCCCGAGCGCGACCGGCGTCCCGCCCGCGCCTTCACCTCGCGCTGGTCCAGCTTCATCGCATTCGCGATCGAGGTGGCGATCCGTTCGGGTGAGACCGGCTTGACGACGAAATCGAAGGCGCCGGCGCGCATCGCCTGCACCACGGTCTCGATACCGCCCTGGCCCGTCTGCACGATAACCGGGATCTGCGTGCCGAATTCGTGAAGCGCGTCGAGAAATTCGAGGCCGGTCATCTCGGGCATCATCAGGTCGAGCACGATGACATTGAAAAGGCCGCTGTCGCGTTTGACCATTTCCAGGCCGATGCGGCCGTTTTCTGCCTGGTGCACGACATGGCCGTGACGCTCGATTGCGTTCTTGAGCAGACGGCGCTGCACCGGGTCGTCCTCGACCACGAGGATTTGCCCTGCTCCCTTGAGCTCATTGTAACCGGTCATTGTCGCTCCACTTCATGCGAAACCATGAAGCGCACTCTGGCAGAAAGGCTTGAACATCCAGTTTTGAGAAATAATTGCATTTTAACGATTGCGAAGACCCGATTTCGTGCCGAAGCGAGGCCTTTTATGCGCCGAAAGGCCCTTGATGCGGTGCCTTCTCGCGCTTATTCAAACAGACCTGTTATAAAGTGGAGAGGAATTGCGCCCATGAAAATCGAGCCCCTGCACGCCGGCTTTTTTTTCTCGCCAGCAACGCCAGCCGGGGCGGCGGCCGATCCGGCGCTCGGCGACCTGCCGGTCTGGAAACTGCAGGATCTTTATCCCTCCGCCACGTCCACCGCCTTCGTCGCCGACATGGAAAAGGCCGGCAAGGCCGCGATCGCTTTCGAAGAAAAGTGGAAGGGCAAACTCGCCGAAGCAGCAGTGAAGACCGGCACCGAAGGCATCGGCGCGGCGCTGAAGGAATATGAGGCGCTTGACGATATCATGGGCCGCCTCGGCTCCTTTGCCGGCCTCACCTATTTCTCCGACACCACCAATCCGGCCAACGGCAAGCTCTACGGCGACGTCCAGGCCAAGGTCACCGAATTCTCCGGCCATCTCCTGTTCTTCGCGCTCGAGCTGAACCGGATCGACGACGCCGTCATCGACGCTTGCATGGCGAAGGACCCCGATGCCGGCCATTATCGCCCCTGGCTGATCGACCTGCGTAAAGATAAGCCCTATCAGCTCGACGACAGGCTGGAGCAGCTCTTCCTTGAGAAGTCGATGACATCGGCCTCCGCCTTCAATCGCCTCTTCGACGAAACCATGGCGGAACTTCGTTATGAGATCGATGGCGAGAAAGTGCCGCTCGAGGTGGCGCTGAACATGCTGCAGGAGAAGGATCCGGAAGTGCGCCGCAAGGCGGCCATGGCTCTCGCCGAAACCTTCAAGGCGAATATCCGCATCTTCACGCTGATCACGAATACGCTTGCTAAGGACAAGGATATCTCCGACCGCTGGCGCGGCTTCGAGGATATCGCCGACTCCAGACATCTGGCAAACCGCGTCGAGCGCGAGGTTGTCGACGCCTTGGCCGCAGCCGTCCGGGAAGCCTATCCCCGCCTTTCGCACCGCTATTATAAGATGAAGGCGAAATGGCTCGGCATGGAGCAGATGAATTTCTGGGACCGCAACGCGCCCCTTCCGGAAACGTCGAGCGCCGTGATCTCCTGGGCGGACGCGAAGGACACGGTGCTCTCGGCTTACGGCAATTTCGCCCCCGAGATGGCCGATATCGCCAGACGCTTCTTCGACGAGCAATGGATCGATGCCCCGGTTCGCCCAGGCAAGGCGCCCGGCGCCTTCGCTCATCCGACGGTTCCCTCGGCTCACCCCTACGTGCTCGTCAATTATATGGGCAAGCCGCGCGACGTTATGACGCTTGCCCACGAACTCGGCCACGGCGTCCATCAGGTTCTTGCCGGCGCGCAGGGCGCGCTGATGTGCCAGACGCCGCTGACACTGGCCGAGACCGCATCCGTCTTCGGCGAGATGCTGACCTTCCGCGCGCTCCTGGAAAAGACCACCGACAAGCGCGAGCGCAAGGCGATGCTTGCCCAAAAGGTCGAGGACATGATTAACACGGTCGTGCGCCAGATCGCCTTCTACGAATTCGAGCGCAAGCTGCACACCGCCCGCAAGGCAGGCGAACTCACCGCCGACGACATCGGCGAGCTCTGGCTCTCCGTCCAGTCGGAAAGCCTCGGGCCGGCGATCAATATTTCAGAGGGCTACGAGACTTATTGGGCCTATATCCCCCACTTCGTCCATTCGCCCTTCTATGTCTACGCCTATGCCTTCGGCGACTGCCTGGTCAATTCGCTTTATGCCGTCTACCGGAAGGCCGAGAAGGGCTTCCAGGAGAAGTATTTCGAACTCTTGAAGGCCGGCGGCACCAAGCATCATTCCGAGCTCTTGAAGCCTTTCGGCCTCGACGCAACCGATCCGTCGTTCTGGAGCCAGGGCCTGTCGATGATCGAAGGGCTGATTGACGAGCTGGAAGCGCTAGATAGGGCGTAAGTCTCGGCTAAGGCCAGAAAGAGCGAACCTCATGGCGGGCTATTGATCAGCCAGCCGCATTCTGCAACGTCCACGAGGAACCATGACGGCACCCCCCTCTCCCTCATTCCTGTGCTCGTCACAGGAATCCAGCGCGCCCAAGTCCTTGGACGCGGGAGACTCTTCAGGTGCCGGAATTGTGTCATTCACGGCGCAGACGCGCCGTGGCTGGATTCCTGTGACGAGCACAGGAATGAGGGTGGATGTAGCCGCGGTCCCGGCCTACCGCAGCAAGACCATCGCCAGCGTCGGGTGACCAAGCAAGATGCGGCGCAACCATGCCTGATCGCTATATTCTCTTCCGCGACGACACTTCAGGCCAAGTGATGCTTTTCGCCGAGCCCGCCGAGATCATCCTTGCCAGGACGCGCGCCGAATTCTTCGCAGGTCTCGCCCGCATGGAAGAGGCCAAGGCCAAGGGCAAATGGCTTGCGGGCTACATGGCATACGAGGCCGGATATCTCTTCGAAGAAAAACTCGCTTCCTTTGCCGGAGAAGGTCGCGAAACGCCGCTCCTCTGTTTCGGCGTCTTCGACGCACCGCAGCCGGACACGCATCCACTTGCCCAGCCGAAACAGCGTCTCGAAAACGAGGAATTCCTCACCGCCCCGAAGGCCGCCTGGGATTTCCCTATATATAAAGAGCGTTTCGACCGTCTTCACCAGCACCTGCGGCTCGGCGACGCCTATCAGGCGAACCTCACCATGCCGGTTGAAGCTCGCTGGAGCGGCGATCCCCGTGCCGCCTTCTGGTCGCTGATCGGACGCCAGCCGGTGAAATACGGCGCACTGGTCGATCTCGGCGGTCCGCTCATCCTGTCGCGTTCACCCGAACTCTTCTTCCGCACGGATGAGCAAGGCTGGATCGAAACCCACCCGATGAAGGGCACGGCAAAACGCGGCACGACTGCCGCCGAGGATGCCGAAATCATCGCGGCCATGCGGGCAGATATCAAGACCCAGGCCGAAAACCGCATGATCGTCGACCTCCTGCGCAACGACATCTCCCGCATCACCGAGGTCGGCACGCTCAATGTCCCGAAGCTCTTCGACGTCGAGACCTATCCGACCGTCCACCAGATGGTCAGCCATGTGCAGGCCAGACTTCGACCCGGACTATCGATCCGCGACATCTTTGCCGCCCTCTTCCCCTGTGGGTCGATCACCGGCGCACCGAAGATCCGGGCGATGGAGATTCTCCACGTGCTCGAAGATACCCCGCGTGACGCCTATTGCGGCGCAATCGGCATGATCTCGCCGACCGGCGCCATGCGTTTTTCCGTCGCCATCCGCACCGTCACGCTTTTCGACGGCGGCAAAGCTATCTTCAATGTCGGCGGCGGCATCGTCTTCGATTCCACCGCCGAGGCCGAATATGAGGAATGCCTGCTCAAGGCCCGCTTCGCGGTCGGCGACCAGTGGATCGCGCGATGACCGATTTTTCGCTGATCGAGACGCTGCGCTGGCAGCCCGGCGAAGGCTTCATCCGTCTGCGCCTGCATCTGGCCCGGCTTTCCCGCTCCGCCCGTCGCCTCGGTTTTCCGCCGCCGACCGATGCGCAAACAAAGCTCGAAGCAGCCGTTGCCGGCGCTGGCGGCCCGCTGCGCGTCCGCCTGACCTTCGACCCGCAAGGCGAGATCGAGGTGACGAGCGCGCCCTTCATCCCGCTGGCGCCACAGTCCGTTTGGAGTGTCCGTATCGCCAAGACCCGCCTCCACTCCGCCGACAGCCTGCTGCGCGTCAAGACCACACGGCGCACCGTCTACGAGACCGCCCGCGCCGAATATGCTCAGGCGGAAGCCGACGAGGTCATCCTCTTGAACGAGCACGACGAAGTCTGCGAGGGCACCATCACCTCCATCTTTCTCGACGACGGAAGCGGCATTCTGCGCACCCCGCCGATCTCCTGCGGCCTGCTCGCCGGCGTGCTGCGCACCGAACTCATCTGCGGGCGCAAGGCCCGCGTCGGCCGTCTCACACTTGCCGATCTTGACGCCGGCACGCTGTATGTCGGCAACTCGCTGCGCGGACTGATCCGCGCAAACCTTCTCAGGAAATGATCATGTTCATCCTCTCCCTTACCTATCGCAAATCCAACGACGAGGCCGACAGGCACATGGAGCCGCACATGGCCTGGGTGAAGGAGGGTTACGCCAAAGGCTGGTTTCTCGCCTCCGGCCGCAAGGTGCCGCGCACCGGCGGCGCGATCCTCGCCATCGGCGACCGTGCCGCAATCGAAGCCTATGTCGCCGCCGATCCCTTCACTATCCACGACGTCGCCGAATACGAAATCACCGAACTTGCGATAACGACGGCGGTTGAAGGACTGGAAATCCTGAAGCGATGATTTTCGGTCAGATGATCTCGTCGCCCCGATATTTGCCCTTTCCCCGTCAACGCTCTTTATTGTGACGGCGTTTTGTGGTTAGAGCCGGTCACTTCGCAATTTCTGCGGCAATCTCACAAGAATTCTTCAGGCTGAACGCCTTCGTCCCCTTCCACAGGAGAAAAGAATGACGGAACAGAACTATCCGGTATATGCCGAAATTACCGGTCCGATCGTGATGATCGGCTTTGGCTCCATCGGCCGCGGCACCCTGCCCCTGATCGAGCGCCACTTCAAATTCGACAAGAGCCGGATGGTCGTCATCGACCCGCGTGAAGAACCCTCCGACATGGAGATCCTGAAGAAACACGGCGTTCGCCACATTCAGGAATATGTCACCAAGGACAATTACAAGGAGCTGCTGAAGCCCCTGCTGACGAAAGGCGAAGGCCAGGGCTTCTGCGTCAACCTCTCGGTCGACACCTCCTCGCTCGACATCATCAAGCTCTGCCGCAAGCTCGATGTTCTCTATATCGATACGGTTGTCGAGCCCTGGCTCGGCTTCTATTTCGACAAGGGCATGAGCAATGCCGACCGCACCAACTATGCGCTGCGCGAGACGGTGCGCAGGGAAAAGGCGAAAAACCCCGGCGGCGCCACCGCCGTCTCCACATGCGGCGCCAATCCGGGCATGGTCTCCTGGTTCGTCAAGCAGGCGCTCGTCAACCTCGCCAATGATATCGGCGTTAAATTCGAGGAACCGGACCAGCACGATCGCGAAGGCTGGGCCAAGCTGATGAAGAAGGTCGGCGTCAAGGGCGTCCACATCGCCGAGCGCGACACCCAGCGCACCAAGCATCCGAAGCCGCTCAACGTCTTCTGGAACACCTGGTCCGTCGAAGGCTTCATCTCCGAAGGCATGCAGCCGGCCGAACTCGGCTGGGGCACGCACGAGCAGTGGATGCCGAAGAACGCCAAGAAGCACAAGAAGGGCAACAAGGCGGCGATCTACCTGGAGCAGCCGGGCGCCAACACCCGCGTGCGCACATGGTGCCCGACCCCCGGCCCTCAATACGGCTTCCTCGTAACCCATAACGAGTCGATCTCGATCGCCGATTATTTCACGGTCCGCGACAAGGACGGCGAAGTCACATTCCGTCCGACCTGCCACTATGCCTACCATCCGGCCAACGACGCCGTGCTCTCGCTGCATGAGATGTTCGGCAACGGCGGCACCCCGCAGCCGGTCCACCACGTACTCGACGAGGACGAGCTGGAGAACGGCATCGACGAGCTCGGCGTCCTGCTCTACGGCCATGAGAAGAATGCCTACTGGTATGGTTCGCGCCTGTCGCTGGAAGAAACCCGCCGCATAGCGCCCTACCAGAACGCCACCGGCCTGCAGGTGACCTCTGCCGTTCTCGCCGGCATGGTCTGGGCGCTGGAAAACCCGAAGGCCGGCATCGTCGAAGCGGATGAGATCGATTACAAGCGCTGCCTCGACGTGCAGATGCCCTATCTCGGCCCGGTCGAAGGACACTACACCGACTGGACCCCGCTCGACGGTCGTCCCGGTCTCTTCCCCGAGGACATCGACACCAAGGACCCGTGGCAATTCAGGAACGTCCTCGTTCGCTGAAAATCGCCCTCACAGGATTTTGACAATGCCCGCCGCAAGGCGGGCATTTTTGTAACGCTGGCTGTATAAATGGCTCCGCCGCCGCTCCAAGCCTTGCCATCATGGCGAGCGCACGTCATGTTTTGCCCGAACTTGGCGGGTGACCGCCACGCCGAATCGCCGGGAGAAGCCTTATGAAAATCAGAACTGGTCTTGTTCTTGTCGGTGCAGCGGCCACTCTTGCCGCCTGCGTTTCATCAGGACCGCAACAGCGACCGATCGCAGTCGCGCCGCCTGCAACAAATTCTGTTGAAGGCGAATGGACGGATGCCAACGGCTTGACCTCCGCCTTCACGAATGGACAATTCGTAACCCGCACCAGCGACGGAACGAACACGCAGATGGCATCCGGAACATATACAACAACCCCCGATGGGATCATTCAGATAAACCTTTACTCGAATGTTAAGCGGACGACTTCCCTGGTTAATTGCGCCATGAGCGGCACGAGCCAGCTGAATTGTACGACTGCAACGAATTCGCAGTTCACGCTTACACGTCGTTTGTAATGCTTCAATATCACCCTGCAAAAGCTCCCATTCGGGAGCTTTTTTGTTTTGCGGCATCTTGGAAAGCGCCGCCGCAAACCCAGCTTCACTCTTGCGACTAGGCGTCGTTTGTTGAAACATCGGCACGCGGGAAACCGCCTGACACCATTATAGGGATCGGCGAGGATCAGGGGGATCTCTCGCCTCAATCAGGAGAACAAGGATGACGAAGTCTTTCAGCTTCGGTCTTTTGACCGCGTCCATGCTGGCGCTGAGCGCGGGCGCCGCCTTTGCCGATTACGAACTCAATATTCTTCACATCAACGATTTCCATTCACGCATCGAATCGATCAACAAGTTCGATTCCACCTGCTCGGCCGAGGAGGAAGGCAAGAAGGAATGCTTCGGCGGCGCCGCCCGCCTGAAGACCGCGATCGACCAGCGCCGCCAGGCGTTATCGGGCAAGAATGTGCTTCTCCTGAATGCCGGCGACAATTTCCAGGGTTCGCTCTTCTACACCACCTATAAGGGCGCGGCCGAAGCCGAATTCCTGAACCTGATGAAGTTCGACGCCATGACCGTCGGCAATCATGAATTTGACGACAGCGAGGACGGGCTTGCGACCTTCCTCGACAAGGTGCAATTCCCCGTCGTGACGGCGAATGTCAAGGCGAGCGCCGCCTCCAAGCTCGGCGACCGCATCAAGCCCTCGCTGGTGCTCGATGTCGGCGGCCAGAAGATCGGCATCGTCGGCGCCGTCACCAACGATACGCCAGAGCTCTCCTCCCCCGGCCCGAATGTCACGATCGAAGATGACGTTCAGACGATCACATCAGCCGTGCAGGACCTGAAAAGCCAGGGGGTCAACAAAATCATCGCGCTGACCCATGTCGGTTATCCCCGCGACCTGGCTTTCATCGCCAAGATCCCGGACGTCGATGTCGTCGTCGGCGGCCACTCCCACAGCCTGCTTTCCAACACCGACCCGAAGGCTGAAGGCCCGTATCCGACGATGGTCGACAATCCGGGCGGCTACAAGGTGCCGGTCGTCCAGGCCGCCTCCTACAGCAAATATCTCGGCGACGTCGTCGTCAATTTCGACGATAACGGCGTCGTCAAGGAAGCCAAGGGCGATCCGATCCTGATCGACGCGTCCTTCACACCCGATCCGGCCGTCGTCACCCGCGTCGCCGAATTGGCAAAACCGATCGAGGAACTGCGCAAAAAGGTGATTGGCTCCTCCGAAAGCCCAATCGAGGGCGACCGGAAGGTCTGCCGCGTCAAGGAATGCTCGATGGGCAATCTAGTGGCCGATGCCATTCTCGATCGCACCAAGAACCAGGGCGTCACCATCGCCTTCCAGAACGGCGGCGGCCTGCGCGCCTCGATCGACGGCGGCGATATCACCCAGGGCGAAGTCATCACTGTCCTGCCCTTCCAGAATACCCTCGCCACTTTTGAAGCAACCGGCGCGGACGTCGTCAAGGCGCTCGAAAACGGCGTCAGCCAGGCCGATCAGGGCGCCGGCCGATTCCCGCAGGTCGCCGGCCTGAAATTCTCGTTCGACCAGTCGAAGCCAGTCGGCAGCCGCGTCAGCGATGTCCAGGTGAAGGAGGGCGACAACTTCGCGCCGATCAACCCGGCCAAGACCTACAAGATCGCCACCAACAACTTCATGCGAGCCGGCGGCGACGGCTATTCGATCTTCAAGCAAGGCAAGAACGCCTATGATTACGGCCCGGATCTCGCCGACGTGACCGCCGACTACGTCGCCGCGCATTCGCCCTATAAGCCCTATACCGATGGCCGCGTCACCGAAATCGGCGCGACCGTGGCACAGGCGCCAGCTGCCGAACCGGCGGCTCCCGCGCCGGCGGCACCTGCGCCGGCCACTGAGCCCGCTCCTGCCCCTGCGGCCCCGGCCGCACCCGCACCAGCCATCGAGCCTGCCCCGGCCGCGCCAGCCCCGGCAACACCGGCAGCTCCCGCGCCCGCGGCGGAACCAGCTCCGGCGGCCTCCGCCCCCGCCGCAACAACGCCTTCCACCCACGTTATCGCGGCCGGCGACACCTTTTGGGATCTCGCCGTCAGCTTCTATGGCGATGGGACGCTGTGGCGGAAGCTTTCGGAGGCCAACGGCAAGCCGAATCCGCACCACCTGACGGTTGGCAAGGAGATCCAGGTTCCTGCAAAATAAGACGATTTGTCTCGACACCATCGGCCGGCTCGGGGTTTCCCGGGCCGGCTTTTCTTTCTATAGGGTGAACCATGTTCTCGAAGCTGCGTATCAGCCGATGAGACAACGAGCGTTGGGGCTAGAATGACAGCAGATATTTCACTTCGCCCGGCGGACCATCCGGCCGTCAATTCAGGCAAGATCGGCGTGCTGCTGGTCAATCTCGGCACGCCCGACGGCACCGACTACACCTCGATGCGCCGCTATCTCAAGGAATTCCTGACCGATCGCCGCGTCATCGAATGGTCGCCCTGGAAGTGGTATCCGATCCTCTTTGGTATCGTGCTCAACAGACGCCCGCAGAAGGTCGGCAAGGCCTACGAGCTGATCTGGAACAAGGAGAAGAACGAAAGTTATCTCCGCACCTACACGCGCAACCAGTCGGAACTGATGACCGAGCGCCTACGGGATCTCGACAATGTCAAGGTCGACTGGGCGATGCGCTACGGCACGCCGTCGATCGCTTCGCGCATCGATGCGCTGAAGCAAGAAGGCTGCGATCGTATCGTGCTCTTCCCGCTCTACCCTCAATATGCGGCGGCAACGACCGCAACCGTCAACGACAAGGCCTTCCAGAAGCTGCTCACGATGCGCTGGCAACCGGCTCTGCGCACCGTGCCCGATTATCACGATAACGAGACCTACATCGAAGCCCTCGCCCAATCCGTCGAAAGACATATTTCCACGCTCGACTGGAAGCCGGAGATGCTGCTCGCCTCCTTCCATGGCATTCCGATGTCCTATTTCAAGCAGGGCGATCCCTATTACTGTCAATGTCAAAAGACCGGCCGCTTGTTGCGCGAGCGGCTCGGGCTCACCAAGGAAAACTTCATGGTCACCTTCCAGTCCCGCTTCGGGCCGGAAGAATGGCTGCAGCCCTATACAGACAAGACGGTGGAGAAGCTTGCCCAGGACGGCGTCAAGCGCATCGCCGTCATCAATCCCGGCTTCGTCTCCGACTGCCTGGAAACGCTGGAAGAAATCGCCGAACAAGCCGCGCATTCGTTCCACGAGAACGGCGGCGACAAGTTCACCCATATTCCCTGCCTCAACGACAGCGAAGACGGCATGAAGGTGCTGGAAAAGGTGGTCCGCCGCGAATTGCAGGGTTGGGTCTGAGAAGAAGATAAAGACCTTTCCTAGAGCCTCCTTTTCAGCTGGAGGTGGTGCATCCGCGTGTCATTTCTTCCTCGCAAAGAACATGCTAATTCACCACATCAGTTGTGAGGCGCTTGCGCATGCGCCGATGGGAGGAAATTTTCATGCTGTTCGGCGGCTTCGACATCGTCGTAATCGTGCTGGTCATCTTCGTCATTCTGGTCCTCTTTGCCGGGATCAAGACCGTACCGCAGGGCTATCGCTACACTATTGAGCGCTTTGGCCGTTATACCCGCACGCTGGAGCCGGGCCTCAACCTCATCACTCCCTTCATCGAGCGCGTCGGAGCGCGGATGAACGTGATGGAGCAGGTGCTGAACGTGCCGACCCAGGAAGTGATTACCAAAGACAATGCCTCGGTTTCAGCCGATGCCGTCGCATTCTTTCAGGTTCTGAATGCTGCCCAGGCCGCCTACCAGGTTTCCCACCTCGAAAATGCCATCCTCAATCTCACCATGACAAACATCCGCTCGGTCATGGGCTCCATGGATCTCGACGAACTGCTTTCCAACCGCGACGCGATCAATGACCGGCTGCTGCGCGTCGTCGACGAGGCGGTGCAGCCATGGGGCATCAAGGTCACCCGCGTCGAAATCAAGGACATCCAGCCGCCGCGCGACCTCGTCGATGCGATGGCCCGCCAGATGAAGGCCGAGCGCGAGAAGCGCGCCCAGGTGCTCGAGGCCGAAGGCGCGCGCAATGCGCAGATCCTCAGGGCCGAAGGCGCCAAGCAATCCGCGATCCTCCAGGCCGAAGGCCAGCGCGAAGCCGCCTTCCGCAACGCCGAAGCCCGCGAGCGACTGGCCGAGGCCGAAGCCAAGGCGACGAAGATGGTCTCCGAGGCGATTGCCGCCGGTGACGTTCAGGCGATCAACTATTTCGTCGCCCAGAAATACACCGAAGCGCTCGCCTCGGTCGGCTCGGCGCCCAATTCCAAGATCGTGCTGATGCCGATGGAAGCCTCTTCCATCCTGAGCTCGCTCGGCGGCATTGGCGCCATCGCCCGCGAAGTCTTCGGTGACGCCGGCAATCCGCCGCCGCCGCCCCCGCCGCGTCCGCGTCCCGCGCCGATCCGCTCTACGCCGCCGATCAATCCGCCGGCCCCCAATCCCTTCAATCCGGATCCGGAGCGATAAGCCATGCTGGCGAAGATCATCGCGGAACTCGGTCCATGGAACTGGTGGGTTGCAGGCCTCGTGCTGCTCGCCGCCGAAATGATCGTGCCCGGTTTCTTCCTGGTCTGGATCGGCCTCGCGGCCTTGATCGTCGGCGCACTGTCGCTGCTCTTCTGGGACAGCGCCTTCTGGGTCTGGGAACTGCAAGCGATCCTTTTTGCGCTTCTGGCCGTCGCCACGACCTTTGCCGGCCGCCGGCTGACGCTGCGCAACGCCGAGACCGACGAGCCCTTCCTCAATCAGCGCGGAGCAAGCCTCGTTGGCCGTACGGCGACGCTGCAGGAACCGATCCGCGAAGGCCGCGGCCGAATCCGCCTCGACGATACGCTATGGCAGGTAATGGGGCCTGATTTGCCTGTGGGAACACAGGTGAAGGTGATCTCGTGTCACGGCCGCGACCTGCGGGTCGAACCGGTCTGATCAGGCGACGCCGATCCGCAGCAGGTCATGGAAGTGCACCAGCCCGATCGGCCGGCTGTCCTCGTCGATGACGATCAGGGCCCCGATGTGGTGCTGGTTGAGCAGCGCCAGGGCGGCCGTCGCAAGCATCGTCGGTTTCACCGTCTTCGGCGTCTTCGTCATGATGTCGTCGACGGCAAGCTCGGCAAGGTTGCGGCTCAGATTCCGAGCCATGTCGCCTTCGGTGACGATGCCGCAGAGCCGCCCATCCCGGTCGAGCACGCCGACGCAGCCGAAATGCTTGCGCGACAGCACGGTGATCGCCTCCGGCATCGGCGTGCCCTTGGTAACGAGCGGCAGCTTCTCGCCGGTATGCATGATATCGGCGACATGCATCAAGCTCGCACCCAGCTTGCCGCCGGGATGAAAAACGTGGAAATCGGTGGCGGTAAAGCCCCGCGCCTCCAGGAGTGCGACCGCCAGGGCATCGCCGAGTGCAAGCTGCATCAGCGTCGAGGTCGTCGGCGCCAGCCCATTGGGGCAGGCTTCCTGTTCGTTCGGCACCAGAAGCACGATGTCGGCGGCCGTCGCAAGCGAGGAAGCTTCGCTGCAAGTAATCGCGATCAAGGGGATCGAGAAGCGCCGCGTGAAGGAAATGATACTCTTGAGTTCGGCGCTCTCGCCGCCTTTGGAAATCGCCAAGACGACGTCATCGCGCGCTATCATGCCGAGATCGCCATGATTGGCTTCGGCCGCATGCACGAAAAAGGCTGGGGTGCCGGTCGAGGCGAATGTCGCCGCGAGCTTGGTACCGATATGGCCGCTCTTGCCGACGCCGGTAACGATGACCCGGCCGGAGATGTCGCCGATGATCTCGACGGCGCGGGTGAAAGGACCGGCCAGTCCGTTGTCAAAGGCCCGTTCGAGCGCTTCAAGACCGCGTTTCTCGGTCTCTATCGTGCGTTTTGCCGATTCGAGCACGCTGTTTTCAACGAGTTTGATCGCTCTTCTGTTCATGGAGATGCGTTAGACCTTTTCACTTTCCAAGTCCACCCCGCACCATTTCCGAATTGTGAACAGCGCCCGCCGGCGGCAACGAATGATTAACCACAACGCTTTACCTTTGAGTAAGAACCGAAAGCATGTCAGGCGATTGAATGGGGCAGCCAAAACAGACGAGCAGTGTGACGCCGCTCCGCGCGATGAGGCGTGTCGTCTGCTTTACTGCGTTCGGCACCCTGCTGGTCGGCCAGACTGCGGCATTCCCACAGTCCATCTCGCAGCAGCCTGGCGCTAGCCACGCCGCCGGCCAGGACAGTCGCACCACGAACAATGCCGCGGCCGGTTTCGGTGATGAAATCGACGTTTCTACCGCTCCTGTGGCAACGGGTGCGGCGGGAAACCCGGACGACGCCCAGCAGAGGCCCGTCACACCGGACGCGCAACCCGGTGACGAGATTACCGGCTCAATCCTCGATGAGGACATGCGCCGACTGAACACCCGTGAAGCGCGGATCGACGAGACACCGCCGGTCCGCAGGGCTGGCGAAAGTGCCTCGATGGCAGAAACACCCGGTATTCCGATCGGCACCTTCGTGCTCCGTCCGAGCGTGACCCAAAGCATCAACACCGAGACCACCAAGGACGGCAATACCAGGCAACGGCGCGCCTTCCTCGAAACGGATGCAGCCGCGACGCTCACCTCCGACTGGGGACGGCACCAGCTGACCGTCACGTCGGAAGGCGCCTGGCAACGAAATATCAGCGGCGAAGGCGAGGAGCAGCCGTCTTTCAAAGTCAATAGCGATCTCCGCCTGGATCTTGCCGACGACACGGTGGCGCACCTCACGGCCGGTTATAATTTCTACCGCGAGGATACGGACGATCCCGACGCCATCGCCGATGCCACACAGCAGTCAGATGTGCAGGAGTTCACTGCCGGCGCCTCCGTCCAACGCGATTTCGGCATCCTGCGCGGCACGACGGCGCTGGCGCTGAGCCGTTCGATCTATTCCGACGCCACGCTTGCGAACGGCACGACCGTGGAGTTGAACGATCGCAACCAGACGACCGGTACGCTGCGCGGTCGCGTCGGCTACGAGCTGTCGCCCGCGCTCATCCCCTTCATCGAGGCCACGATCGGCCGTACCCTCTATGACGAAACACGCGACTCCGCCGGTTACGAGCGCTCAGGCCATAGCTATGGCGCCAAGGCCGGCGTCGAGGTCGACCTCGGCGAAAAGCTGAAGGGTGAAGTCGGGGTAGGCTACGAAAGGGCGGATTTCGAGGACAGCCGGCTCGCCTCGATCGATACAGCCACGCTCGATGCGAGCCTGCTTTGGTCGCCGATCCGCGGCACCGACGTCAATCTAGACCTGCAGACTAGCATCCAGCCCTCGACCACCGCCGGCGAGAGCGGCTACGTTTCGCATGCGCTGACGACGACGGTCACCCACCAGCTGCGCGACAACCTGGTCGGAACCATGATCGGCGGCGTCATATGGCGCGACTATCCCACCGACAGCACAATCAACGACGAGCTCGTCTATACTGCGGCGACCGGCCTGACCTGGAACATCAACCGCTATCTCGATCTCACCAGCACGCTCGGCTACGAGCTGACGACGCGCAAGGACGGCGATGACTCGCAGCAATGGCGCGCCGGCGTCGGCCTGAAGCTGAAACGCTAAACGCCGCGCCTCCGGTGCGAGGCGCGGCGCTTGATCATTCATAGCTGTGCGCAAACCTTAATTCAGGCCGGCAAGCAGTTCCTTGAAACCGCCTTCGACCGACGGACGGATATCGGTGCGTTCGAGGGCGTAGGCGACGTTGGCCAGGATGAAGCCATCCTTGGCGCCGCAGTCGTAGGTCGTGCCACGGAAGTGGTAGCCGGCGAAATCCTGTTCCTTCAGCAGCTTCAGCATGCCGTCAGTGAGCTGGATTTCATTGCCGGCGCCGCGCTCCTGGGTTTCGAGGATCTTGAAGATCTCCGGCTGCAGGATGTAGCGGCCGTTGATGAAGAAATTCGAGGGCGCCGTTCCCTTGGCAGGCTTTTCCACCATGCCGGTGATGCGGAAGCCTTCGCCGATCGCTTCGCCGACGCCGACGATGCCGTATTTATGGGCCTGATCGGGGGCACATTCCTCAACGGCGATAATGTTGCCGCCGCTCTGGCCGTAGAGCTCGATCATGCCCTTCATGCAGCCCTTGTCGCCCTTCATGATCATATCAGGCAGCAGCAGCGCGAAAGGTTCGTCGCCGACGATTTCGCGGGCGCACCAGACGGCATGACCGAGACCGAGCGGTTCCTGCTGACGGGTGAAGCTTACCGTTCCGGCCTTTGGCAGTTGCTCGGCAAGAAGGGTTATCTCGGCCTCCTTGGCGCGTTCGCGCAGCGTCTGTTCCAGCTCGAAATGAATGTCGAAATAGTCTTCGATAATGTGCTTGTTGCGTCCGGTGACGAAGACCAGATGCTCGATCCCTGCTTCCAACGCCTCATCGACGACGTATTGAATGATAGGCTTGTCGACAACGGTCAACATTTCCTTCGGAACAGCCTTCGTTGCCGGCAGGAAACGCGTTCCCAACCCTGCCACCGGAAAAACTGCCTTACGAACTTTATTGTGATGCGCCACACAGGCCTCCTGCTTTGACTAAATCGCCTTTTAAATAAAGCCGTTCACGTCTGACTAGTATAGAATTGCGACTGTTTTGCAATGGTGACCGCCGCGGGTCGCCATGGTAAAGAATTTGTTGACTCCGTTCCTGTAGTCTCGGGTCTGGGCGGACATGATGCCCCCTGCTGCACCGAAAACTGAAGATGACGGATACGACTGTCGATGATCCAGAATCACAAAAACTCCCTTCGTGGTCTTGCTCTCGCCCTCGTTGTCGCCGCCCAGGTAGGGCTGGCCCCCGACAACGCGAAAGCCGATTCCCGGTTCCAGAAATGGATCGCGGACTTTTACCAAACAGCCGCTGAGAGTGGCATCAGTAAGGCAACCTATCAAAAGGCCTTTTCCGGGGTGAGCGAACCCGACCCGACGGTGCTCGAAAAGGCGGCCTATCAACCGGAATTCACCTCGAAGATTTGGGACTACATTGATTCCCGCGTTAACCCCTACACGGTCAGGATCGGCCGCGAGATGGCCGTCAAGCATGCGCGGACGCTCAATGCGATCGAGCAGCGCTTCGGCGTCGACAAGACGATTCTGCTCGCGATCTGGTCGATGGAATCGAATTACGGCGCGATTCTCGACAAGGACGACCGGCTGCACTATGTGCCGCGCGCACTGGCAACCCTTGCTTACGCCGATCCGAGTCGGGCCAAATTCGCCAAGAAGCAACTGGTTGCCGCGTTGAAAATCCTGCAGAATGGGGATGTGCCGGCACGTCAGATGACCGGCTCCTGGGCGGGCGCCATGGGCCACACTCAGTTCATCCCGACAAGCTACCTGCTCTACGCTGTCGATGCCGACGGCAACGGCCATCGCGATATCTGGAATTCGGTGCCGGACGCGCTGGCGACCTCGGCCAATCTGCTAATGAAGAACGGCTGGGATGCCGGCAAGACCTGGGGCTACGAGGTCGTCGTTCCCGCCGCAGCCGCCAAGCAGGCCGGCAAGACCCATACGCTCGCCCAATGGGCGGAGCTCGGCCTGAAACGGCCGAACGGCAAGGCCTTCCGCGACGGCGGCACCAAAGCCGTGCTGAAAATGCCTGCCGGAGCCGGCGGTCCCGGCTTCCTGATGACGGCAAACTTCTTCACCATCAAGAACTACAATGCGTCGGACAGCTACGCGCTCGCCGTTGGCCTGCTGGCCGACCAGATCGCCGGCTATGGCGGCATTCAGCAGCGCTGGCCGCGCCCCGACGGCGCGCTCGACATCACCGAGAAATTCGAGCTGCAAACCCGTCTCAAGACGCTCGGCTATTACAATGGTGAGGTTGACGGCAATTTCGGCTCGGGTTCGAAAGCGGCGATATCGGCGGTGCAGGAGCGCATCGGCATGCAGCCCGACGGCGAGCCCTCGCTGCCGCTTTTGAACGCACTTCGCCGCTAGAAGTGGCCCTACGATGACCTACATAAAGCGGGAGTAGACGCTGGCCTGCCACCAGTGCAAGATGCCGGCAGATGCGGAACTGCCCATGATGAAGAAAACTCACCGGACCCCTCAAATCCGCTGGCTCATGCTCGCCTTGATGGCGGCTTCGGTGTGCCTTGGCGCTCTTGCGCCCGTGGCTGTCGCCCAAGCCCAGGAGCAGCGCTATCAGCGCCGGTCCATCTTGGATTTCTTCCTCGGCCGGCGCTATCTCGACGACAGCCCACAGGCTCCTGATGTCCCGGAGCCGAGACGCCAGCAGCGCAAGCGCCCGCCGCCGGCGCAGAAAGCCGTGGTCAATCCCCGCACCACGCCGCCGGTCCGCGCTCCGGTACGGGAAGAAGAGCCTGTCGTGCAGAAGCTCCCCGACGCCCGCAAGATCCTGATCGTCGGTGATTTTCTTGCTAGCGGCCTCGGCGACGGCCTGACCGCCGCCTTCGAGACATCGCCGGGCGTCATCGTCGAAGCCCGCGGCAATGTTTCCTCGGGTCTTGTCCGCGATGATTATTATGACTGGCCGGAACAGTTACCGAAGATGATCGACGAGTTGAAGCCGGCAATGGTCGTCGTCATGATCGGCGCCAATGACCGCCAGCAGATGGTGACCGACACTGCCAAGGAGAAGTTCCGCACCGACGGCTGGTTTGCCGAATATCGCCGCCGTGTCCTTTCTTTCGGCAAGGAAGTCACCAGCCGCAAGATACCGCTGCTCTGGGTCGGTCTTCCCGCCTTCGAATCCGATCAGATGACGGCCGATGCCGTCCAGATGAACCAGCTCTATCGTAACCAGGTCGAGAGCATCGGCGGTGAATTCGTCGATATCTGGGATGGTTTTGTCGATGAAAACGGCACCTTCATCGTCACCGGTTCCGACGTGAAGGGGCAGCAGGTGCGCTTGCGCACCTCCGACGGCATCAACCTCACGCAGGCCGGCCGGCGCAAACTTGCCTTCTATGTGGAAAAGCCCGCCCGCCGGATTCTCGGCACCCAGGCAAGCCCTGATCTGGTGCGCCTCGATGAAAGCAATTTGCCGGATCTCGGCCTTCCCACCAATCCGGTCGAGCACACCGTGCCGATCAGCCTCTCCGATCCCAGTCTCGATGGCGGCGCCGAGCTCCTTGGCGCAAGACCGCCACCGGTGACGCTGACGAAATCGCCGCGCGATCTCCTGGTCGAGCAGGGCGAGATGACGCCGGCACCTGTCGGTCGCGTCGATGACTACCGCATGCCGGCGGCCAAGACGCCGGCCGAAGTCTCGGTGAAATGAAAAAGGTTACGCGAGGCGGCTTTCTTACGCCGCCTTTGGCCAACTCAGATAATAGTAGTTCGAGCCGATCAGCCCGAAGAAGGCATTGCTGTCGTTCGTCTGATCGACATAGCTGCCGTTCTCCTTGACAAAGGCGCCGTCGGAGCCGCGCTCCAGATGCGCATCGAGGAAATCGCTCCAGCCGCTGACATTGATCGCCTTGCCGGCCTCGCTTTCCGTGTCGGCCTCATCCGGATCATCGACGTCCCAGGCGCGGATCGACACGCCCTGCTTCGGATCGGAGATGGAGAGCGTGCCTGTTTCGAGCGCAGCCAGCATGTCATGAGCCTTGCCGCTTTCGCCTTCGGCCGCGGCCGCTTCCTGCAACTGGTGCTTCAGCATCGACATGAAGGAGGCGCTGGTCACATCGGCGCGGTCGTCGGTCGTGTCGGTCTCGTCGGAAGTATCGCTGTTGGAGGAAAGCGTGTCGAGCAGCCCCGACAGCGCCTGATTGGAAAGAAGCGACGCTGAGCTCGAATCGAGTCCGTAGCTGCTCAGAATGCTGGCGGCCGACGAACTCCGCGTATCCTCCGAGCTTTCATCGGAGCTCCGAAGATTCTTCAAGGCGTATTGAGCCGAAACCATCCTGGTATTATCGAGTGCAGAAACCATTTGAATAATCCTTGTCGATCATTCGCGGCGGCTCCTCCTGAGCCCGCGTCCGGCTTAAGCTTCACCCTCCGGCATTGCTCAAGGCTTGCGTCGCATTCCGCCGCGTCAAGCGGTCGCACCGGCAAAGGAGGTCCCGCCGGACGCGCCGCGCACAATAAAAAACTCCGCCGGAAGGGGCGGAGTTCGTCTCTTCATCAGCTATCTGAGGCGCGATCAGTTCGGCAGGACGGTCGAGCCCATCAACGCCTCGTCGATGGCGCGTGCCGCCTGGCGACCTTCGCGGATCGCCCAGACCACCAGCGACTGGCCACGGCGCACATCGCCCGCCGTCCAGAGCTTGTCGACCGAGGTCTTGTAGTCGCGGTCGTTGGCGACGACATTGGTCGAGCCGCGCTTGTCGGTGTTCAGCGTCAGCTTGCCTTCGAGCTCCTTCAGCACGCTTGTCGTGAACGGGCCGCGGAAACCGATGGCGATGAAGGCGAGATCGGCGCGGATGACGAATTCCGTGCCGGCAACCGGCCGCCGGCGCTCGTCGACCTCGCAGCACTTGACGCCCGTCAGCACGCCGTCTTCGCCGATGAATTCGAGCGTCGCGACCTGGAACTCGCGCACGGCGCCCTCGGCCTGCGAGGAGGAGGTGCGCATCTTCGTCGCCCAGAAGGGCCAGACAGCGAGCTTGTCTTCCTTTTCCGGCGGCTGCGGCCGAATGTCGAGCTGGGTGACCTTGACCGCCCCCTGGCGGAAGGCCGTGCCGACACAATCCGAAGCCGTATCGCCACCGCCGACGACGACAACATGTTTGGCGCCGGCCAGGATCGGGTCCGACGGCCAGCCGACACTGTCGATATTCTCGCGCCCGACACGGCGGTTCTGCTGCACCAGATAGGGCATCGCATCATGCACGCCTGCGAGGTCGGCGCCCGGAATGCCCGCCTCGCGCGGCGTCTCGGAGCCGCCGCAATAAAGGACGGCCTCGTGGTCGGCCAGCAACTGTTCGACCTTGACGTCGACGCCGACATTGACGCCGCAATGGAAGGTCACGCCCTCGCCCTTCATCTGCTCGACGCGGCGGTCGATGAAGTTCTTCTCCATCTTGAAATCGGGAATGCCGTAGCGCAGCAGGCCGCCCGGCTTGGTCTCGCGCTCATAGACATGCACCTCGTGGCCGGCGCGGCCGAGCTGCTGGGCAGCCGCCATGCCGGCGGGGCCGGAGCCGACGACGGCGACCTTCTTGCCGGTATGGACCGTGGCCGGCTGCGGCCTGATGAAGCCGAGTTCATAGGCCTTGTCGGCGACCGCCTGCTCGACCGTCTTGATGGCGACCGGCGCATCCTCGAGATTCAAAGTGCAGGCTTCCTCGCAGGGAGCCGGGCAGACGCGGCCGGTGAATTCCGGGAAGTTGTTGGTCGAATGCAGGTTCTGGATCGCCGCTTCCCAGTTGTTGTTGTAGACGAGGTCGTTCCAATCCGGAATCTGGTTGTGAACCGGGCAGCCGGTCGGCCCGTGACAATAGGGAATGCCACAGTCCATGCAGCGCGCGGCCTGTTTTTGCACTTCCGGGTCCGACATCGGGATCGTGAACTCGCGGAAATGCCGGATGCGATCCGACGCCGGCTGGTACTTCGCCACCTGCCGGTCGATTTCCAGAAATCCTGTAACCTTACCCATTTCCTTCGTCCCTTACCCTCATGACCGCCTCACTGCGGCCAGTTGTCTGTCGTCAGTCCCCGGCAATCCGGGCGGGTTGCTTCTCTTGACCGTCATTGGAACAGATCTCCTGAAGGACGCCGCGCGATCCGGACGGCTTTCCGCCGTCGTCATGATCATCACGAGTCATCGAGATGTTTCCGTCATCCGCCACCTGCGATCGGCAGGTGGCGGATGCTCCGGTTCAAATCATTCCGCGGCGATGCCCATCCGGCTGCGCTCCATTTCCTCGAGCGCACGACGGTATTCGACCGGCATGACCTTGCGGAACTTCGGGCGGTAGTCGGCCCAGCTGTCGAGGATCTGCTTGGCGCGGGCGGAGCCCGTATAGTGCAGATGATTGGAGATCAGCTGGTAGAGCCGCTCCTCATCGTGGCGCGTCATGTCACCTGAGACGTCGACACGTCCCTTGTGCATGAGATCGCCGCCGTGATGATGCAGCTTCTCCAGCATGTCGTCCTCCTCCGGCACTGGCTCGAGTTCGACCATCGCCATGTTGCAGCGGCTGGCGAAATCGCCGGCTTCATCGAGCACATAGGCGACGCCGCCGGACATGCCGGCCGCAAAGTTGCGGCCCGTGGCGCCGAGCACGACGACAACGCCGCCGGTCATGTATTCGCAGCCATGGTCGCCGACCCCCTCGACAATGGCGATCGCACCGGAGTTGCGCACGGCAAAACGCTCGCCGGCGACGCCGCGGAAATAGCATTCGCCCTCGGTCGCGCCATAAAGCACGGTGTTGCCGACGATGATCGAATTTTCGGCGACGATCCGCGAGTTCTCCGGCGGCCGAATGATGATCTTGCCGCCCGAAAGTCCCTTGCCGACATAGTCGTTGCCGTCGCCGATCAGGTTGAAGGTGACGCCGCGCGCCAGGAAGGCGCCGAAGCTCTGCCCCGCCGTACCGCGAAGCGTCACGTTGATCGTATCTTCCTTCAGCCCGCGATGGCGGTAACGCTTGGCGACTTCGCCCGACAGCATCGCGCCCGCCGAACGGTCGACGTTCTTGATGCCGACCTCGAAGGCGACGGGCGTCTTGTCCGTCAGCGCCGGCTGTGCCTGGTCGATCAGAACGCGGTCGAGAATATCGTCGATCGGATGCTGTTGCCGGCTCGTCCAGAAAGTCTCTTCCTTGGCGGCATCGACCTTGTGGAAGATGCGGCTAAAATCGAGGCCCCTGGCCTTCCAGTGCGCCAGCATCTCATCCTTCTCCAGCAGCTCGGATGCGCCGATGATGTCGTCAACCCGGGTGAACCCGAGCGAGGCGAGAATTTCGCGCACTTCGTTGGCGACGAAGAAGAAGTAGTTGATGACGTGCTCCGGCGTGCCCTTGAAGCGCTTGCGCAGCACCGGATCCTGCGTCGCTACGCCGACCGGACAGGTGTTGAGATGGCACTTGCGCATCATGATGCAGCCGGCCGCGATCAGCGGCGCGGTGGCGAAACCGAACTCGTCTGCGCCGAGCAGCGCCCCGACGATGACGTCGCGGCCGGTCTTGAGGCCGCCGTCCACCTGCAGTGCGACACGCGACCGCAGGCCGTTCAGCACCAGCGTCTGCTGGGTTTCGGCAAGGCCGATCTCCCAGGGGCTGCCGGCATGCTTGAGCGAGGTCAGCGGCGAGGCACCGGTGCCGCCGTCGAAGCCGGCGACGGTGATGTGGTCGGCGCGCGCCTTGGCGACACCCGCCGCAACCGTGCCGACACCGACTTCGGAGACCAGCTTGACCGACACGTCGGACGTCGGATTGACGTTCTTCAGATCGTAGATCAGCTGCGCCAGATCCTCGATTGAATAGATGTCGTGATGCGGCGGCGGTGAGATCAGGCCCACACCCGGCGTCGAATGACGGGTCTTGGCGACCGTCGCGTCGACCTTGTGGCCCGGCAGCTGACCGCCTTCGCCGGGCTTGGCGCCCTGCGCCACCTTGATCTGCAGCACGTCGGCATTGACCAGATATTCGGTGGTGACGCCGAAGCGGCCCGAGGCGATCTGCTTGATCGCCGAACGCTCCGGGTTCATCGAACCATCGGAGAGCGGCATGTAGCGGTCGGACTCCTCGCCGCCCTCGCCGGTGTTCGACTTGCCGCCGATCCGGTTCATGGCTATCGCCAGCGTCGTATGCGCCTCGCGGGAGATCGAGCCGAAGGACATTGCCCCCGTCGAGAACCGCTTGACGATATCGGCGGCCGGCTCGACCTCATCGATCGAGACCGGCTTACGGCCGAGCGCCTCGGCGCTCTTGATCCTGAAGAGCCCGCGGATCGTGTTCATGCGCAGCGCCGAATTGTTGACCATCTCGGCGAATTCGCGGTAGCGATCCTCGGCATTGCCGCGCACGGCATGCTGAAGAGCTGCAACCGCATCCGGCGTCCAGGCATGGCTTTCGCCGCGCATGCGGTAGGCATATTCGCCGCCGATATCGAGCGTTGTCGCCAGCAACGGATCCTTGCCGAAGGCTGCGGTATGGCGCGCGACGGTCTCTTCGGCGATCGCTTCGAGGCCGATGCCTTCGATCATCGTCGCCGTTCCGAAGAAATACTTGTCGACCAGGTCGGACGAGAGGCCGATGGCGTCGAAGATCTGCGCGCCGCAATAGGACTGGTAAGTCGAGATGCCCATCTTCGACATGACCTTGAGGATGCCTTTGCCGACCGCCTTGATGTAGCGGTAGACGATTTCGGAGGCATCCACTTCCTTCGGGAACTCGCCCTTGGCATGCATGTCGAGCAGCGTGTCGAAGGCGAGATAGGGGTTGATCGCCTCGGCGCCGTAGCCGGCGAGCAGGCAGAAATGATGCACTTCGCGCGGCTCACCGGTTTCGACGACGAGGCCGACCGACGTGCGAAGCCCCTTGCGGATCAGGTGATGGTGGACGGCAGCCGTTGCGAGCAGCGCCGGAATGGCGATTCTATCAGGTCCGATCTGGCGATCGGAAAGCACGATGATGTTGTAGCCGCCCTTGACGGCCGCTTCCGCGCGTTCGCAGAGTCGGTCGAGCATCTCCGGCATGCCGGCAGCGCCGCGTTCGATATCATAGGTGAAATCGAGCGTCTTGGTATCGAAACGGTCTTCCGTATGGCCGATCGAGCGGATCTTTTCGAGATCGCCATTGGTCAGGATCGGCTGACGCACTTCCAGGCGCTTGGCATTCGCCATACCCTCATGGTCGAGAATGTTCGGACGCGGGCCGATGAAGGAGACGAGGCTCATGACGAGCTCTTCGCGGATCGGATCGATCGGCGGGTTCGTCACTTGCGCAAAGTTCTGCTTGAAATAGGTGTATAGCAGCTTGGGCTTTTCTGACATCGCCGAGATCGGCGTATCGGTGCCCATCGAACCGATCGCTTCCTGACCGGTCGTCGCCATCGGCGACATCAGGATCTTGGTATCCTCGGTCGTATAGCCAAAGGCCTGCTGGCGGTCGAGCAGCGATACATCGCGGCGCAGCGCCCGCGGTTCCACCGGCTTCAGGTCTTCGAGGATGAGTTGGGTGCGGTCGAGCCAGCTGCGATAGGGATGCGCCGTCGCAAGCTGCGACTTCACCTCGTCATCGGAGATGATGCGGCCCTCTTCCATGTCGATCAGCAGCATCTTGCCCGGCTGCAGGCGCCACTTCTGGATGATCTTTTCTTCCGGAACCGGCAGCACGCCGGCCTCGGACGCCATGATGACACGGTCGTCATCGGTGACGAGGTAGCGCGCCGGCCTGAGGCCGTTGCGGTCAAGCGTGGCGCCGATCTGCCGGCCGTCGGTGAAGGCGACCGCCGCCGGTCCGTCCCACGGCTCCATCAGCGCGGCGTGATATTCGTAAAATGCCTTGCGTTCGGCCGCCATCGACTGGTTGCCGGCCCAAGCTTCCGGGATCAGCATCATGACGGCATGGGCGAGCGAGTAGCCGCCGCGCACCAGGAATTCCAGCGCATTGTCGAAACAGGCCGTGTCCGACTGTCCCTCGTAGGAAATCGGCCAGAGCTTGGAGATGTCCTCGCCGAACAGCGGCGAAGAGACCGAGGCCTGGCGCGCCGCCATCCAGTTGACGTTGCCGCGCAGCGTGTTGATCTCGCCGTTATGGGCGACCATACGATAGGGGTGGGCGAGCTTCCACGACGGGAAGGTGTTGGTCGAGAAGCGCTGATGCACGAGAGCGACCGCGCTTTCGAAACGCGGATCCGACAGGTCCTTATAATAGGCGCCGACCTGATAGGCCAGGAACATGCCCTTGTATACCACCGTCGCCGACGACAGCGACACCGGGTAGAAATTGCTCTCCTCACCCTCGAACTCGTCATAGATCCGGTTGGAGATGACCTTTCGCAGCGTGAACAGCCGCCGTTCGAATTCATCGTTGTTTTCGGCATCTTCCCCAGCGCCGATGAAGACCTGCACATGATGCGGCTCGGTCGCGGCAATATCAGGCGCCTTGGAAAGCGAGGAATTGTCGACCGGCACGTCGCGGAAGCCGATGAAGACCTGGCCTTCCTCGACGATGACGTCCTTGATCACCTTCTTGAAGTGCTCGATCTGCTTTTGGTCGCGCGGCATGAAGATATGGCCGACGCCATATTCGCCAACCGGCGGCAAGGTAATGCCCTGCGCCGCCATCTCCTCGCGGAAGAAACGGTCGGGGATCTGCACCAGGATGCCGGCGCCGTCGCCCATCAGGGGATCGGCGCCGACGGCGCCGCGATGCGTCAGGTTTTCGAGGATGAACAGGCCGTCCTTGACGATCTGGTGCGACTTCTCGCCCTTCAGATGGGCGACGAAGCCAACGCCGCAAGCGTCATGCTCGTTGGCAGGATCGTAAAGCCCCTGCTTCTTCGGCAGGCCGGACGCGGATTTGGACGTCTTGGCCGTCGCGCGCACCTCTGCAGCAGCAAACCGGTCAAATTCCATGGATGGCGTCTTCGTCATCGTCTTTCCTCCTGTCGAAGCCCGCGGGGCCGCGGGCGGCTCTTCGTCTCGCGCCGCAACCCGAAAATAGGTCCGTCGCATGACAGCGCTGTTGCATTGTGAAGATCGGCCGCAGACATCTGCTTTAAGGGAAAGCAAACCGCCGCGTTCCGCGCCTGCCATTCGCCTCCGCGCGCCGCCTGGGGCTTGACGCTTGGAAGAACTATAGCGTGAAAGCCCGTCGCTGCCAGGGTTTTCGGCGCCTCTTCGGCCCCAGGGGCCAAAATAGGACAGCAACACTGTCCTAATTCACCAGTTCTATGCCAGAAACGATCCCGGTCCGCAAGAGCGTTACGTTAAAAAACGTGATTTTGCGAAGGAAGATTGCCAGATAAACCCCATTAGAGAAATAAAATTACGCACCGACGCGTCATTCTTTTTATTGATTGCGTAATTCAATTTTCGTGATGCATCAGGGGCGATAGCCTTGATCCCGTGAAGCTTTGGCGTAAGGTCCGCTTCGAAACCTCCCAACTCTCCGTCCACTCCCCCACGGTCTTAGCCATGTTCTTTGCTTCCGATAATTGGGCCGGCGCCCACCGTTCCATTGCCGAACGCCTGCTTGCGGAATCGGCCGGCTTTGCTCCGGCCTATGGCGCCGGTGATCTCGACAAAAAGGTCGAGGCCCGCTTCTGCGAGATCTTCGAGCGTGAGGTTTCCGTTTTCTTCGTCGCCACCGGCACGGCCGCCAACTCCCTGGCGCTGGCGAGCGTCCAGCGCCCCGGCGGGATTACCTTCTGCCATTCGGAAGCCCATGTGATCGAAGATGAATGCGGCGCGCCGGAATTCTTCTCCGGCTCCGCCCGCCTCATGGCCGTCGACGGCGAAGCCGGCAAGATCGATCCGGCAAAGCTTTCGGCAAAAATCGCGCACTTTCCCGAGGATGCCCTCCGTCATGGCCGCGCCAGCGCTGTGACCATCACCCAGTCGACCGAGATCGGCACCGTCTATTCACTGCCGGAGATCGGCGAGATCGCCGCCATCTCGAGGAAGCGCAACCTGCCGCTCCACATGGATGGCGCCCGCTTCGCCAACGCGCTGATCGCACTCGATGCCACCCCTGCGGAGATGACCTGGAAGCGCGGCGTCGACATGCTGTCCTTCGGCGGCACCAAGAACGGCTGTTGGTGCGCGGAGGCGATCGTCTTCTTCAATCCGGATCAGGCAAAGGAAATGCCCTTCATCCGCAAGCGCGCTGCCCAGCACTTCTCCAAGTCGCGCTTCATCGCAGCCCAGTTCGACGCCTATTTCGAAAATGTCCTCTGGCTCGATCTCGCCCGCCATTCGAACGCCATGGCCGACAGGCTGCGCGCCGGTATTGCCGCCAGCAGCGCCGGGCGCCTCGCCTGGCGGACCGCGACCAACGAGGTCTTTGCCGTCATCAGCAAGAGTGCTGCAAGAACAGCAGAGGAAAAAGGCGCGAAATTTTATGAATGGCCGGCGCCTGCGGCAGCACCCGAACTCGTTTCTGAAAGCGAGAGCTTGATCCGCCTCGTCACCAGCTTCGCAACCACGGAAGCAGACGTGGATGGCTTCCTGAGGTGCCTGGCCGCCTGATCGACGACCGGACGAGCCTGCCTGCCGGTCAGGTTTCCCCGTGACGGCTGTGGGTCATGCGGACCTCAGCCCCCTGACCTTTTGGAGAATATCGTCGGACAGTGCCGAGACCAGCGCCTGATCCGCACCCTTGCGCGGCACCAATACGAATTCCACATCCTCGAGCACCGGCAATTTTCCCGCAGCAACTTCTTTCAGCCCGGACGGAGCCATACTGCGCGGCTGCACCAGCATGCCCATTCCGGCTCGCGCCGCTGCCATCAGCCCGCTCAGGCTGCCGCAAGTGCAGACGATCCGCCACGGCACGCCATTGCGCCCAAGTGCTTCCAGGGCGATCGCCCGTGTCACGCTCGGCGGTGGGAAAGCGATCAGCGGTAATGGACCGGAGGCGAGCACTCGTTCAGGATCGCGCGCCAGCCAGACGAGCGGCTCGCGATAAACCAGTTTTCCGCGCGCATCGCCAAGCCGGCGCTTGGCGAGCACCAGATCGATTTCGCCATTATCCTGCATCTCATAAAGCACGCCTGAAAGCGCCACCGTCAGTTCCAGGTCGACGGACGGGTGCGAGCGAACGAAATCCTCCAGCACTGCTGGCAGCTGGCTGGTGACGAAATCCTCCGACACGCCGAGCCGGAGGCTGCCGCGCAGGCTGTTGCTCTTGAACAGCGCCTGCACTTGCCCCTCGATCGAAAGCATGGCGCGCGCATGCGAAAGCAGCGCCTCGCCGTCACCGGTGAGCATCACCTTGTGGGTGTCGCGCGCGAGCAGCTTGCGTCCGAGCGCCGCCTCCAGCCGCTGGATATGCTGGCTGACCGTCGATTGCCCGAGGCCCAGCCTTTCCGCAGCAAGCGTGAAACTGCCCATCTGTTCGACGGTAACGAAACTGCGCAACTGCGCGAGGTCCAGCATAATCCAGCATCTCGATAACTGTTATTGCTTGCATCCTGGATCATAATGGACGACAGAACAACGGTTACTTTATTGCTGCGAGACCGTCATGCGCCGCTTTCTGCCAGATACGTTCACGATCCTGCTCGTCTGCACCGTCATTCTCGCCTCCCTGTTTCCGGCGAGCGGCAGTTTTGCGGATTATTTCGGCGTCGCCACCGATATGGCCATCGCGGCGCTGTTTTTCCTGCACGGCGCGCGCCTTTCCCGTGACGTCGTCATTGCTGGTCTGCTGCACTGGCGGCTGCATCTCGTCATCCTGCTGACGACGTTCGGCATCTTCCCGCTGCTCGGGCTCGGACTCGGCTTCATCCCCGACGCGATCCTGCCACGGCCGCTTTACCTCGGCATCCTCTTCCTTTGCGTGCTGCCGTCGACGGTGCAGTCGTCGATCGCCTTCACCTCGATGGCGGGCGGCAATGTGCCCGCCGCGATCTGCTCGGCCTCGGCCTCGAACATTTTCGGCATGTTCCTGACGCCGCTGCTGGTCGGCCTGCTCTTTTCCGTCGGCGGCCATGGCGGCTTCTCCTTCGACGCGCTTCGGCAGATCCTGCTGCAGCTGCTTGCGCCTTTCATCGTTGGCCAGATCCTGCAGCCCTGGATCGGCGATTGGATTCGCGCCAAGAAGAAGATTCTCATGCCGGTCGACCGCGGCTCGATCCTGATGGTGGTCTATCTCGCCTTCTCGACGGCGATCGTCGAAGGACTGTGGCACACTTTCTCGATTGCCGACATCGCCGTTGTCGTCGTCGCCGACGTCGTGCTTCTGGCGTTTGTTCTTGTCTTGACGATGTTCGGCAGCCGCTGGCTGGGATTCGACAAGGCTGACGAGATCACCATCACCTTCTGCGGCTCGAAAAAGAGCTTGGCAAGCGGCGTTCCGATGGCAAACGTCATCTTCGCCGGCCAATCGATTGGGGCGATCGTGCTTCCGCTGATGCTCTTCCACCAGATTCAGCTGATGGTCTGCGCCGTCATCGCCCAGAAATATGCCGCAGCAGCAGCCCGGCGCGTAACGGAACAGCAAATGAAGGACGCCGCCAGCCCGGCCTGAACGCCAATAAGATGTTCGGCAATAAAAAAACGGCGCCCCGATCGGAGCGCCGTCCATTGTCCCTGAAGGACAGCTGTTAACCGTTGACGACCTGCGCCTCGATCGCCTTCGGAGCCTCGACCGGCTCGGCGGCAATCGTGATCTTGCGGGGCTTCATGGCCTCGGGAATGTTGCGCAGAAGATCGATGTGAAGCAGGCCATTCTTCAGCGAAGCGGCTGACACCTCGACGTGATCGGCAAGCTGGAAGCGGCGCTCGAAGGCGCGCTTGGCAATGCCGCGATAGAGGAATTCGCCGCCTTCAGCGGTTTCCTCGTTCTTTTCACCCTTCACGGACAGCACATGGGCATGAGCTTCGATCGAAAGCTCGGTCTCGTCGAAGCCGGCGACCGCCATGGTGATGCGATAGGTGTTTTCACCGGTGCGCTCGATATTATAGGGCGGATAGGTCTGCGCCTGCTCCGGCTGAGCAAGGCTGTCGAGCATGGTGAAGAGGCGGTCGAAACCGACCGTCGAACGATAGAGGGGAGAGAAGTCTACGTGACGCATGATGTCCTCCTAGGGAAGCGACGTGTTGCGATAAGGTGCCCTGAAACCCCATCTTGGCGGTCTCGGGACGGTTGCGCGGGCCCCTTTGGCACCCGCAGGATGGAGATGGTGACGCGATTCGAGGAGTTCAAGACCTTTTCGAGGCCCCCTCGGCCGGCCGTGAACCGCGCGTGAACGGCCGGTTCGGAAGGCGTTCAGACATGCCTGCCTAGAAATGACGATGTCGGGTGACACTGGCCCCGATGACTGAAGTGCATCGTCCCTTCTTCTTCAGTCTAAACTTGGGCCGGCCGCGAGCGCCCTCACGCTCCCGCCGGCCCTTTTTCCCCCGCTTTCCAAGCTGGGCGCCATGCGCTATCCCTGATAGGGAAGCATTCAGCAGCGGCGCATAGGTAAGTGATGGATCAGGTTCTCTATTCGACGCCCGACAATCCTGCCCCGGAAAACCGCACCGAAGGGTTCTTCGAAACCCATGACGGTCACCGGCTGCGTTACGCCGTTTTCCGTTCTGGCGCCCAGGTCGCCAAGGGCACGGTCGTCATCATCCATGGCCGCAACGAATATATCGAAAAATATTTCGAGACGATCCGCGACCTGACAGGCAAAGGCCTCTGGGTCGCGACCTTCGACCTACGTGGCCAGGGCGGTTCGTCGCGGCTCCTGAAGCGCCGCAATCACGGCCATATCCGCCGCTTTTCCGATTACGAGCGCGATCTCGACACCTTCCTCGAAAAGATAGTGCTGCCGGATACCCGCCTGCCGTTCTACCTGCTCGGCCATTCCACCGGCGGACTGATCGCGCTGTCGGCCGCCCCCTATCTCACCACCCGCATCGACCGCATGGTGCTATCGGCTCCCTTCATCGGCCTGACCGGCCAGTCGGCCTCGCCCCGCGTCATCCGCACCCTCGCCGGCGCGCTGACGGCCGCCGGCCTCGGCTTCATGCCGCTGACCTCGAAGCTGAAGGAGTCGGAATTCCGCGACAATCCGTTGACCTCAGACGAAACCCGCTTCGAGCGCAATATTGCGATGATGAAGGCCCATCCGGAACTGACGCTCGGGCCGCCGACGGCCCGCTGGCTGACCGAAGCCTTCCGGACCATGGACCGGGTCACCTCGCCCAACCATCTCTTCTCGATTACCATCCCGACCATCGTCATCGCCCCGACACGTGATGGCGTCGTGCCCTACACGGCACAGGAGCGGCTCTCGCGTTATTTCCGCGCCGGCCAGCTGGTGCCGATCAACGGCGCCCGCCATGAGATCTTCCAGGAACGGGATATTTATCGCGCCGCGGCGCTGGCGGCCTTCCACGCCTTCATCCCCGGCAGCGATGCCGAGGAAAATCATGATGTCGCCGCCCTCGGCACGTGAGCCGGATCAACCGAGCCGCCAGTGGAATCGGCCTTGCCGGCCTGGGGCATCGGCTTTGCCGAGCCCGGGTTCAGCGCTGCAGGATGGCGATTGCCTGCTCGTAGACCGCGCGGCTGCCGGCGGCGATGATCGAGCCGCCGTTTTCCGGCCGTTCGCCGTCCCAGGTGGTGATGATGCCGCCCGCCCCCTCGATGACGGGAATGATGCCGCCGACGTCATAGGGCTTCAGCCCGTTTTCGATGACGAGATCGATATGGCCGGCGGCAAGCAGCGCATAGGCATAACAGTCGCATCCATAGCGGAAGAGCCGCACCTGCCCCTCGATCTCCCGATACTTCTCAATCTCCCCGCCGGCGAAGAGATGTGGCGAGGTCGTGAACAGAATGGCGCTCGAAAGCGCCTCGCACTGGCGGGTCACCAGCCGCCGCTCACCCTCCGGCCCGGTATAGATCGAGCCGTTCTCGTCGGCGAAATAACGTTCTCCGGTAAAGGGCTGCTCGATCATGCCCATGATGGCCCGGCCTTCCTTCTGCAGGCCGATCAGCGTTCCCCAGACCGGCACGCCCGATATGAAGGCGCGCGTGCCGTCGATCGGATCGATCACCCAGACATAGTCTCGGTCGAGCCCGACATCGCCGTGCTCCTCGCCGAGAATGCCGTGGTCGGGGAAATTCTCCTCGATCAGCGCCCGGATGGCGAACTCGGCCGCCCGATCGCCTTCCGTCACCGGATCGAAGCCGGAAGAAAGTTTATTCGTGACATCAAGGCCGGAGCGGAAGCGCGGCAGCGTCTCGGCGCGGGCGACCTCCGCCAGACGATTGAAGAATGAACGGTCAGGAAGCATTGTGACACCGTTTGGCTGGCGGGAATGCGCTTTCATAGCGAAAACGAGCGGGAATGCAAACGAAGCGGGCAACGTCAGGCGAATTGCCCAAAGATATCGCAGCGCAATATATTGCTTGACATTTGTGCAATGCAATAGTACCGTCGTCGTTACAGTCTTCTGACTGTAAATACCCTCCTTGGGTGTTTCCTCCCTAGACTTAGCCGCGCTGACAAGCGCGGTTTTTTTTGACCTGGGGAGGCAGGTCGAGAATCAGGAAAGCAGTTTACTCGGCGGCCAGCGCTCGATCGCCGGCGAATTTTTCGACATAATCCGCCATCTGCCGCATGAAGGCCGCGACGGCGTCGGCCACCGCGGCGAAATCCTCGCGCTTCTCCAGCGTCACCTCGTCGACATAGATCGCCCGGTTCACTTCGATCTGCAGCGCGTGCAGACCGCGCGAGGGGCGGCCGTAATGCTCGGTGATGAAGCCGCCGGCATAAGGCTTGTTACGGATCGCCGCGAACCCCATTTCCTCGAGGATGGCGATGGCGGCGCGTGAAAGTTCGGCCGAAGCGCTGGTGCCGTACCGGTCGCCGACGATGAAATCGGGCCGCGTGGTGCAGCCCGCGACCCGCACATTGCCGGGCATCGAGTGGCAGTCGATCAGAACGCCGAAGCCGAACTGCACATGGGTGCGGGCGATCAGCCGGCGCAGCGCCGCGTGGTAGGGTTTGTAGACTGCCTCGACCCGATCGAGCCCCTCCTGCACCGGCAGCCGCCGTGCGTAGATCTCCATGTTCTCGGCAACGATGCGCGGAATGGTCCCGAGTCCGCCGGCAACCCTCAGGGAATTGATGTTGGCATAGGGCGGCAGCAGCCCGTCGAACATCCTGGGATCGAGCTCGTAGGGCTCACGATTGACGTCGAGATAGGCCCGCGGAAAATTGGCGGCGAGCAGTGGCGCGCCCAGTTCGACGGCCGAGCCGAACAGCTCGTCGACATAGTGGTCCTCCGAACGGCGGATCGCTATGCCTTCCAGCCTCGATTGGGCGATGAATTCCGGTGGATAAATTCGGCCGCTATGGGGGGAGTTGTAGACGAAAGGAATGGTCTGCGACACGGGCTCATGGACCTCAAAAAGCTCGTATTCGCGGATTTCCGGCACTTTCGGCCCTCTTTACCATGTCATGAACTGACTGCTTTGTTCATGTTGCCAGTTGCCCGCCCTCAAGTCCATACTATGTGGAAGGGATGACCATCACGCACAGGCAATTCACCGGTTGTTTACCGGGCAAAGACTAGTGTAGACGGCTGGCAGCCCACCCAAAACCTATTGATTAGCGGTCTGGATTGATGACTCAGAAGATACTTCTCGCCGAAGACGACAACGACATGCGCCGTTTCCTGGTGAAAGCGCTCGAAAAGGCCGGCTACAAGGTCCTTTCTTACGACAATGGCGCCAGCGCCTATGACCGGCTGCGCGAGGAGCCATTTTCCCTGCTGCTGACTGATATCGTCATGCCCGAAATGGATGGCATCGAGCTGGCGCGCCGGGCCACCGAACTCGATCCCGATCTGAAGGTGATGTTCATCACCGGTTTTGCCGCCGTGGCGCTGAACCCCGATTCGAAGGCGCCGAAGGATGCCAAGGTCCTTTCCAAGCCTTTCCACCTGCGCGACCTCGTCGACGAGGTCAATAAAATGCTTGCCGCGTAAGGCTTGTCGGGCGGCGCGTCACAAAACTGAAAAAAGCCTATTGACGGCTCCGAAGGTTTTGTGATCTATGCGCCGCCATCGGATGGGCGTGTAGCTCAGCGGGAGAGCACTACGTTGACATCGTAGGGGTCACAGGTTCAATCCCTGTCACGCCCACCATCCGATCTCCCTGACATCATTGATAGATCTCCGACTCGGGGATTTTATTTATCAAGACCGGCGTACGCCCGAATCCGACCTTTGGCGCAGGGGGCGTATGACGCAAAGGACGCGGACAGGTAAAGCGATACCCATAATTCTGGGCTTCGCCCTGGCTGGTGTTGGCCTCTTCGGTTTCGGTTACATGCAGTTTCATGTCGTTGAACCGATCAGCATCAAGTTTTGGCTGATTCCGATCACGATATTCGCGGCTGGGGTAGCGATCCTCTGGGACGACTTCAAAAGTCCTTAAAGCACGTCGCATCAAAGCTGGTTCATGCGATGTGCTTTAGCGAGCGAGGCGATTTCTGTCTCCGCTTGAGGATGTCGCAGTCATTGAGATCCGTCCCTTGCTCCGATTGATCGGTGTCCAGGCAATCCGGTCGCCTGGCCTTGCGCCGACTCGCGTAGATTGCAGTTATGGCCGCCAGCCGCCCTCATATGAGGAGGCGCTCATTCGAGCATCAATTGCATACCATTGCTGAGTGCTCAGCCCCTCGTTGCTCGGAATTCAGAAGTATGATTTTTGTGACAAGCAGATGACGAGTTTGTGACAAAATGCGTGTTATTTCAGCAACATAGCCGGTGCAGCCTGCTGTCATGATCGACAATGACGTTGCGGTCCAACATCCCTTATGTAACTTCCGCGGCGAGGCAGACACCGAGCTAAAAAGGTGCCGCTTCGATCACACGGGGTGAAGACACGTAGGGACTGCCGATGGCAACGGTCTTCATCCTCTCGCATCTGAACTGGAGGTTATTCCATGAACATCAAGAGCCTTCTTCTCGGCTCCGCTGCTGCTCTCGCAGCAGTATCCGGTGCTCAGGCCGCTGACGCTATCGTCGCCGCCGAACCGGAACCGGTTGAATATGTTCGCGTCTGCGACGCTTACGGCACCGGCTACTTCTACATCCCCGGCACCGAGACCTGCCTGAAGATCAACGGCTACGTCCGTTTCCAGGTTGACGTTGCTCCGAACGCCAGCTCGATCGGCGCCGGCGGCGGCGGTTCCGTCGCCAACGACTCGGACTGGGACGCCCGCACCCGCGGCCAGGTTCAGTTCACCGCCAAGAGCGACACCGAATATGGTCCGCTGACCGGTGTTATCGTCATGCAGTTCAATGCTGACAATGCTTCAGCCCAGAAGGCCCAGCTCGACTCCGCTTACATCGACATCGCAGGCTTCCGTGCTGGTCTGTTCTACTCCTGGTGGGACGACGGCCTCTCCGGCGAAACCGACGATATCGGTTCTCCGGTAACGCTGCATAACTCGCTGCGTTATCAATACGAAACCGACGCCTTCTATGCTGGCATCAGCGTCGACGAGCTGGAAGACAGCCCGTTCTACAACGGCGAAACCGCCAACAACGTCGGCGTTGCCGTCGGTCTCGGCGGCAAGGCCGGTATCTTCAGCTACCAGATCACTGCCGGTTACGACACTGACAACGAAGAAGGCGCCGTCCGCGCCATGGGTACGGTTGCCGTCGGCCCCGGCACGCTAGGCCTCGCAGTCGTCTACGCATCCAACCCGAACGCCTACTACAACAAGGCTGAATGGGCGATCGCTGCCGAATACGCCATCAAGGCGACTGACAAGCTGAAGATCACTCCGGCCGTTCAGTACTACGACAACTACGGCATCACTGCCGGCGAGTTTAACGACGACGTCAGCGCCTGGAAGGCTGGCGTAACGATCGACTATCAGATCGTCGACAACTTCTCCGCAAAGGTCTCGGTTCAGTACCTCGATCCGGACAATGCCGACGACGTAACCTCGGGCTACTTCCGCCTGCAGCGCGCGTTCTGATCAAGGCTGCCGGCCAGACCGGCAGCTATAAATTCCTGATCTGACTGACCTCCGATCGGGAAAGAATGGGCCTGGACTTCCCTGCCTAGGCCCATTCCGCCTTGACCAGAAGTGCGTCCAGACGGCAGGCGCTCGACGAGCACGGCCATTAGAGCGTCGTGCGTCCTATCGGACGCAGGAACCTTGCCGATGTCCGGAAGATCATGCCGTTGCCGGACCTTTTAACCGGCAAGCCAAACCGACGTTCCGCCCTTCCGCGGGCTGGCCCGGCGAACGGCAGAATCTTTATGCTACATGGAACCAAATTTCGGACACAGAGCCGTGCCATGGCCAATCGAAGGTGAAGCGGTGATTCGCCTCGCCAGGACATGGGATTTGAGATTGAAATGAAGTTATCCGCGCTTGCAGCCGCCGGCTTTGTTGCCGCCGTCCTTGCCTTGCCAGCCTCTGCCGCGCCGGCCTCCCCGCCGGAGACATTTCCCGGCGCTCCCGGCGTCATTACGCTTTCCGGCAAATGCGCCAGACTGGTCGTCGCCAAATTCGACGCCACCAAGGGCTGCAAAAACGAGCTTGCCAGCGTCACGCTGGCCAACGGTTCGGTGACCTTCATCTTCACTTCAGACGGAAAAGCGCTCGGCTTCCAGGGCGATGGCAGCGGCATCAAGCCAGCCTCCAACGGCAATGCTCGCCTGCCGTTGAGCCTGGTAACGACGGGCGTCGGCAACAAGATGACCGGCCAGGTCAAGGTCGCCGGCTTCTGCACCTTCGGCAATCCCTACGCCGGCAAGCCGATTGCGATCGAATGCACCGCCGAAAGCAAGGACTCCTCCTTCACCGGCAGCTTCCGCACCGGCGGCCAGCTGGTGAAAAAGGGAAAATAGCTCCCGTCAGGCGGCGCACCACGCGCCGCCGGCCGCCCCTGGCTTGCGCGCCAGCCCTTCCTTGATCAGCTGCGCGCCAAAAGAGCGCCCGTCGCGCGAGACGATCCGCTGCGCGCCTGAGGGCTCGGTCGTTCCAGCCGCGTCGATGGCGAAGGGGCCGGCGTTCAGAAGCGCCAGCAGGCGCAGCTTCGCGGCAAAGGCCACTCTGCGTTCGTCATCGCAGCGCGCCTGGTCGGCCACCGGGCTTGCCATATCGGCAATGACGATCTTTTCGCCCTTGTACCAGAAGACGCCGCCGTCGCCGACGCAATTGATGTGCGCGCCCTGCCCGCAATAGCCGAAGGCGCCCGTTGCCGTCTGCTGAGCCCCGGGAGAGGCCGGGGCCGGCACCGCCTTGACCGGCTGGATGGCCGGCGTCGGGATTGCAGCCGGCGGCAGCGGCTGCGCCTGCAGCGTCGGCGGCGCGGCTCTCGGCGTCGGTGCGACAAGCGCCACCTGCTTCGGCGGCACATCCTTCCTGGTGACAGGTCTCGGCTCCGCCATTTCCGCTGCGATCGGCGCCGAGTGCCGTTCAAGCATAGGCTGAAGGCTCTTCCAATTGTCGTGAGCGACGATGCCGCCGATCGCGGCAATGCCGATCACCGCCCAGGGCAGCAACCCGCCGCCGCGCGCTCTGCTCTTTCCTCTCGCCGGCGCCTTGCGGCGGCCGCGTGTCGCTGTCTTGGCCATCTGTCCGAATCCCGTGAGGCCGGGATTATCGCTGCCCAATCCTTTCCGAAAGGTTGGCGCGGGCCGTTATCTTTGACGTGGGCCGATACTCTGGACAGCAAAACGCCCGGCATCGCCGGGCGCCTATCTCCACAGGTTTGTCTTTCGCCTAGTCCGGACGTTGGGCCGAAGGCTCGTTTTTCCCCGCCGATGCAGCGCCGCTGCTGGGCGAAGCGATCGACTGTTTGCGTTTGCCGATCTCGATGCGCTTGTCGGCCCCCTCGCGGATGGCCTGCCATTCATTTTCGTGCCGGATCACAATATCCCGGGCCACAAAGTTCATTGCCATATGTTTCTCACCCTGTTTCAGATCGACCGTCAGCACGCCGAAGAAACCTTCGGAAGAGCCGTTATTTCTTCGTGTTCGTATGAGCTTTGATGTCAGGCCCCCCTTTGGAAAGGTCCGCGCCGGTCACATGCGCCGGCACGTGAATGTCGTGGATGACGCCGGGCGTCAGCGTCAGGTCGACATGATGCGGAGGCAGTACCTGTGCCTTCTGCATGCGATTTGGTCTCGCCCGCTTCATGCGGTCGGATGCCTCCGTGCGCTTGTCGGGAACATGGGTCGAAGTGTGCATCATCGGCATCCTTTCAGATCAACCAGGGTTTAACGAGCGGAGGCCCCAATGGTTCCCGAAAATTTGCCGTTTTCTGTGGCGCGTTTGGCCTTGACTGGTTGGGGAAGTAGATTACCTAGGGCCTATCCCGCAGCCTTCCAGACATCGGCTACGGGGAACATTGGTGCCGGGCCCCTCTGGCGAGAGTTTTTACGGCGCTCTCGTGATGTCGGTACCGCCTGCAGCTCAGCCGGCGGATTTTTCATCGATGAAAAAGCTCACCATGCCTCGTCAGCATGCCCGTTGTGGTATGCCGCGTTTTTATAATACCTCCATCCCCTCCAAGCTTTGCGGCCGCGAGGTGCGGCCATGAACCAGTCCCAGACCAATAAATCCTCGCTCGGCTATTTCCGCTGGGCTTTCATCGTCACGGCCCTCGGGCTCATTCTCGGCGCCGTGCTCGGTTGGCAGACCACCGGCACGATCGGCGGCATGGCGACCGTCTTCTTCATCTGCACCGTGCTTGCGGTGCTGGAGATCTCGCTCTCCTTCGACAATGCCATCGTCAATGCCAACAAGCTGAAGGAGATGACGCCGGTCTGGCAGAAACGATTCCTCACCTGGGGCATCATCATTGCCGTCTTCGGCATGCGCATTGTCTTTCCGCTGGCGATCGTCGCCATCGCCGCACGCATCGGCCCCTGGGACGCTCTGGTGCTCGCCGCCCGCGAACCCGAGGAATATGCCCGCATCATGAACGATGCGCATCTGCCGATCGCAGCCTTCGGCGGCACCTTTCTGATGATGGTCGGCCTCAGCTATTTCTTCGACCAAGAGAAGACGATCCATTGGCTTCGCGGCCTGGAAAAGGTGATGGCGCGCTCGGCCACCATCAGGGGCATCGAAATCGCCTTCGTGCTGGCGCTGATGCTTGTATTCTCCTGGCTGATCGGCGGCGAGGACGCCAGCGTCTTCGTCCATTGCGCCATTTACGGCTTGCTCACCTTCCTCGCGGTCGAGGTCGTCGGCGAGTTACTCGATGCGTCGCAGCAGACGATGAGCGCAGCCGCCAAGGGCGGCCTCGGCGCCTTCGTCTATCTGGAGGTGCTGGATGCCAGCTTCTCCTTCGACGGCGTCATCGGCGCCTTCGCCTTGACGCAGAATCTCTTCGTCATCGCGATCGGCCTCGGCATCGGCGCCATGTATGTGCGCTCGATGACCATCATGCTGGTGGAGAAGGGAACGCTTGCAGAATACCGCTACCTCGAACATGGCGCCTTCTACGCCATCCTGATCCTCTCGGTGATCATGTATGCGCAGACCCTGGTGCACATTCCCGAGGTTATCACCGGCCTCGGCGGCGCGGTCTTGATCGGTCTGTCGCTCTGGTCGTCCATTCGCCACAACAGGCGCGAGAGGGCGGATGATCACGCCGACCGGCGGGAAGAACTGCACGCCTGACGTGGCAGGCGATGGAACGTCGCAACGCGCTTCAGCGTTGCGGCTATTGCTCCGACAAAAATAAAGCCCGCGACCATCCGGTTGCGGGCTATTTCATTCGTGCATGCCTTGAAGGGCTTAGCGGATGACCTGACCGAAGGAGGCCGGGTCGATGCCAAGCTCCTTGAGGTCGCGGGCGCGCGGACGACGGCCGGCCTCGACAGCGGCGCTGACGGCGTTGGCGGCGCTCAGCGCAGCGAATGCGCGGCCCAGGAAGCCGGCGTGGACTGAATTGCGGATGGTGGACATTATCCTGTTCCTCTTGCTCTATGATTGACCACTGATAGATGGCAGTGCGCGGGCGCGTGGACAACGCACGGAAAATCACCGCAGCCATGCAAAAAAGAAGAGGCCGGCACATGTCTCCATGGCCGGCCTCCAGGCAGGGGTAAGGTTGTCTTTTTCTTCTAGTCTTCGTTTGCCGCCAACTGCGACAGCACCTGGCCCCGACCGCGAATGCGCAGGATCAGCGGGATCAGGAAAGCAGCCGCCGCAACGATGAGCAGGCCTGCCGCGATCGGTGACATCACCAGTGTCGTCACGTCGCCCTGGCTGATCGCCAGCGCGCGGCGCAGCTGCTGCTCGGCCAGCGGCCCGAGGATCAGGCCGACGACGGCAGGCGCGATCGGATAGCCGAAGAGCCGCATCACATAGCCGAGCAGGCCGAAGGCGAGCAGCATGCCGAGTTCGAACACCGAAGGGTTGGCGCCGATCGTTCCGAGCGTCGCAAATAGCAGGATGCCGGCATAAAGCCACGGCTTCGGAATGGTCAGCAGCCGCACCCAGAGCCCGATCATCGGCAGGTTGAGGACGAGCAGCATCGCGTTGGCGATGAGCAGGCTGGCGATCAGACCCCAGACGAGCTGCGGATTGGTGGCAAACAGGAGCGGCCCCGGCTGCAGCCCGTATTGCTGGAAGCCGGCGAGCATGATCGCCGCTGTCGCCGTCGTCGGCAGGCCGAGGGTCAGGAGCGGCACCAGCGTGCCGGCGGCTGACGCATTGTTCGCCGCCTCTGGACCGGCCACGCCTTCGATCGCGCCATTGCCGAATTCTTCCGGGTTCTTGGCCAGCCGCTTTTCGGTCGAGTAGGACAGGAAGGTGCCGATTTCAGCGCCGCCCGCCGGCATCGCTCCGATCGGGAAACCGATCAGCGTGCCGCGCAGCCAGGGCTTCCAGGAGCGCGACCAGTCCTGTGCGTTCATCCAGAGCGAACCCTTGACCGCCTCTACTTGCTCCGCGGCCCGGTTGCCCTGCGCTGCGATATAGAGCGTCTCGCCGATCGCGAACATCGCCACTGCCAGCGTCGTCACTTCGACGCCGTCGAGCAGGTCGGGAATGCCGAAGGAAAGCCTGGCTTGACCCGTCTGCTGGTCGATGCCGACCATGGCAAGGGCGAAACCGATGAACAGCGCGGTCAGTCCTCGCAGCGCCGAATCCCCAAAGGCGGAGGAGACGGTGACGAAGGCGAGCACCATCAGCGCGAAATATTCACGCGGCCCGAAGACCAGCGCCAGCTTGACGATATAGGGCGCGATGAAGGCGAGCCCGAGCGTCGCGATGAGGCCGGCGACGAAGGAGCCGATCGCCGCCGTCGCCAGTGCCGGTCCGCCGCGCCCGGCCCGCGCCATCTTGTTGCCCTCGAGCGCGGTGACGATCGAGGCGCTTTCACCCGGCGTGTTGAGCAGGATCGACGTCGTCGAACCGCCATACATGCCGCCGTAATAGATGCCGGCGAACATGATCAGCGAGCCGCCCGGATCGAGCTTGTAGGTGGCCGGCAACAGCAGCGCCACGGTGAGCGCCGGGCCGATGCCGGGCAAGACGCCGACGGCAGTGCCGAGCGTCACGCCGACCAGCGCATAAACCAGGTTCATCGGCTGCATCGCAACCAGGATACCCTGCCATAGGAATTCGAATGTGCTCATCTTGGTGTCCCAGGCGGCGTTCCCGTCCGTGCCTTCGCAATCGGTCGCCGCGAAAAATCAAAAGAGCTGACAGCACGTCCCGCGCAGTCAGAAGAACAGATGTTCGAGCGGGCCGGCCGGCAGCGTCAGCTGTAGGAGCTGCGAGAAGATCGCCCAGACGACGAAGCTGAAAACGATGCCGATCGGCAGCGAGATCCAGAGCTTGTGTTTGCCGAAGCCGCGTGCCGTCAACGCAAACAGAATACCGGTCGCAATCGAGAAGCCGGCAATGCGCAGAAGCAGCATCTGGCAGACAAGACCGGCGACGATCCAGATCACGGGCGCCACTTCTTGCTTGTCTCGTTCCGGGAACTCGCCGCGCCAGGCTTCGGCGACTGTCCAGACGCCAAGACAGAAAAGCCCGAACGCCACTACCTCCGGAACCGTTGCCGGACCGATGCGGGCATACTGTGCGATCGCCTTCAGATGCGTTGCATCCCAGGCCATCACACCCGCGATGGCGAAGAGGAAAACGGCAATGATGAACGCCGCCCGATCAGGGCGGCGCTCGGTTGCCGAGGAGGTCTTATCCTCGCTCATTGAACAAGTCCGATCTCTTTGAGAATGCCCTCGGTGGCGGAGACGTCCTTTTCGAGCTGCGCCTTGAAGGCATCCCCGGACAGATAGGTGTCGGCCCAGCCCTTGGTCTTCAGCGTTTCCTGCCAGGTGGCAGAGCCGTGCAGCTTCTCGAAGTCGGCGGTGATCTTGGCGACCTCGTCGTCCGACAGGCCAGGGGCTGCGGCGACCATGCGCCAGTTCTGGATGCTGACGTCGGTACCGGCTTCCTTCAGCGTCGGGGCATCGACGCCGTCGATACGCTTGTCGCTGGAGACGGCGAGGAGACGGAGCATGCCTGCTTTCACCTGCGATTCGAACTCGCTGTAGCTCGAAATGCCCGCTGTGACCTGGTTGCCGAGAATGGCTGCGAGCGCTTCACCGCCGCCGGAGAAGGCGACATAGTTGATCTTCGTCGGGTCGACGCCGGAAGCCTTGGCGATCAGGCCTGCGGTGATGTGATCGGTGCCGCCGGCCGAGCCGCCGCCCCAGGAAACCGAACCCGGATCCTTCTTCAGCGCCGCGACCAGATCGGCCATCGTCTTGATATCGGACGAGGCAGGAACGACGACGGCTTCATATTCGCCGGTCAGACGGGCAATCGGCGTCACGTCCTTCAGCGTCACAGGCGACTTGTTGGTGAGGATGGCGCCGACCATGACGTAGCCGCCGACGATCAGCGAATTCGGATTGCCGGCGGCCTGGCTGCTGAACTGTGCAAGGCCGATGGTGCCGCCGGCGCCGGGAACGTTCTGGACCTGCACGTTGCCGGCGATCTTCTCCTGCTGCAGCGCAGCCTGCAGCGAACGGGCCGTCTGGTCCCAGCCGCCGCCGGGAGCGGCCGGCGCGATGATGGTGTAGTCGGCCGCATAGGCCGGCAGCGCGATGGCGGCTGCGAGAATGGTTGCGATGAACGTATGCTTCACGATGTGTCCTCCGTGGGCGGCTGAGCGAACCGCTTGTTATTCTCGAATGAATCGGGAGGGGGCCGGCCAATGGACGCAGTTGTCCTGAATGACGAGCGGAATGCCTCCCAAGGCTTCAATTCTCCGCCTCCACGGAGAAGAAGTAGCCAAAGCCACCACAACAACCTGTCATCTAGCTGACATCGGCAAGATATCCAGAAGGAGAAGCCGCTTTTTTGCCGTAATTGGGCTAGCAGCCCGCCGAGGTGTAGCAGGTATCGATGTCATGAACCGGCCGAAGGCTGGCCTTCTTCACTGCGCCCGCAGAACCTCGTTCCAGTGCGCGATCAGCCGCGCACGCTTTACCTGGTCGAGATAGACCATCAGCCCGGGACTGACCGGCACCGGCCGAAGTTGGGCGCCGAGCAGTTCCTGCAACGTATTGGCAGTGTTTTCCCCCGCCACCTCCGGGCTGACGGCCGGGATCTGCAGCTCGCGCGCCATGATCGTCTGGCCCACCTTCGACATGAAAAAGGCGAGATAGCGGCGCCCGAGTTCCGGCTCGGCCGCAGCCTGCGGCACCAGTCCGATGCGCGACATCACCACCGTGTAGTCCTTCGGCAGCACGATGCCGACATCGGGGTGCCGCGAAGCCCAGTCAGCGGCGTAGGAGCCGAGAATATTATAGCCGAGCACGAAACGCCCGTCGGCCACGCGTTCGAGAATCGCCGAGCTCGTTGAGTAAAGTTTGACGCCGGCCGCGCCCATCGCGCCGATCACCGACCAGATGTCGCCGAATTGCTCCTGGTCGCGCGCCATGAAGAGAAAGCCGACACCGGAGCGTTCGATATCGTAAGTGCTGATCCGGCCATAGACCACATTGCCCTTGCGCTTCAGATAGTCGACGAGTTCGGCCCGCGAGCTCGGCACCGGCTCGTGCGCGAAGCTCGGTTTGTGATAGACGAACACCGCCGGCTCGAAGGTCAGCGCATAGGCGGTATTGCGCCAATTCGCCCATTTCGGCCAGGCAGCACTCATCGGCAGATTGCTGACCTGCGCATAGCCGTCGTTGGAAAGCTTCACCTGCAAGTCCATCGCCGAGGAAAAGGCAAAATCCGCCGTTTTGCCGCCGGCATCCGTTTCCCTGACGATCCGGTCGTAGATTTCACCGGTCAGCATGTCCTCATATCTGACTGCGACATCAGGATTGGCCTCCTGGAACCCCCGGATTATCGGCTGTGCCAAGGGCTCGTCGAGCGAAGAATAGACCGTCAGCACCGGTGCGGCGGCATCGCCCGACTTCGCAGGATAGAAGGCTTGGTCGGCCAGGACGCAACCCGGCCAGAACGCCAGCAGCAAAATGAAAATACTCCTCATACCGCAACAATGCCCGAGCATGCCTGGAGGAGCAAGGGCGCCGGATTTGGACAGCGGCCGCGAGTGAATTGTCCCGACGGCAAGTATTGGTATGGCGCAGCAACAGCGTACTTACGAGCCTGGCAACACGTTTAACCATAAATGATTATGCTCTCAACTCGTCCTTCGCCCCTTTAGAGTATTGAAGAAGATTGGCGACGATATACCGTGCGCTGCCGCGTGAAAACGTCGAAGCCGTCCGAATTTTCTATTCGGGGGACGACTCTGCGCAACAAAAACTCTATAAAAAACTAGAATACTCCGGGTGATCCATGGGAGGGGTCATGGAACGACGACTGAGCGCTATTCTCGCTGCGGATGTCGTCGGCTACAGCCGACTGATGGGCATTGATGAGTCAGGCACCTTGCAGGCGCTGAACCGCCATCGCTGCGAGCTGGTTGACGTTCGTATTTCGGACTACAAGGGCCGGATCGTCAAACTCACCGGCGATGGCATTCTTGCCGAATTCCAGAGCGTGGTGAATGCCGTGGCCTGCGCCGCCGAAATACAGCGGAGCATGGCCGCCCGCAACGAGAACGTGCCGAAGGACGAGCGCGTTGAATTCCGCATCGGCATCAATCTCGGCGATGTCGTGGTCGAGAACGGCGACATTTTCGGCGACGGCGTCAATCTTGCCGCAAGGCTAGAGCGTATCGCAGCACCGGGCGGCATCGCCGTGTCGGCCTCCGTGCGCGACCAGATCGGCTCGCGCCTTAATCTCGGCTTCGAATTCATCGGCGAGCACATGCTGAAGAATATCAGGCAGCCCGTTCAGGTCTACACCGTCACCTTGGCGCCGCCCTCCTCCACCAGGCTGGTCGCTGAGAACCGCAATACCTGCTTCATTGCCGTGCTGCCCTTCACAAATATGAGCGGCGACGCCGATCAGGATTATTTTTCCGACGGCATCACCGAAGACATCATTACCGATCTCTCGAAGATCTCGAGCCTGCACGTCGTGCCGCGCAACACGATCTTTACCTACAAGGGCATATCGGTGAAGTTGAAGCGCCTCGCCCAGGAACTCGGTGTGCGCTATGTGCTCGAAGGAAGCGTGCGCATCTTCGACAAGCGCGTACGCATCTCCGGCCAGCTGATCGACACTGCCAATGGCGACCACCTCTGGGCCGAGCGTTACGACCGCGACCTCACCGACATCTTTGCCATCCAGGACGAGATCACACAGGCGATCGTCAGCCAGCTGAAGGTGCGCCTGCTGCCGGAGGAAAAGAAGGCGATCGCCAACGAACCGACGGCCAATGTCGAGGCCTACACCTATTACCTCAGGGGCCGCCAGCTCTCGCACAGCTGGACGAAATCCTACCTGCAACTCGCAAGACGCATGTTTTGCAAGGCGGTGGAACTCGATCCTGATTATGCCCGGGCTTATGCCGGCATCGCCGATTGCGACGCTGCGATCCGCGACTGGGCGCCCGACGATGTGCCGCTGAGGCACCTCCTCGACATGAGCGCCCGGGCTCTTCAGCTCGATCCCGATCTTCCCGAGGCCCATGCCTCGCATGGCTTGGCCCTGCATCAGAGCGGCCTCGATGATCGGGCGGCGGCCGCCTTCGAACGTGCCCTCACGCTCGACCCGAACCTCTTCGAGGCGAATTTTCATTACGCCCGTTTCTTCTTCATGCGCGGCAACTTTGCCGAATCCGTTCAATATTTCACCCGCGCCGCTGAAATCCGCCCTGACGACTACGTCTCGCCGATCCATCTGATGTCGGCCTACCGCTCGCTCCGCCGTCCGGTGGATACAGAAAACTGGGCACGACTCGGCCTGCTGCGCGCCGAACGTGCGCTCAATCTCAATCCCGAAAACTCCGGCCCGGCCCATCGCGGCGCGCTGGCGCTTGCCCATCTCGGCGATGCGACGCGGGCCCGCGACTGGGCCGCCCGTGCGATCGCCATCGATCCCGACGACATTGTCGCCCAGTATAATCTTGCCTGCGTCTATTCCGTCCTCGGCGATACCGACCAAGCAATCGACCTGCTCGAGAAGCTGCTGCCGCACAGCTCCGTCTATCACATCAAATGGTTCAACAATGATTCCGACCTCGACAACATCCGCGACGATCCGCGCTTCCGGAAATTGTTGGCGATCGCAATGACGGAACGTGAACGGATCGAGAGGACCGGGAGCTGAAATCTCGTCCCCGGCCATTCATCGAATTTTGAAAATCGCTATGACATCGCTCCGCCACCTTTGTAATCTCCTTTGAAAACAGAGGGAACATTCGTGCGCATCCTGCTCACAGAAGACAATATCGCGTTGGCCGACGGTCTGTCGGCGATCCTGCGCGGCACCGGCCATGCCGTCGATGTCGTCCACGACGGCGCATCCGCCAATGCGGTTATCGCGGCGGAAAATTTCGATCTGGTGATACTCGACCTCAACCTGCCCGAAATGGACGGGCTCGACGTGCTGCGCGCCATGCGCGCCCGGCAGAACCAGGCAGCCGTGCTGATCCTGACGGCGCGCGGCACGCCGGAAGAACGGGTGAAGGGTCTCGATCTCGGTGCCGACGATTATCTGATCAAACCCTTCGATATTGCCGAGTTCGAGGCCCGCGTACGCGTGCTGCTGCGCCGCCAGGCCGGGCTGCGTTCGGCGACCGTCGGTTTCGGCGGCATTTCTTTCGACCTTAATTCCCGCACCTTTTCATCAGGCGACACTCCTCTTGATATTCCCGCCCGCGAACTCGGCTTGCTCGAAATCCTCTTCATGCGGGCCGGCAAGGTCGTGGCCAAGGAGGCGATCATCCAGTCGCTGACGGCCTTCGACGACGACATTTCCGCAAACGCGATCGAGCAATATGTCAGCCGGCTGAGGAAACGCCTCTCGCCGCACGGCCTGACGGTCAAGACCGCCCGCGGCATCGGCTACTATCTCGACAAGCTGCCCGAGGCCTCATGAAAGCGGCCTATTCCCTCAGGCGGCGGCTGCTCTTCTGGCTGCTCATCTCGACCGCCGTCATCGGCACGCTGGCACTCGCCGATACCTATCGCGAGGCGGTCCAGACGTCGAATATCGTCTCCGACCGCGTGCTCGCCGGCTCTGCTCTCGCAATTGCCGAACGCGTCGTCGTCGCCGAAGACGGGACATTGCAGGTCGACATTCCCTATGTCGCCCTTGAAATGCTGACCTCGGCGGCGCAGGACCGGGTCTTCTACCGCGTTGACGGCCCTCCGGGTCAATTCATCACCGGCTATCAATCCCTGCCGGTCCTGAAGAAGACGCCCGGCAATGCCGCGGCCTTTGCCGACGACAGCTTCCGCGGCGAGCCGATCCGCATCGCCACCCTCGAGCGCTCGGCCTCGACGGGCATCCGCTCCGTGCCCTTCGTCGTGACCGTCGCCGAAACCACCATCGCCCGCCGGCAGTTGACGCAGGCGATTCTCGTACGTTCGGCGCTGCGTCTCGCCTTCATGATCCTGGGCGCGGCGGTCATCGTCTGGATATCGGTCACGGTGGCGCTCCGCCCGCTCTACAAGCTCGGCGACGCCATCGGCGAGCGCAGTCCTGACGATCTGCATCCGATCGAACAAACCGTGCCGAGCGAGGTCGAGCCGCTGGTCGATACGGTGAACTCTTTCATGGTCCGCCTGCAATCGGCCCTCGATGCGCTGCGCCATTTCACCGGCAATGCCAGCCATCAGCTGCGCACGCCCTTAGCGATCATCCGCACCCAGCTTGCCCTTTCCGCCCGCGCCGGCTCGCTTGATGAAGCCCAGGCGGCGGCGCTGAAGGGAGACCAGGCCGTGGCGCATGCCGAACGCATCCTCGCTCAGCTTCTCTTGATGGCGAAGATCGACGCCGCCACGGCCAAGGAGGCGCTGACCGCCTCCGCCATCGACCTTGCCGCAATCGCTCAGGAAATCACCGGCGAGCAGATCCCGGCGGCTGCCGTCGCCGGTATCGATCTCGGCTTCGAGGGCGAAAGCCCGGCCATGGTCCGCGCCGAGCCGCTGCTGATCGGCGAGATGCTGCGCAACCTCGCCGGCAACGCCATCGCCTATGCCGGCAAGGGGGCTGAGGTCACCGTCCGCATCATCACAGCCGCCGACACGGTTCGCCTCGAAGTCGAGGACAATGGTCCCGGTATTCCCAGCGAGAAGCTGGAGGCGGTTCGCCGGCGCTTTTCGCGCGGCAATGATTCCGGCGCGCCCGGCGCCGGCCTCGGCCTGCCGATCGTCGAAGAAATCGCCAATCTTTTCAACGCCGCCCTGACGCTGGAGCCGGGTGCGGGCGGCAAGGGCCTGAAGGCGGCGGTCACCTTCGCCAAGGCGGGGTAAAAGCCGCCGAGTCCTGGGCGCCCTTGCTTTCTTTCGCTGCATTGCACACACTGGTTTCGGGAACAGCAAGCCGCACAACGATGCGCGCCGGATAAAAAGAGCAATATGTCGATCAAAGCCAGCATCTATCACCTGACGCACTATACCTACGACAAACCGGTCCGGCTCGGCCCACAGATCATCCGGTTGAAACCGGCCTCGCATTCGAAGACGCGGGTGCTCAGCCACTCGCTGAAGGTCACGCCCGCCAACCACTTCATCAACCTGCAGCAGGACCCCTACGGCAACTACCTCGCCCGCTACGTCTTCCCCGACCCCGTGACCGAGTTCAAGATCGAGGTCGACCTGGTTGCCGACATGACGGTCTATAATCCCTTCGACTTCTTCGTCGAGGAGGAGGCGACCAGGTGGCCGTTCGACTATCCTGAAACCATTCGCGAGGATCTGTCGATCTACATGACGCCGGAACCGGCCGGTCCGCGCCTGAAAGCGCTGCTGCCGACGCTCGACTGGTCGCCGGGCCAGCCAACGATCGATATGGTCGTCGGTCTGAATGCCCGCCTGCAGCGGCAGATCGGCTATGTCATCCGCCTGGAAACCGGCGTGCAGACGCCGGAAGAGACGCTGGAAAGCGCCAAGGGCTCCTGCCGTGACACCAGCTGGCTGCTCGTCCAGATCCTGCGCCACCTCGGCCTTGCCGCCCGCTTCGTCTCCGGTTACCTCATCCAGCTGACCCCGGATCTGAAGGCGCTCGACGGCCCTTCCGGCACCGAAGTCGATTTCACCGACCTGCATGCCTGGGCCGAGGTCTATCTGCCCGGTGCCGGCTGGGTCGGCCTCGATCCGACCTCCGGCCTTCTGACCGGCGAAAGCCATATCCCACTTGCAGCAACGCCGCATTACCGCAACGCCGCCCCGATTTCCGGCGGCTATTTCGGCGAGGCCGAAACCGCATTCGCCTTCGATATGAAGGTCTCGCGCGTCGCCGAACATCCGCGCATCACCAAGCCCTTCTCCGATGAAAGCTGGGATGAGCTCAACGAACTCGGCGAGAAAGTCGACCGTGTCCTCGAAGCCGAGGATGTGCATCTGACGATGGGCGGCGAGCCGACCTTCGTCTCGATCGACGATTTCCAGTCCGAGGAATGGAACACCGCCGCCGTCGGCCCGGCCAAGCGCGAAAAAGCCGACAGCCTGATCCGCAGGCTGCAGGAACGCTTCGCCCCCGGCGGCTTCCTGCATTACGGCCAGGGCAAATGGTATCCGGGTGAAAGCCTGCCGCGCTGGACCTTCTCGCTCTACTGGCGCCGCGACGGCAAACCGGTCTGGCAGAACCTCGATCTGGTCGCCGCCGAGGGCAAGGACACCGGCGTCACCGCAGAGGATGCCGAGAAGTTTCTGACGGCCATCGCAAAAGAATTGGCGATCAAGCCTGACATGGTGCAGCCGGCCTATGAGGATCCGGCCGACTGGATCATCAAGGAGGGCAACCTCCCCGAAAACGTCGATCCGGCGAATTCGAAGCTGAAGGATCCCGAGGAGCGCAACCGTATCGCCCGGGTGTTTGCCCGCGGCCTGACCGTCCCCACAGGTTACGTCCTTCCGGTCCAGGCATGGAACGCCAGGGCGGCTGAAAGCCGTGTGTGGATCAGCGAGAGATGGAACACCCGCCGCGGCAGGATCTTCCTCGTTCCAGGCGACAGTCCGATCGGCTATCGTCTGCCGCTCGGCACCCTGCCCTATGTGCCCCCGGCGCGTTATCCCTATATCTATCCCGCCGATCCGACGATCCCGCGTGAACCGCTGCCGGACGTTTTTGTACCGGCCGGTCGGGCCATGCCGGAAGCCTCCTTCCAAGCCGGCGAGAGCAATCGCAGCCGGATCGAACAGACGCTCGGCGACATCGCCGGCGCCGTGCGCACCGCTATGTCGGTCGAACCGCGCGACGGCAGGCTCTGCGTCTTCATGCCGCCGGTCGAACGCATCGAGGATTATCTTGAGCTGATCGCCGCGGCCGAAAACGCCGCCGCCGAACTGAAGCTTCCGGTCCATATCGAAGGTTACCCGCCGCCGCAGGACGAGCGCATCAATGTCATCCGCGTCGCTCCCGATCCCGGCGTCATCGAGGTCAATATCCATCCGGCCTCGAACTGGAAGGAATGCGTCGATATCACCACGGCGATCTACGAGGAGGCGCGCGCCACCCGGCTCGGCGCCGATAAGTTCATGATCGACGGTCGTCATACCGGGACAGGCGGCGGCAACCATGTCGTCGTCGGCAGCGCCAATCCGAACAACAGCCCCTTCCTGCGCCGTCCCGATCTCTTGAAGAGCGTCGTCCTCCATTGGCAGCGCCACCCCTCGCTCTCCTACCTCTTCTCCGGCATGTTCATCGGCCCGACCAGCCAGGCGCCGCGCATCGATGAAGCCCGTCACGACAGCCTCTACGAGCTGGAAATCGCCATGGCGCAGATCGCCGCGCCCGGCCGCGGCCAGCCACCGCTGCCCTGGCTCGTCGACCGGCTGTTCCGCAATCTCTTGACCGACGTCACCGGCAACACCCACCGCGCCGAGATCTGCATCGACAAGCTGTTTTCGCCCGACGGCCCGACCGGCAGGTTGGGTCTCATCGAGTTCCGCGGCTTCGAGATGCCGCCGAACGCACGCATGTCGCTTGCCCAGCAGTTGCTGGTGCGCGCGCTGATCGCCCGCTTCTGGGTCAACCCGGTCGACGGCAAGTTCGTCCGCTGGGGCACGACCCTGCACGACCGTTTCATGCTGCCGCATTTCGTCTGGGCCGATTTCCTCGACGTGCTTGCCGACCTTCGCCAAAACGGTTTCGACGTCAGCCCGGAATGGTTCAAGGCCCAGCTCGAATTTCGCTTCCCCTTCTGCGGCGAAGTCGAATACGAGGGCTCGAAGCTGGAACTGCGCCAGGCGCTGGAACCCTGGCACGTCATGGGTGAGCAAGGCGCGATCGGCGGCACGGTACGCTATGTCGATTCGTCCGTCGAACGCCTGCAGCTACGCTTCGAAACCAGCAATACCGCGCGCTACACCGTCACCTGCAACGGCCGCGTCCTGCCGCTGACGCCGACCGGCACGTCGGGCGTATCGGTCGCCGGCGTCCGCTATAAGGCATGGCAGCCGGCCTCCGGCTTGCATCCGGTGTTGCCGATCAACACACCTTTGACTTTCGACATTTATGATACATGGTCGAAGCGTTCGATTGGCGGCTGCATCTATCATGTTGCCCATCCGGGCGGCCGGACCTATGACACCTTCCCGGTCAACGGCAACGAGGCGGAAGCAAGGCGGCTCGCCCGCTTCGAGCCGTGGGGGCATACGGCGGGCGGGTTTATTCCGCGCGCCGAGACGGGTTCGCCTGAATTCCCGCTGACGCTGGATCTGAGGCGGCCCGCCGGCATTTGAGGCCCCGGGGTAAAGGCCGAGGGTGAGGTTGGGTTTTGATGGGTAAGAGACCGGCAGCGGAGCGCAGGGAAGAGGCTGGAGATCGCATCGGCAAGGATGCGGCCTTCGACTATGCGACGCTTCCCGGCTCCGCCGACGAAATGGTCGACAATAAGGGCGCGGTCCGCCCCGTCTGGCAGCGTTTCCTCTCGCATCTCGGCGCAATGCCGGAAAAGGATCTCGCCGAGCGTTTCGCCCGCGCCGACCGCTATCTCAGGGATGCCGGCGTCTTCTATCGCGCCTATGGCAGCAAGGGCACCGGCGAACGGGCCTGGCCGATCTCGCATATTCCCGTGCTGATCGATGAACGCGAATGGCAGGCGCTGTCGGCGGGCCTTGTCCAGCGCGCCGACCTGCTGGAGGCGATCATTGCCGATATCTACGGCGAGAACCGGCTGGTGGAGGAAGGATTCCTGCCGCCGGCGCTGATCGCCGCTAATCCTGAATATCAGCGCCCGCTGGCCGGCATCCGGCCGGCATCCGGCCACTATCTTCACTTCTGCGCCTTCGAGATCGGCCGCGGCCCTGACGGCAACTGGTGGGTGCTGGCAGACCGCACCCAGGCTCCCTCCGGCGCGGGCTTTGCGCTTGAAAACCGCGTCGCGACGACCCGGGCCTTCTCGGATGTCTACGCCGAAACGCCCGTCCACCGCCTCGCCTCCTTCTTCGGCGCCTTCCGTGATGCGCTGCAGGACATGAAACATTCGGGCGACGACCGCATCGCAGTGTTGACGCCAGGCCCGGCCAACGAGACCTATTACGAACACGCCTACATTGCCCGCTATCTCGGCTTCATGCTGCTCGAGGGTGAGGATCTCGCTGTCGTCAAGGGCCGCGTCATGGTGCGCACTGTCGCCGGCCTGAAGCCGATCGGCGTGCTCTGGCGCCGCCTCGATTCAGCCTTTGCCGACCCGCTGGAGCTGAACCAGAATTCACATATCGGCACGCCCGGTCTGGTAGAGGCGCTGCGCGCTGAAAGCGTCACCATCGTCAACGCGCTCGGAACGGGGATTCTGGAAACCCGGGCGCTTCTAGCCTTCATGCCGACCATCTGCCGGCATTTGCTGGGGCAGGATCTGAAACTGCCGTCGATCGCCACCTGGTGGTGCGGCCAGAAGGAAGAGCGCGAGCAGGTCGCCAAGAATATCGAGAAAATGGTGATCGGCCCGGCCTATTCCCGTGCGCCCTTCTTCGACGACAACGGCGAATCCGTGCTCGGCTCGTCGCTGCGGGCGACCGCCAAAGATTCCATCGCCGACTGGCTGAATTCGGACGGCCCGAAGCTGGTCGGCCAGGAAGTCGTCACGCTGTCGACGACGCCCGCCTGGGTGAATGGCAAACTCGTGCCGCGGCCGATGTCGCTGCGCGTTTTCGCTGCCCGCACGGCAAACGGCTGGCAGATCATGCCCGGCGGTTTTGCCCGCATCGGCTCCGGCGCCGACGTCTCGGCGATCGCCATGCAGTCTGGCGGTGCAGCTGCCGACGTCTGGATCGTCAGCGACAAGCCGGTCGAGCGCCACACGCTGCTGCCGGCAGAAGGCAGCTTCACCCGCAACATGCCTGGCAGCCTGCCGAGCCGGGCGGCCGACAACCTGTTCTGGCTCGGCCGCTACATCGAACGTGCCGAAGGGGCGCTGCGCATCCTGCGCGCCTGGCATGCGCGTTTTGCCGAAGCCGCCGATCCGGGCCAGCCGCTGCTCGCCGACGTCTCCGCCTATCTCGCGGCCGTCGACATCGATACCGCCGAGCCCGTGCCCGAAAGGCTCCTGCGCAACATCGACAGCGCCGTCTATTCGGCGAGCAACATCCGCGACCGCTTCTCGCCCGATGGTTGGCTCGCCCTCAACGATCTCGCCAAGACCGCCCGCCGCTTTCACGCCACCGTCACTGCCGGCGATGACGCCAGTCATGCGATGACAATTCTCTTGCGCAAGCTCGCCGGCTTTGCCGGCCTCGTGCACGAAAACATGTACCGCTTCATGGGCTGGCGTTTTCTCTCGCTCGGCCGCTATATCGAGCGCGGCCTGCACATGACGCGCCTGCTCGGCCACATGTCCGGACCAGAAGCACCCGACGGCGCGCTGGACATGCTGCTGGAGATCGGCGACAGCGTCATGACCCATCGCCGCCGCTACAACGTCAACACCGCGCGGCTGACCGTCACCGACCTGTTGGCGCTCGACCCTCTCAACCCCCGCTCAATCCTCTTCCAGGTGAACGAGATCCATCATGAGGTCGAGCAATTGCCGAACGCCCTGATCAATGGGCAGATGTCGCCCTTCTACCGCGAGGCGATGCGGCTTCATTCCGGTCTGGCGGTGATGACGCCCGAGGGCATGGGGGTCGAGGTCTACCAGCGGCTCGAACGCGAACTGGAGCAGCTTTCGGATCTGCTCGCCCAGACCTATCTCGGGTGACGGCAGTGCTTTACGATCTCTCGCTCCGCATGGGTTACAGCTACGACGTGCCGGCCTCCGGCGCTCGCCATATCATGCGCCTGATGCCGTTGTCGCTCGCCAACCGGCAACGCCTGGTCGCCGGCTCGATCACCGTCTCGCCGACGCCGGACGAGCAGTCGCATTTCGTCGACTTCTTTCAACACCCCGCCACCTCCTTCATGCTGCGGACGGCGCATGAGACGCTCGACATTCGCATGCAGGCCCGTGTGCAGGTCGAAAGCCAGCCGATCGCCGCCGATTTCTCGCCGCTGCTTGCCGGGCTGCCGGAGGAAATATCAGGCGTCTGGTCACTGGCGCCGGATTCACCGCATCACTTTCTCGGCGACAGCCCGCGCCTGACCCAGGCCCGCGAGATTGGCGATTATGCACGAAGCTGCGTCACGCCCCGGCTGACAGTCGTGCAGATCGCCCATGCGCTCTGCGCCCGCATCAATAAGGATTTCAGTTACGATTCCGACGCGACGACGGTGGACACGACCCCGCTCGAAGCGTTCAGGCTGAAGCGCGGCGTCTGCCAGGATTTCACCCACGTCATGATTCTGGCGCTCAGAAGCCTCGGCATCCCGGCCGGTTACGTCTCCGGCTTCCTGCGTACCATTCCACCGCCCGGCAAGGAACGGCTGGAAGGAGCAGATGCGATGCATGCCTGGGTGCGGGCCTGGTGCGGCGAGACGATCGGCTGGATCGAGCTCGACCCGACCAACGACATCCCTGCCGGCACGGATCATATCGTCGTCGCCTATGGCCGGGACTATTCCGACGTGGTTCCCGTTATCGGCGTTTTGAAAAGCTACGGCGGTCAACGTGCCGTTCAGGCGGTCGACGTAATCCCGCTGAAATGATCCCAAAACTGGAAAAATCAGCCGATTCGTTAAAAGTCTATTGACGCCGTAAGGGCGGCGTAAAGAAGCAGCGTGCGTAAATTACCTCACAGGGTTTCCAGTTGGGTGAACATGATGAGCACCTCCATTTTGCATCCCTGCCTGCGTCGCATGTTCAGCGATCGAGGCGGTAATTTCGGTATCATGACGGCGATCTTGGCGCCGGTTCTTCTCGGCGCTGCCGGCATGGCGATCCAGGTCGGTGATATGCTCCTCTCGAAACAGCAATTGCAGGAGGCGGCCGACTCAGCCGCGCTTGCGACCGCCACCGCACTGGCGAATGGCACGATCCAAACGTCTGGGGCCGAAGCCTTCGCCCGGAATTTCGTCGCGGGGCAGATGGCGAATTATCTGCAGAGCGGTGCCGACATCAAGAGCACAACGAGCGTCAATGTCCAAACGACGACTTCGGGCAAATCGACATCCTACCAAGTGACGGTTTCGCCGAGTTACGACCTCACGGTCAACCCACTCATGCAGGCGGTCGGCTTCAGCACGCAACACCTCTCGGCTTCCGGCACCACTGTTGGCGGCCATTCGCAGACCCAGGGCTCCATCTCGATGTATCTGGCGCTCGATAAATCGGGATCGATGGGAGAGGATACCGCGACAGTTAACGAGGAAGATCCGACGGAATCGTACACCTATGACTGCAATCCTCATTTGAACAAGCACGGCAAGACCATCTACGACACCTGCACGGGCAGCCGCACGAACTACTATACGAAAATAGAGGCGCTGAAGATCGCCGCCGGCAATCTCTTCGGCCAGTTGAGCAGCGCCGATCCCAACGCCCAATACGTACGCACTGGCGCAGTCTCTTACGATATCGTTCAATATACACCCAGTAGTCTCGCCTGGGGGACTGCCGGTGTATCGAGCTACGTCAATGCGCTTCAGTCAGGAGGCGGCACCAATTCGAGCGGCGCGATGAGCACGGCCTATTCATCCCTGACGGCAAAAAATGCCGCGGGGAACGATGCCGAGGACGCCGCCCATAAGCTGAAGACTGGCCAAATACCCAAAAAGTACATCGTCTTCATGACAGACGGAGACAACAACAACGATAGCAGCGGCGGCCGTTCATATGACACCCTGACCAAGGCAACATGTGACACGGCGAAGTCCAAGGGCATCGAAATCTATACGATTGCCTTTATGGCACCCGCTGGCGGACAGACGCTGCTGCATTATTGCGCCTCCGACGACTCCCATTATTTCCAAGCTGAAAAAATGGAAGACCTCCTTGCCGCCTTTAAGGCGATCGGTGCGAAAGCCTCCGCTCAGCTGACACGTCTGACGAACTGAGCATACCGCCACGAAAAAGGGGCAAAGGAAAGCCGCGCCGGAACAACCCGGTGCGGCTTTCGGCTGTCGCTGCCGGCCAGCAGATCGGGAAAGGCGATTGAAATCAATCCTCCGCGGCAATGTGAATATGACGGTTTCCCAAATTTTCCGTTTGTCCAAATCCTTTGTTGCAAGTGCTTCCCAACGATGCATAAACTGTCGCAAGCGCAGGCGACAAATCGATTAAATCAGGCATAACACCCTGATACAAAATTAAAATTGGCGAGATCTGACCATGAATACCGTTTCCAAGCCGGTTATCCCCTCTCCCGCTCCCCGCAGCTCAAGGCCGGAAATTCTCGCCGAAGAAATCATCGAACGCCTGACCTATCGCATCGGCAAGGATGCCAAGGTGGCAAAGCCGCATGACTGGCTGACAGCGACGATCCTGGTGGTGCGCGACCGCATCATCGACAAGTGGATGGCCTCCACCCGTGAGGTCTATGCGACCGGAGCCAAGCGCGTCTATTATCTTTCTCTCGAGTTTCTGATCGGCCGCCTGATGCGCGATGCCGTCTCGAACCTCGGCCTGATGGAAGAGGTGCGCGATGCGCTGAGCTCCCTCGGCGTTGACGTCAACGTCATCGCCGGTCTGGAGCCGGACGCCGCGCTCGGCAATGGCGGCCTCGGCCGTCTGGCCGCCTGTTTCATGGAAAGCATGGCGACGGTCGATGTTCCGGCCTATGGCTACGGCATCCGCTACGTCCACGGCCTGTTCCGCCAGCAGATGGCCGACGGCTGGCAGGTGGAACTGCCGGAGAACTGGCTCGCCCACGGCAATCCCTGGGAATTCGAACGGCGCGAGAGCGCCTATGAAATCGGTTTCGGCGGCGCCGTTGAATTCATCACCACCCATGACGACCAGCCGCGCTACGTCTGGAAGCCGGCCGAGCGCGTTATCGCCGCCGCCTTCGACACGCCGGTCGTCGGCTGGCGGGGAAAACGCGTCAACACGTTGCGCCTCTGGTCAGCGCAGCCGATCGACCCAATCCTGCTCGATGCCTTCAACGCCGGCGACCACATCGGCGCGCTGCGCGAAAGCAACAAGGCCGAGAGCCTGACCCGCGTCCTCTATCCTGCCGACGCTACCCCTGCCGGCCAGGAATTGCGGCTGCGCCAGGAATTCTTCTTCTCCTCGGCCTCGCTGCAGGACATTCTGCGCCGCCACCTGCAGCAATATGACGATTTCACCTCGCTGCCAGACAAGGTGGCCATTCAGTTGAACGACACCCATCCGGCCGTCTCGGTCGCCGAGCTCGTGCGTCTGCTCTGTGACGTGCACGGCATGGATTTCGACCAGGCCTGGGATATCACCCGCCGCACCTTCTCCTACACCAACCACACGCTTCTGCCGGAAGCGCTGGAAAGCTGGCCGGTTCCGCTGTTCGAGCGGCTGCTGCCGCGCCACATGCAGATCGTCTACGCGATCAATGCCAAGATTCTGCTCGAAGCCCGCAAGGGCAAGAACTTCTCCGACAGCGAGATCCGTTCGATCTCGCTGATCGAGGAAAGCGGCGACCGCCGCGTGCGCATGGGCAATCTCGCCTTCATCGGCTCGCACTCGATCAACGGCGTCTCGGCCCTGCACACCGACCTGATGAAGGTCACGGTCTTTGCCGACCTGCACAAGCTCTATCCCGACCGCATCAACAACAAGACCAACGGCATCACGCCGCGCCGATGGCTGCAGCAGTGCAATCCCGGCCTCACCGGTCTGATCCGCGAGGCGATCGGCGATGCGTTCCTCGATGATGCCGAGAAGCTGCGCCCGCTCGAGGCGCATGCTTCCGATCCGAGCTTCCAGCAGAAGTTCGCCGCGGTGAAGCGGGCCAACAAGGTGGCGCTTTCCAACCTCGTCGCCAGCCGGATGGGCGTGAAGCTCGATCCGTCGGCGATGTTCGACATCCAGATCAAACGCATCCATGAATACAAGCGCCAGCTTCTGAACATCATCGAAGCGGTTGCCCTCTACGACCAGATCCGCTCGCATCCCGAGCTCGATTGGGTGCCGCGCGTCAAACTCTTCGCCGGCAAGGCGGCGCCGAGCTATTACAACGCCAAGCTGATCATCAAACTGATCAACGACGTCGCCCGCACGATCAACAACGACCCATCGGTGCGCGGCCTGCTGAAGGTCGTCTTCGTGCCCAACTACAATGTCTCGCTCGCCGAGGTCATGGTTCCCGCCGCCGACCTTTCCGAGCAGATCTCGACCGCCGGCATGGAAGCCTCAGGCACCGGCAACATGAAGTTCGGCCTCAACGGCGCGCTGACGATCGGCACGCTCGACGGCGCCAATGTCGAAATGCGCGACAATGTCGGCGAAGACAACATCGTCATCTTCGGCCTCAGGGCCGATGAGGTCGCCAAGGTCCGCAGCGATGGCCACAACCCCCGCGCCATTATCGAGGGATCCCGCGAACTCTCCCAGGCGCTCTCGGCCATCGGTTCCGGCGTCTTCTCACCCGATGACCGCAATCGCTACGCGGCGCTGATCGACGGCATCTATTCGCATGACTGGTTCATGGTCGCCGCCGATTTCGACGCCTATGCCCAGGCCCAGCGCGACGTCGATCAGATCTGGACCAACCAGTCCGCCTGGTACACGAAGACGATCAACAATACCGCACGGATGGGCTGGTTCTCCTCCGATCGCACGATCAGGCAATATGCAGACGAAATCTGGAGAGCCGGATGAAAACGCCGAAAACCGTCCCTGAAGTAAAGCTTTCCTGGGAAATTTCGGCAGATGAAATCACGGCGATCCTTGCCGGTTCGCATTCCAATCCCTTTGCCGTTCTAGGTGTGCACCAAGCCGGCGACGCTTTCGTTGCCCGGTGTTTCATCCCGGGCGCGGAAGAAGTGACCGCCATGACGCTCGACGGCAGCGTCATCGGCGAATTGAATCGGCTCCACGCTGATGGCCTCTTCGCCGGGCCGGTTTCGCTCGCCAAACTGCAGCCGGTGCGCTATCGCGCCCGGCGCGGCGATGCCGAATGGGCAGTCACCGACCCCTACAGCTTCGGGCCGGTGCTCGGGCCGATGGACGATTATTTCGCCCGCGAAGGTTCACATCTGCGCCTGTTCGACAAGATGGGCGCCCATCTCATCAAACATGACGGCGCCCAGGGCATCCACTTCGCGGTCTGGGCGCCGAACGCCCAGCGCGTCTCCGTCGTCGGCGATTTCAACGGCTGGGACGGCCGCCGCCACGTCATGCGCTTTCGCGCCGACAGCGGCATCTGGGAAATCTTCGCTCCCGATGTACCGCTCGGCGTCGCCTACAAGTTCGAGATCCGTGGCCACGACGGCGTATTGCTGCCGCTGAAGGCCGATCCCTTCGCCCGCCGCAGCGAACTCAGACCGAAGACCGCCTCGATCGCCGCTGCCGAGTTGGAGCAGGTCTGGGAGGACGAGGCCCATCTGAAGCACTGGCGCGAAATCGACAAGCGCCGTCAGCCGATCTCGATCTATGAGGTGCATGCCGGCTCCTGGCAGCGCCGGCAGGACGGCACCATGCTTTCCTGGGACGAGCTCGCCTCCAGCCTCATCCCCTATTGCGTCGACATGGGCTTCACCCATATCGAATTCCTGCCGATCACAGAACATCCCTATGACCCTTCCTGGGGCTACCAGACGACGGGCCTTTACGCACCGACCGCCCGCTTCGGCGAGCCGGAAGGCTTCGCCCGTTTCGTCAACGGCTGCCACAAGGTCGGGATCGGCGTCATTCTCGACTGGGTGCCGGCGCATTTCCCGACCGACGAACACGGACTCGGCTGGTTTGACGGCACGGCGCTCTACGAGCACGAAGACCCGCGCAAGGGCTTCCATCCGGACTGGAACACGGCGATCTATAATTTCGGCCGCACCGAAGTGGTTTCCTATCTGGTCAACAACGCCCTCTATTGGGCCGAGAAGTTCCATCTCGACGGCCTGCGCGTCGATGCCGTCGCCTCGATGCTCTATCTCGATTATTCCCGCAAGCATGGCGAATGGATCCCGAACGAATATGGCGGCAACGAGAACCTCGAAGCTGTCCGTTTTCTGCAGGACCTCAACATCCGCATCTATGGCCAGCATTCCAACGTCATGACCATCGCCGAGGAATCGACCTCCTGGCCGAAGGTTTCGCAACCCGTGCATGAAGGCGGCCTCGGTTTCGGCTTCAAATGGAACATGGGCTTCATGCATGACACGCTGAGCTACATGAAGCGCGACCCGGTGCACCGCAAGCACCACCACAACGAGCTCACCTTCGGCCTCCTCTATGCCTATTCGGAAAATTTCGTCCTGCCGCTGTCGCACGACGAGGTCGTTCACGGAAAGGGCTCGCTGATCGCCAAGATGCCGGGCGACGACTGGCAGAAGTTCGCCAATCTGCGCGCCTATTACGCTTATATGTGGGGCTATCCCGGCAAGAAGCTCCTGTTCATGGGCCAGGAATTCGCCCAGTGGAGCGAGTGGAGCGAGGATCGGTCGCTCGACTGGAACCTGCTGCAATACCGTATGCACGAGGGCATGCGGCGTCTGGTGCGCGACCTCAACTTCACCTATCGCAGCAAGCCCGCCCTGCATGAGCGGGACTGCGAGGGCGATGGCTTCGAATGGCTGATTGCCGACGACAGCGAGAATTCCGTCTTCGCCTGGCAGCGCAAAGCCCCGGGCCAGAAGCCGATCGTCGTCATCACCAACTTTACTCCCGTCTATCGCGAGAATTATCTCATACGTCTGCCGCTTGCAGGCCGCTGGCGGGAGATTCTGAATACCGATGCCGACATCTATGGCGGCAGCGGCAAGGGCAATGGCGGACGCGTGCAGGCCGTCGATGCCGGCGGCAATATCACCTGCTCGATCACGCTGCCGCCCTTGGCGACAATCATGCTTGAACCTGAAAATTAAGACTGGTGGGAGGAGAAAATGGTAGAGAAGCGTATTCAGCCACTTGCCCGCGATGCAATGGCCTATGTTCTGGCCGGCGGCAGGGGGAGCCGTCTCAAGGAACTCACCGACCGACGCGCCAAGCCCGCCGTCTATTTCGGCGGCAAGGCCCGCATCATCGACTTCGCTCTGTCGAACGCGCTGAACTCGGGCATTCGCCGCATCGGCGTCGCGACGCAATACAAGGCGCATTCGCTGATCCGTCACATGCAGCGCGGCTGGAACTTCTTCCGCCCTGAGCGAAACGAAAGCTTCGACATCCTGCCTGCCTCGCAGCGCGTTTCCGAAACGCAGTGGTATGAAGGCACCGCCGACGCCGTTTATCAGAACATCGATATTATCGAGGATTACGGCGTCGAATACATGGTCATTCTCGCCGGCGACCATGTCTACAAGATGGACTATGAATACATGCTGCAGCAGCATGTCGATTCCGGCGCGGACGTGACGATCGGCTGCCTGGAAGTGCCGCGCATGGAAGCAACCGGCTTCGGCGTCATGCATGTCAACGAAAAGGACGAGATCTTCGCCTTCATCGAAAAGCCCGCCGATCCGCCGGGCATTCCGGACAAGCCGGATTTCGCGCTCGCCTCAATGGGCATCTACGTCTTCCACACCAAGTTCTTGCTCGATGCGCTGCGCCGCGACGCCGCCGACCCGAACTCGAGCCGCGATTTTGGCAAGGACATCATTCCCTATATCGTCAAGAACGGGAAGGCGGTCGCCCACCGCTTCGCCAAATCCTGCGTCCGCTCCGATTTCGAACACGAGCCCTACTGGCGCGACGTCGGCACGATCGACGCCTACTGGCAGGCCAATATCGATCTGACGGCCATCGTCCCGGAACTCGATATCTACGACAAGTCCTGGCCGATCTGGACCTATGCCGAGATCACCCCGCCGGCGAAATTCGTCCATGACGACGACGACCGCCGCGGCTCGGCCACCTCCTCCGTCGTCTCGGGCGACTGCATCATCTCGGGCGCCAGCCTCAATAAGAGCCTGCTCTTCACCGGCGTCAGGGCCAATTCCTTTTCCAAACTGGAAGGGGCGGTCATCCTGCCGAACGTGAAGATCGGACGGCGTGCACAGCTCAAGAATGTGGTGATCGACCATGGCGTCGTCATTCCGGAAGGCCTTGTCGTCGGCGAAGACGCCGAGCTCGACGCCAAGCGCTTCCGACGGACGGAAAGCGGCATCTGCCTGATCACGCAACCGATGATCGACAAGCTGGATATCTGACTTATGAAAGTTCTTTCGGTTTCGTCCGAAGTCTTCCCCTTGATCAAGACAGGGGGCCTGGCCGATGTGTCCGGCGCCCTGCCGATTGCTCTGAAAGCCTTCGGGGTCGAGACCAAGACCCTCCTGCCCGGCTACCCCGCCGTCATGAAGGTCATTCGCGACCCCGTCGTCAGGCTCGAATTCCCGGACCTGCTCGGTGAGCGGGCAACCGTGCTCGAGGTTGAACACGAGGGCCTCGATCTCCTCGTCCTCGATGCCCCGGCTTATTACGACCGGCCGGGCGGCCCCTATCTCGATCCGCTCGGCAAGGATTATCCCGACAATTGGCGTCGTTTCGCCGCCCTGTCGCTCGCGGCTTCAGAGATCGCCGCCGGTCTGCTGCCCGGCTGGCGGCCGGATCTCGTCCATACCCATGATTGGCAAGCGGCGCTGACCTCGGTCTACATGCGCTATTATCCGACGCCGGAACTGCCGAGCGTGCTGACGATCCACAACATCGCCTTCCAAGGCCAATTCGGCTCCGACATCTTTCCCGGCCTGCGCCTACCCGACCATGCCTTCGCCGTCGACGGCATCGAATATTACGGCACGGTCGGCTTCCTCAAGGGTGGCCTGCAGACCGCCCATGCGGTCACGACCGTCAGTCCGACCTATGCCGACGAGATCCTGACACCCGAATTCGGCATGGGGCTCGAAGGCGTCATCGCCACCCGCATCGACGATTTGCATGGCATCGTCAACGGCATCGATACCGATGTCTGGAACCCGGCGACCGACCCCGTCGTCCACACCCATTATGGCCCGACGACGCTGAAGAACCGCGAGGAAAACCGCCGCTCGATCGCCGAGTTCTTCCACCTCGACAATGACGATGCGCCGATCTTCTGCGTCATCAGCCGCCTCACCTGGCAGAAGGGCATGGATATCGTCGCCAACGTCGCAGACCAGATCGTCGCCATGGGCGGCAAACTCGTCGTGCTCGGCTCCGGCGAAGCTGCGCTTGAAGGTGCGCTGCTTGCCTCCGCCAGCCGCCATCCCGGCCGCATCGGCGTCTCGATCGGCTATAACGAACCGATGTCGCACCTGATGCAGGCCGGCTGCGACGCGATCATCATCCCGTCGCGCTTCGAACCCTGCGGCCTCACCCAGCTTTACGGCCTGCGGTATGGCTGCGTGCCGATCGTCGCCCGCACCGGCGGATTGAACGACACCGTGATCGACGCCAATCACGCCGCACTTGCGACGAAAGTGGCAACCGGCATACAATTCTCACCCGTGACCGAAACGGGCATGCTACAGGCAATCCGCCGTGCCATGCATTTTTACGCGGACCGAAAACTCTGGACCCAATTGCAAAAGCAAGGCATGAAATCGGATGTCTCCTGGGAGAAGAGCGCCGAACGCTACGCTGCCCTCTATTCAAGCCTCGTCTCGAAAGGCATGTGACCTAAAATGATCAAGTCCGTACCCACCACGCCCTATCTGGACCAGAAACCCGGCACTTCGGGTCTGCGTAAGAAGGTTCCGGTCTTCCAGCAGCCGAACTATGCGGAGAATTTCATCCAGGCCATCTTCGATTCGCTGGAAGGCTATCAGGGCAAGTGCCTCGTCATCGGCGGCGACGGACGTTACTACAATCGCGAGGTCATCCAGAAGGCGATCAAGATGGCCGCCGCCAACGGCTTCGGCAAGGTGATGGTCGGCAAGGGCGGCATTCTGTCGACGCCGGCCGCGTCCCACATTATCCGCAAGTACAAGGCCTTCGGTGGCATCATTCTGTCGGCCAGCCACAATCCCGGCGGCCCGACCGAAGACTTCGGCATCAAATACAATATCAACAATGGCGGCCCGGCGCCGGAAAAGATCACCGACGCGATCTACGCCCGTTCCAAGACGATCGATAGCTACAAGATCGCCGATTTCGCCGACGTCAATCTCGACCGTATCGGCAAGGACGAGCTTCCCGGCGGTATGATCCTCTCGGTCATCGATCCGGTCGAGGACTATGCCGCGCTGATGGAAGAGCTGTTCGATTTCGGCGCCATCCGCAATCTGATCAGCCTCGGTTTCCGCATCGCTTTCGACGGCATGAGCGCCGTCACCGGCCCCTACGCCAAGGAGATCTTCGAAAATCGCCTTGGCGCGCCCCTCGGTTCGGTGCGCAACTTCATGCCGCTGCCGGATTTCGGCGGCCATCATCCCGATCCGAACCCGGTTCACTGCAAGGAACTCTTCGATGAGATGATGGGCGAGGACGCGCCCGATTTCGGAGCCGCGTCCGACGGCGACGGCGACCGCAACCTCATCATCGGCCGCGGCATCTTCGTCACCCCCTCCGACAGCCTGGCGATCCTTGCCGCCAACGCCAATCTCGCCCCCGGCTATTCCGGCGGTCTCGCCGGCATCGCCCGCTCGATGCCGACATCGGGCGCGGCCGACCGCGTCGCTGAAAAACGCGGCATCGGCATGTATGAGACGCCAACCGGCTGGAAGTTCTTCGGCAACCTGCTCGACGCCGGCATGGCGACGATCTGCGGTGAGGAGAGCTCCGGCACCGGCTCCAATCATGTCCGTGAGAAGGACGGCCTCTGGGCCGTGCTGCTGTGGCTGAACATCCTTGCCGTGCGTGGCGAGAGCGTCGCCGACGTCGTCACTCAGCACTGGCAGACCTACGGCCGCAACTATTACTCGCGCCACGACTATGAAGGCCTGGACACCGGCGCGGCGAACGGCCTGATGGACAATCTCCGCAGCCAGCTCTCCACCCTCCCCGGCAAGAGCATCGGCAGCCTGAAGGTCGAGAAGGCAGACGATTTCGCCTATCACGATCCGATCGACAAGTCGGTCAGCGAGCATCAGGGCATCCGCCTGCTCTTCGAGGGCGGCTCCCGTGTCGTCTTCCGCCTGTCGGGCACCGGCACGTCTGGCGCAACCTTGCGCGTCTATATCGAGCGCTACGAGCCGGATTCGACTCGTCACAACATCGAAACGCAGGAAGCGCTCGCAGATCTGATTGCGGCCGCCGAAAGCATTGCCAGCATTCGTGAGCGCACGGGACGCGATGAGCCAACCGTGATCACCTGATCCGGGGGGACCATGCGGGACAGCAATTCGGCGCGGGGCGCGATCGTCTTCGAGACCGGCGTCGAATTTGCGGTGTGGTCGCATCATGCCGCGCAGATCGAACTCTGCCTCTTCGAAGATGACGGCAACAAGGAATTCGCGCGCCTGCCGATGGCCCGCGATGGCAACCACATCCATCGCCTCTTCGTCGACGGCCTCCGGCAAGGCGCCCGCTACGGCTATCGCGCCGACGGCATCTATGCGCCCGACAACGGCCTCTGGTTCGATCCGTCAAAACTGCTGATCGACCCTTACGCCAAGGAGATCGACCGGCCGTTCCGTTACGATCCCCGCCTCGGGCTCTACGGCGAAGACAGCCAGGATCTGATGCCGAAGGCGATCGTCACCACCGACACCCCAGCCACAATCGACAAGCCACTCTTCGAGCCGGGCGGTTTTATCTATGAAGTGGCGGTGCGGCCCTTCACCATCCTTCACCCCGATGTGCCGGAAACCGAACGCGGCACGGTCGCAGCCCTTGCCCATCCCTCCGTTATCGCGCATCTGAAGCGAATCGGGGTCGATGCGATCGAACTGATGCCGATTACCGCCTGGATCGATGAGCGCCATCTGCCGCCGCTCGGCCTCACCAACGGCTGGGGCTACAACCCCGTCGGCCTGATGGCGCTCGATCCGCGGATCGCCCCCGGCGGCATGGCGGAGCTGTGCAACACCGTTGCCGCTATCCATGCCGAAGGCATCGCCGTCATCCTCGATCTGGTCTTCAATCATACCGGCGAGAGCGACCGCTATGGCACCACGCTGTCGCTGCGCGGCCTCGACAATCTGCATTATTACCACCACGCCCAAAACAGCCCCGGCGAACTCATAAACGACACCGGCACCGGCAACACGATCGCCTGCGATCATCCCGAGGTCAGGCGCCTCGTCATCGACAGCCTGCGCCATTTTGTCCTCAATGCCGGCGTCGATGGTTTCCGCTTCGATCTCGCCCCGGTGCTGGGCCGCACCGCGACCGGGTTTGAGCGCGACGGAGGAACGCTTGCCGCAATCTTGGCGGACGACGTGCTCGCCGACCGGATCATGATCGCCGAACCCTGGGATATCGGTCCGGGCGGTTACCAGCTCGGCAACTTCCCGCCGCCCTTCCTCGAATGGAACGACAGGGTTCGTGACGATCTGCGCTGTTACTGGCGGGGCGACCAGTGGAAGACCGGCTCGCTCGCGACGGCGCTTGCCGGTTCCTCCGACATCTTCTCCGGCAACGACGGCAAAGAGACGCGCAGCGTCAACTTCCTCGCCGCCCATGACGGCTTCACGCTGATCGACCTCGTCTCCTATGCCGGCAAGCACAATGACGCCAATGGCGAGCACAATCGGGACGGCCACAACGAGAACCATTCCTGGAACAATGGGGTTGAAGGCGAGACCCTCTATCCCACAATTCGCAAGCGCCGGATCAATGACGTGATGGCGCTGATATCGACGCTCTTTGCCACCCGTGGCAGCATCATGCTGACGGCGGGTGACGAAGGCGGCCGCAGCCAGCGCGGCAACAACAACGCCTATTGCCAGGACAACGAAATCACCTGGCTGGACTGGAAGGCGCTGAACGAGGATCTCATCGCGCATACCGCGTTCGTCGCAGGGTTGCGCCGCCGCTTCACAGTTTTCTCCGAAACACGCTTCCTCTCCGGCAACGGCGATGTCGAATGGATCTCGCTCTCCGGCGAACCGATGACCGTTGCCGAATGGGAGACGCCGTCGCTTTCGACGCTCGGCATGCTGCTCGCCACCGGCGACCGCTCCTCGCGCGGCAGAAACACCCGGCTTGCTGTGCTTTTCAATCGCTCGGAGAGCCGCCAGCTCTTTGTGCTTCCGTCGGAAAACGAGCCGGGCTGGAGCCAACTGACCCCGGAGGGAGCGAAGAAGCCCGACGCCAGCGTGACCGTCGAGCCACGCTCCGTCGCCTTTTTCGTAGAAAAATGACCGCCTCCTCACACTCACGCAAATCCTTGTCGCAATCGTCATAAATGCACGATAAGGCTTGGCCCGGCGGCTTTTCTCACGAGGAATTCATGGTCACGGAAATTTCACTCTCCGACGTGCGGGGATTGATCGGCATGGAAACGGGTCTTTCGGATTGGATTACCGTCGACCAGACAATGATCGACGCTTTTGCGGGGGCGACCGACGACCATCAGTTCATTCATGTCGATCCCGGGCGCGCGGCCGCTGAAAGCCCCTTCGGCGGCACCATCGCCCATGGCTTCCTGACGCTGTCCCTGCTGTCGGCGATGAACTACAATTGCCTGCCGAAAGTGCGCGAGCAGACCATGGGCATCAACTACGGCTTCGATCGCGTCCGCTTCATGACGCCGGTCAAGAGCGGCGCCCGCGTGCGCGGCCGTTTTCTGCTCTCCGACGCCCGCTTCCGGGGCGGCGGCATGCTGATGACCACCTACGACGTGACGATCGAGATCGAAAACGAGAAGAAGCCGGCACTGACGGCACGATGGATCACCATCATCCAGTTCGACCCGAAGGACCGGCCGGAAGACGCGTAGGAAAGCGCCGCTATCCTACGCGCCCGGAAACGACTTCGCCGCATCCAGCACGGATGCCGCCCATTGGTACGAAATGGGCGGCACTGTCATTTGCGACCCTGAAAATCTCATCCGGTTAGGCAGCGGGCTTGGAAGCCTCAATGGCCGGCATCTTCCGCCGCCTCGGCCAAGAGCCCGAAGACGTAATCGGAAAACGACCGCCAGCACTCCACCCGGAACGTATCTTCTTCCGTCCGGAAAAGTACGATCTCCGCCTTGCCGAAGACCGTGCGCGAGGCAGCACCGACCGGAAAGGACGACAGCGACAGGTCCTGCGGGCAGCCGGCCGCAAGCGTGGTCTGCGCACCCGGCCCCGAAACGATGACCGCCACGTTGCGGTGGGAGACATCTGTCGCGGAATGCAGCGCGCCGGCGCTGGAACATGCCGCCATCAGATCGCCGCCGGCCTCGTCGATCAACAGCCACTCGTCCGGCCCGATCCAGAGCGCCGAGCGCGCACCGGCGCGGCCGGACGTTTTCGGAGCGATCGGCACAGACAGGCCGAGAGCCAAAGAAAGTGCTTTGAGCGATCCAGCGGGCGCGCGCAGCGCCACGCGGCTCGCGGACGGTGCGACGGACAGGCGCACGGTGGCGGAGCCGCCGAGACGGCCGGCCAGCGCCGGCTTGCGAATTGCGACATCAGCCATGGATGCGGCCTCCTTCCTTGTCAAAGAACACCAGATCCGTCACTTCGACGGCGATCGTCCGGTCCGGCATCGGCACATAAAGCGTCTCGCCCATCCGCGCCCGGCCGCCGGCGACCAGCGCGAAGGCGATCGACCTGCCGCAATTTTCCGACCAATAGGCCGATGTGACATGGCCGAGCATCGTCATCGGCTTCGGCTCATTCGGGCTCGCGACGACCTGCGCGCCTTCTTCGAGCACCAGCTTCGGATCCTTGGTGACGAGGCCGACGAGCTGCTTGCGCCCCTCCTTAACGAGGTCCGGCCGCTGCAGCCCGCGAATGCCGACGAAGTCCTTCTTCTTCTTCGAAACGGCCCAGGCGACGCCCGCGTCGTCAGGGGTCACGGTCCCGTCCGTATCCTGGCCGACGATGATATAGCCCTTCTCGGCGCGAAGAACGTGCATCGTCTCCGTACCGTAGACGCAGGCGCCGAGCGGTTCGGCATTGGCCCAGACCGCTTCGAGCACCGACTGGCCGTAATCGGCCGGCACGTTGATTTCGAAACCGATTTCACCGGTGAAGGAAACGCGGAAGAGCCGCGCTGGTACGCCGCAGACCGTGCACTCGGCGACACTCATATGCGGGAAGGCCTCGTTGGAAAGATCGACGCCTTCGACGAGAGGTTCGACGATCTCGCGCGCCTTCGGCCCTTGTATGGCGATGACTGCCCATTGTTCAGTCACCGAGGTCAGCCATACCTTCAGATCCGGGAATTCCGTCTGCAGGTAATCTTCCATGTGATGGAGAACACGCGGCGCTCCGCCTGTTGTCGTCGTCACATGGAAACGGTCCTCCGCCAGACGACCGACGACGCCGTCGTCATAAACGAAGCCGTCCTCACGCGTCATGATGCCGTAGCGCGCCTTGCCGGGCTTCAGCGTGTCCCAGGCATTGGTGTAGATGAGATTGAGGAATTTCGCCGCATCCGGGCCTACGACCTCGATCTTGCCGAGCGTCGATGCGTCGAAGATACCCGCCGACTCGCGGGCCGTCCGGCACTCGCGCGCAACCGCCTGGTGCATGCTCTCGCCCGAGCGCGGATAGAACCAGGCGCGTTTCCAGTTGCCGACATCCTCGAAAACAGCGCCATGCGCTTCTTCCCAGCCGTGCAGCGGCGTCTTGCGCGTCGGATCGAACAACTTGCCGCGCGAATGGCCGATCAGCGTACCATAGGTCACCGGCGTATAGGGCGCGCGGAAGGTGGTGAGACCGACTCGCGGGATTTCCTTGCCGAGCATTTCGGCGGCGATCGCCAGGCCATGCATATTGGAAAGCTTGCCCTGGTCCGAGGCCATGCCGTTGGTCGTAAACCGCTTGATATGCTCGATCGAGTGCATGCCCTCGCGCACGGCGAGGCGGATATCCTTGGCGCAGACATCGTGCTGGAAATCGATGAAGGCCTTGGCATTCGTCTTTGGGCCGGCGCCTTCGGCAGCACCGATCATCCCGCCGGTCCAGTCATAGGGCTGCTCGGCCGAGATCGTGATCTTGCCGCCGCCGCTCTTGCCAGCGGCCTGCGCCATCAGTTCGCCGGCGGCAAGCGATTCCTCGACCGTCCGCTGCAGGTCGTCGGTGCCGTTGCAGGCGCCGACAGACAGGCAATCCTGCGCATAGGTGCCGGGCAGGAAGCGCTGACTTTCCGCCTCGAAGGCCACCTTGCCGCGCGACTGCGAGAACAGATGCACCGACGGCGTCCAGCCGGCCGAAACCAGAAGCGCATCGACCGCGATCTTGTGCGGCGAACCGCCGCCGTTGCGCGCCACCGTCATCGATGAGATGCGCAGCCGCCCCGCCGTATTGACGACCGACTGGCCGGTGAGCACGTCGATGCCAAGCGCACGCGCCTCCGCCAGTACCGCCGCTCCCGGCGCCTGTCTGCAGTCGACGATGGCGGCGACCGAGATACCGGCCCGCTTGAGATCGAAAGCCGCCTCGTAGGCGGAGTCATGCGCCGTGTAGATGCCGACATTGCTTCCGACGGCAACGCCGTAATGATTGAGGTACATCCGCCCCGCCGAAGCCAGCATGATGCCGGGCCGGTCGTTGTTCGGAAATACCATATGCCGCTCGATCGCGCCGTTGGCGAGGATTACCCGCTTGGCGCGGACCTGCCAGAGCCGCTCGCGCGGCAGATCGCTCGATGGTTTGGCGATATGATCGGTGACGCGTTCGGCAAGGCCGACGAAATTGTGGTTGTAGTAACCGAAGGCGGTCGTGCGGATGAGCACTTCGACATTGTCCATCGCCTTCAACCGCGCCACGGTTTTCTGCGCCCAGGCGTAACCATCCTGTCCGTCGATCCTGACGCCGGCATCGTAGCGCAGCGCACCGCCGGCTTCCGCCTGCTCGTCGCAAAGGATCACCTTCGCACCGGTCTGGGCCGCTGCCAGCGCCGCCGAAAGTCCGGCCACACCGGCGCCGACCACCAGCACGTCGCAATGGGCGTAGCGGCTGGCATAATGGTCCGGATCCTCCTCCGTCGGCGCGACGCCGAGGCCGGCAGCGCGACGGATGAACGGCTCGTAGACATGTTTCCAGGCGGAGCGCGGCCACATGAAGGTCTTGTAGTAGAAGCCGGCGGCGAAGAACGGCGACATCAGGTTGTTGACCGCGCCGACGTCATAGGCAAGCGAAGGCCAGCGGTTCTGCGACTGGACGATCATGCCGTCGAAGACTTCCTGCACCGTGGCGCGCACGTTCGGCTGCTTGCGCGCCTTGTCACGGGCGACGTCGATCAGCGCGTTCGGCTCTTCGGCCCCTGCCGAGAGGATGCCGCGGGCCCGGTGATATTTGAACGAACGGCCGACGAGATGAATGCCGTTGGCGATCAGCGCCGAGGCGACAGTATCGCCTTCTAGCGCGGTATAGCTCTGGCCGTCGAAGCTGAAGCGCGCGGTCTTTGCAGGCGTCAGACGCCCCTTGCCGACGATACGATTGGCACCGCTCATTGCGCCTCTCCTTCCACGGCTTCATAGGTCTCGACAGGCCCGTGCTGTTCGGCCTCGGCACCGATCCGCGGCTTCGGCTCGCCTGCCTTGTAGGTCATGATGAACTTGTCGCTCACCGTATCGCGCGCCGCGTTGAAGAAGCGGCCGCAGCCGTGAATATGCCGCCAGCGCTCGAAGATCAGCCCCTTCGGGTTGTCACGCAGAAAGAAATACTCTTCGAATTCCTCATCCGAGATCGAGGCGATATCGGCCGGCCGCGCGATATGCGCGTCACCCGCGCCGCGGAATTCGAGTTCGGAACGCTCTTCCTGACAATAAGGGCAATGGATCAGCAGCATATGAAATTTCCTTCTCCTCCCTTTCTCCCCAGCAGGGAGAAGGTACGTTCAAGGCGGATGAGGGCGTGAATAACCAAAGAAGCGAGCATCTGAGCGAACACGTTCATCATCAGTGCGCCACCGCCGCAGCCGCCGCTTCATCGATCAGCCGGCCGCTGCGGAAGCGTTCCAGCGTCAGGCCGGCATTGAACTTGTGCGCTTCATCGCGGGCGATCAGATGCGCAAAGAGATTGGCCGAGCCCGGCGTCGCCTTGAAGCCGCCGGTGCCCCAGCCGCAATTGACGTAAAGCCCCGGAACCGGCGTCTTCGACTGGATTGCCGAACGATCCGGCGTATTGTCGACGATGCCACCCCATTGCCGCATCATCTTGACGCGCCGGAACATCGGAAAGAGTTCGCAGATGGCGTCGAGCGTATGCGTGATGATCTGCAACCCGCCGGTCTGGGAATAGGAATTATACTGGTCTGTGCCGGCGCCGATGACGAGCTCGCCCTTGTCGGACTGCGAGATATAGGCATGCACCGTGTTCGACATGACGACGCAGGGGAAGATCGGCTTCAGCGGCTCGGAGACCAGCGCCTGCAGCGGGCTCGACTGCAGCGGCACGCGCACATCCGCCATCTTCATGATTGTCGATGTATGGCCCGCGGCCGATACGCCGACCTTTCTGGCGCCGATGAAGCCGCGCGAAGTCTCGACCCCGGTCACCCGTCCGTCCGGACCGCGCCGGATGCCGGTCACTTCGCAGTTCTGGATGATGTGCACGCCTCGGTCTGAGGCTGCCCGCGCATATCCCCAGGCTACAGCATCGTGCCGCGCCGTGCCGCCGCGGCGCTGCAGCGCCGCACCATTGATCGGATAGCGCGCACTGGCAGAGATGTCGAGCGGCGGACAATAGGCCTTCGCCTGCTCCGGCGTCAGCCATTCATTGTCGATGCCGTAAAGCCGGTTGGCGTGGATGTGTCGCTTGAACGACTGCTGGTCGTGAATATTGTGCGAGAGCATCATCACGCCGCGCGGCGAATACATCACATTGTAGTTGAGCTCCTGTGAAAGCCCTTCCCAGAGCTTCATCGAATGCTCGTAAATGTGCATGCTCTCTTCATAGAGATAGTTCGAACGGATAATGGTGGTATTGCGCCCGGTATTGCCGCCGCCGAGCCAACCCTTCTCGATCACCGCCACATTGGTGATGCCGTGCTCCTTGGCAAGATAGTAGGCGGCTCCCAAGCCATGTCCGCCAGCGCCGATGATAACGACATCGTACTCGGCGCGCGGTTCCGGCGAAGTCCACTGCTTCTCCCAACCTCTGTGGCCGCGAAGGGCCTCCCGCGCCACGGCAAAAACCGAATATTTCCGCATCCGCCTTCTTCTCCTTCGGGCAAGGGCTGTTCTCGCGCCCATACAAATCGCAAATCCAAATGCGGCACAACGGCTCTTTTGCGACGTGCGAGAGCTTCGCTTTTGACACTGAACGACATCGTGTCGAAAACTGCGCAGCTTCCGATGCTGTCCGGCGATGACTCTGAAACGAACGTCATCTTGCATGATGCTGCGAAGAACGCCGTTCTCCCGGCGGCAGACTTGCCTAACCCAAGAGGGTGAAAAGACAAGCAGTTAGTATGATGTTAATTTTTCCCCGTTGCCGGGACTGGTGTATCATGGGCATACGGAGGCGGGGTTTATTCCAGGCGCTTTTCATTGCGCTATGCGGCGTCCGGCTGGCAGCTGCCGCCGAGCCGGTCGGCCAGGCTGTGGTTATCAAGACCGAGGTGACGGGACAAGCCGGCCCGATCGAAGTCAACAACAGCGTTCACCGCGACGAGCGTATCAGGACATCGCAATCCGGACTCGGCCAATTCCTGTTTCGCGACGGTACCAAGCTGGCGGTCGGCTGGGGCTCTTCGGTCGTCATCGACAAATATGTCTTCGACGATTCACAATCGGTCAAGAAACTCACCATCAAGGCAGCGAAAGGTACCTTTCGCTGGGTCAGCGGCAATTCCCAATCCTCGGCCTACCAGATTCTGACGCCCGCCGGCACCATCGGCGTGCGCGGCACCGCATTCGATTTCTACGTCGGCCAGGACGGCACCACGGCCGTCGTCTTGCTGAACGGTGCGGCCAGCTTCTGCGGCCCGGGCGGCTGCCGCCAGTTGCAGCAGCGCTGCGATTGCGTCGTCGCCAAGCCGAACGGCGATATGTCGCCGGCCCGCCGGGTCGATCCGAGCGTTCTCGATACACTCGGAAATCCCCGCGCCCTCCCCTTCCTCTCCGGCAACCAGCGGCTTGCGGGCGGCATCGGCATGCTCGGCGGCTGCAATATGGCCTCGGTTGCACCGGAACGAAAAGACAGAGTGCGACCTCCGCCGGCAATTGCGCCAGCTCCGCAAAGACAGGATCCGCCGCAGAGACAGGCCGAGCCACAAAAGGAGCGACCGAGCAAGCCCGATAAGCCCCATCATGACCATGACAGGCCGCATCATGACAAGCCCCATCATCACAAGCCGGATAGACCGGACAAGCATGATGGCCATGGCCGGCATGACAATGACGGCAAGCCCGGAAATCACGGCGAGGACCATCGCGGACACGACCGCGGTGATCATGAACATCACGATCGCGATCACAATCGTGATCATGATGATGACAACGATCGCAACCACGACAGGGGTTGGAATTTCAATCGCGGCCGCTGAGGCCCGTCAGTCTGCAGCGCTCTTTTCGATTCCCTCCGGCACTTCGCGGAAATGGCCGGTCCTGCCGGATATGCGCTGGTAGAATTCCGCCAGACCGCCGATCACCTGCACTGCCCTGAGCTTTGCGGTCCCGATAAGCTTCCGGCTGTTCCTGGAATGCGATTGCAGGGCCTGCATCAGTTGCTTGTGAACGACCTCGAGCGCAGCGAATTCCTGGGACGCTGCGACACGTTCATCGCCGACGACCGCAAGGATCTGCGTCCGGCTGCTCTTCCCCTTAAGCGGAAGGGCGCCCGCTTCGATCACCGCCATTCCCTGCACTGAGCGTGCGGTGCGGTCGGAGATAAGAATATCGAAGCCGACTTCCTTGCAGGACGATTCGATGCGGGCCGCGACGTTGACCGCATCTCCGACAGCCGAATAGTTGAAGCGGGTCTTGGCGCCCATATTGCCGACACACGCAACGCCGGTATGGATGCCGATGCCGATGCCGACCTCCTGATCGGATCCGAAGCCGAAGGCGTCGGCGGCGTTCAGTTCGGTGAGTGTCTCGCGCATGGCGAGCGCCGTGCGAACCGCCTTGATTTCGTGATCCGCAACATCGACCGGCGCATTCCAGAATGCCATGATCGAATCGCCGATAAACTTGTCGAGAGTACCTTCGTTGGCCACGACATGACGGCTCAGCGCGTCGAGCAATGTGTTCAGGAAGGCGACGACATCCGTCGGCGCCAGCCGTTCGCTGATCTCGGTGAAATTCCTGACGTCGACGAACATCACCGTCAGCTCCCGGTCATCCCCACCGAGGCGCAAGGCATCGCGGTTATGTTCGATGCGATGGAGCAGTGACGGAGAGAGATAATGTCCGAAGGCGCGCCGCACCTCGCGCCTTTCCCGGTCGATCACCAGAATGCGGAACGAGGTTGCGGCAAAATGGGTGATCGATCCGCTGACGATCGGAGCCAGCGGATCGAGAAGAAGCCCCGCATAAAGAAAGGAGAGCCAGGAGGCCACGAGCGCCATTGCGGTAATAAGCAGGCCGCAGACCAGTGCGACGGCGGGACTGACGAAAGTCGTCACCACGACGAGCAGGCAGCCGAGCACCGCTATCGTGAGGATTTCCAGGCCGTCCGCCCAATCGGGCCGCGACAGGAAGCGGCCGGAGAGAATCTGTTCGACGGCCTGCGCATGCATCGAAACCCCGGGAACATTCTCGCCGAGCGCCGTGACGCGGATGTCCTGCAGGCCTGCCGCCGAGGTGCCGATGAAGATGATGCTGCCGTCAATGGCGGCAGCGACCTCGGGAGAGGCGCCTCCGGCGGCGAGCACCTGGCGGGCGGAGATATAGCGCTCCGCTCGGTCGGGGCTGACATAGAGCCAGAATTCGCCCGCCGCCGTTAGCGGCACGACGAAATCGCCGATCTTTGCCGATGTCATCACGCCGGCCCGATCGGGCGCGCCGGCCACTACATAAGTCGATACACCCTGCGCGACGCGCAACGCCTCGACGGCGAGATTGGGATAGAGCTGCACGCCGTCGGTCAGGAACAACGGCACCGCCCGCACCACCGGCGAAGGATTGCCGGGATTGAGGCTGATATGGCCGAGCCCTGCCGCGTTGGCTTCCAATTGCGGCCTGAGCGGCGTCGATGCGGCAAGGTAGGGCGGAGCCGAGACGGGGCTTTCCCCGGTGAAAGCAAAGCCCGCCTTGACAGGCGGCCGGTAACTGCCCTCGTTGGAAAGCCCGAAGCCGAGCACGACGGGTTTGCCGGAGATCGAGCGGGCAAATATCTCGTCATTGTCGGGGAGCTTCTCGGCCAGGGACGGGTCAACCCCCGCGACCTCGCGCACGACGTTGCGCGGCGACAGCCTGTCCGGCTCTGAAAAGAGGACGTCGAAGGCGATGGCCGCAGCGCCCATGTCGGAGAGCCGGTCCACCAGCATGGCCAACCGGTCCCGTGGCCACGGCCATTGACCGAACTCGCGCAGCGACGCCTCGTCGATGTCGATCACATGGACCGGCATGGGCTCGAATGTTCTCGGAAGCAGGCGCTGGTACTCGTCGAAAGTCACGCCACGGATCAGCTTGAAGATCCCGGGATCGTCTGCCCGCAGCATCGTCAGGGCCGCCACGATCACCAGGCCGATAACGACACCGATTTGCTGTACGCGCGTCATCATCTCAACCGGTGTCCCTCCCACGGCCGATCGAGCGGCCCGCACCTGTCGGCCGACACGCTACGCCGCTTTCTGTCCGAACGCCATTCGCCCATGCGCTCCCGACGCTTCTTTTCGCTTTCCAGCCTTCCGCTTCCCGCCGGTCGGCGCAACAGTGTCTGCAAATTCGACGACGCTGTCGTTCCGCCATGCTTTTGCTTGGACGGCTCGGCTTCGAGCTTGCCGGGGGCGCGGCGAAATGTTCTTGTAACGGCCGAAGCGCGAATACTTTTATGTCGAAGAGTGAGGGGCTCCCGTGATTTCCGAAACCGCCGTGCGCCGCAGCGGCTATTGGCTGATCGTCGTCGTGCTGGCGATGCTTGCAGGACTGCCGCTTGCCGTCTGGCTTGACATCAGCGATCTCTCCGGAAACACCCTCAGACGCCAGGCGCGCGATATGAGCTCGCTAATATCGAGCATCCGCTCCTACTATTCCGCCAATGTCGTCGGACGCGTTCTGGCCGCGCACGCCAGCGGCGCGACCGCAGGCACGGTCGTTTCCCACAACTACGCCAATATCCCAGGCGCCATCCCGCTGCCGGCAACACTTTCGCTGGAGCTCGGCGACGTCATAAAGGAGCAGCAGGCCAACATCACATACCGCTTCGTCTCCGATCTGCCGTTCAAGAGCCGCGCTTCCCACGAGCTCGACGATTTCGAGAAACGAGCGCTTGCCGCGTTGCGCGCCAATCCGCAGCAGACGTTGAGCGACCTCACCCGCGTCGGATTGACCGATACCCTACGGCTCATTACGCCCGTCGTCATGAGCCAGGCCTGCGTTGCCTGTCACAACAGCCACCCGGAAAGCCCGAAGACCGATTGGAAGGTCGGCGATGTGCGCGGCATTCAGGAAGTGGTGATCAAGCAACCCTATGCAAGCAACGTTTTCGCCTTCAAATATCTGCTCTGTTATTTTCTTTTTGTCGCCGTCATCGGCCTCAGCTTCATTCTGCTGCAGCGCCAGCAGGCCCGCGCGATCCATGGCGCCAACCGGGATCTCGAAGCGGCGAACGAATTCCTGGCGAGCGTTTCGCTGAAGATTTCACGCTATCTGTCGCCGCAGATCTACAAAAGCATCTTCAGCGGACAGAAAGACGTCGTCGTCCATACCGAGCGCAAGCGCCTGACGATTTTCTTCTCCGACATCAAGGATTTCACCGCGACCACCGAGCGGCTGCAGCCCGAAGCGCTGACGGAGATGCTCAACGAATATCTCACCGAAATGTCGAACATTGCCCTCGCCCATGGCGGCACGGTGGACAAGTTCATCGGCGATGCCATGCTGGTCTTCTTCGGCGACCCGGAAACGAAGGGTCCGGAGGAGGATGCGAAAGCCTGCCTGCGCATGGCCGTCGACATGCAGCGCCGCCTCGGCGAACTCAAGGACAGATGGCGCAGAAACGGCACCGAGGAGCCTTTCGTCGTGCGCATGGGCATCAACAGCGGTTATTGCAACGTCGGCAATTTTGGCAGCAACGATCGCATGGACTATACGATCATCGGGGCGGAGGCCAATCTCGCAGCCAGGCTGCAGTCGATCGCCCAGGGCGGAGAAATCGTCATCAGCTACGAAACCTATGCGCTGGTGAACGAGATTGTCGATGCCCATCCCTTGCCGCCGATCACCATGAAGGGCATCCAGCGCGAGGTCGTGCCCTATGCCGTCGATGGACTGACGCTCGGCGCCGAACACAAAAGCCGGGTTCTCAGCGAACATCTCTCGGGTCTCGACCTGCATCTGGATATGAGCCGGCTGGAGCCTGCCGATCGACTCCGGGTCAGGACGGCGCTCAAGGAGGCAATCGCCGCCCTGGACGAGGCCCCGCCGGAAGCGGCTCGCTTGAGACAGGATGCCGGGCAGATGTGATTTTTCCACCTGCCGCCGATATCCATCTGGACTTCCCCTACTCGATCTGCTATCCCGCATCACCAATCGCAAGGCCGCGGCCGCGCGAACGTTATATTTTTGCCCCTGGCGCTGCGCTGCCTCAGGCATCAACCAAACCAAAGGAACGTGATTCTCGTGCAGGTACTTGTCCGCGATAACAATGTCGATCAGGCTCTCCGCGCTCTCAAGAAGAAGATGCAGCGCGAAGGCATTTTCCGCGAAATGAAGATGCGCGACTACTACGAGAAGCCGTCGCAGAAGCGCGCTCGCGAAAAGGCCGAGGCTGTTCGCCGTGTTCGCAAGCTGGCCCGCAAGCGCGCCCAGCGCGAAGGCCTGGTCGCACGCTAAGCGTTGCCGTCGTTTTTTCGACGTTTTCAGATGCATTGTGGCGGGGGCGATGGGTTCGCCGCCGCCTTTTTAGTTTGCCGCTGAAGATCGCGTATCCAGATATCGGATATGCCGCATGGGGAAAGCGAGCCCGAATGGCTGATACCACCTTCAATCCGTCCCGCGCTTGGCGCTTTCAGAAAACCGCATTCCTGCCGGCCTTGACGCTGGCGGCCATGGTTGGCCTCGCCGGCTGCGAGACGACCAACACGACGGATGCCGTAATCCGCATCGACAAGGCGCAGGGCTCGGAAGAAAACATCGCGTCGCTGACGGCCGTTATCAACGCCAATCCGAGGGATCCCGAAGGGTATAATGTCCGCGGTTCAGCCTATGGCCGCGGCGGCCAGTTCCGTCAGGCGCTAAATGATTTCAACACTGCATTGCAGATCAACCCGCGCTTCTTCCAGGCCTATGCCAACCGCGCGCTCGTCTATCGCAACATGGGCCAGCAGCAGCAGGCGATTGCCGACTACAATGCCGCCCTGCAGATCAATCCGAGCTACGACGTCGCCTATATCGGCCGCGGCAATGTCTATCGCATAGCCGGACAGGACGATGCAGCTTTCAACGATTTCAGCAAGGCGATCCAGCTCGGCACGACCGATGGCCGCGCCTATCACAATCGTGGCCTGATCTACCAGAAGCGCAATCAGCAGGATAAGGCAATCGACGATTTCTCGAAGGCCATCTCGCTCGCGCCGAATTCGCCCGAGCCCTATAATGGCCGCGGCATCTCCTATATCGCGCTGAATGACGACGACAACGCGTTTGCCGATTTCAATCACGCGATCGATCTCAACGGCAACATCGCCGAATCCTGGGCCAACCAGGCTCTTGTCTACGAACGCCGCGGCGACAAGGCAAAAGCTGCCCGCTCCTATCGCCATGCGGTCGGACTTGACCCGAAATACCAGCCGGCCCGCGATGGTCTCGCCCGAGTCGGCGCTCCAGCCGGCTAAGGATGTGAATTGGGGCGGCCGGAACATCGGATGCCCCCAGAACCTTGGCGTTGCAGGAAAATAAATCTCCGGCAATGACCGGCCCCGGTGCGCGTGCAGCAACGGGTGGCCAGAGTAAGCCGTCATGAAGGCGCCGCATCGCTTTGAAAAGAGGGACGGAAAAACCGCCGCCGGCTTCGATGGCATGTCATAGTATGTTGCAACCTGCTTTTGCTCCCCCTAACATGTGGCTGCTTCGATAGCCCGCTATCGGGGTGTGCGAAAACACGTTGAGGGCGGTTTGCGAGAGATGCGGATCTTTGCTTTCCTGACCGCAGACGAAATTGTTGCGGACAGCGCGCACAGCAGCGCCGCGCGTCCTTCAAGACGCACAAGGGACGCGGCAATACCGGGACTTGTGGCGGCGGCGCGCAATAAATGAAGATCGTCGCACTGTTTTTTCCCAAAGCTTCGATCGGCACCTATCTGGTTGCCATGGCGGTGGCGATCGCGCTGCCGATCTTCGCCTTCGTGGCGCTGCTTCTGCTGCAGCTGGAGGACAACCAGCGCTCGACGCTGAAGCGCGAGACGGCGCAGGACGCGCTTGCCCTTTCGCGCATCATCGATCGCCAGCTTCAGGACATGGCGACGACGCTGCGGCTGCTTTCGAGCTCTCCTGAACTTGAAAACGGCGATCTCGCCTCCTTCCACGAGCGCACGGAAACGGCTCTGCGGAACAATGCGCTCTATGTCCTTGCCGTCGACCGCAATGGCCAGCAACTGCTGAACACGCGCCGGCCTTTCGGCACGCCGCTCGAAAAGACGGCAAACATCGCCGCGCTCGATGCCGCAATGAAATCCGGCCAAATCGAGGCGTCCGATGTTTTTCACGGCAGAACCAGCGGCGAGTGGGTCTACAACGTCACTTTGCCAAGGCAGGGCGATCCTGTCGCCGCCCTCATCATCACCCAGGACGCCAGGGATCTCGGCCGGCTGGTGACGACCCAAGGTCTTGCCCCCGGTTGGTCGGCCGCCGTCATCGATCAAAGCGGCCACGTGGTTGTTGCCGCCGGTCCCGCCGCCCTCACGCCTGGCACCCCCTTCGATCCGCGCATCCTGCCGGCGCTTAGCTTTTCCCGGGGTGTTTTCGAAGACAAGGCGATCCTGCCGCACATGCTCCTCGGTTACGCACAGATTCCTGGCTGGTCGTGGAAGACGGTGATCTGGGGGCCGGTGGCGCAGGCGTCGATTCTCAGCACCTGGCGTTTCCTCATCATCGGCGGCGTCGCACTCGTGCTCGTCGCGATCCTGGCCGCCTATGCTGTCGCCAGGCAAGTCCGCAGCACCATCCGCGAGATTGCCGACATGGCGAACCGCATGGGCGAAGGCCACATCGTCTCGCCCGTTGAAACGAGCGTCATCGAGGCGAACCAGGTGGCGATCGCTCTTTCGAACGCCTCATTCGATCGCAGCCAGACCGAGGACCGGTTGCGCTTCGTCATGCATGAACTCGTCCACCGCACCAAGAACCTTCTCACGCTTGCTCAGGCCATGATGCGCCAGCTTGCCAAACAGGCCGAAAGCGTCGAAACCTTTCAAGCCGCTGTCGCCGACCGCCTGGAGGGGCTGGCGCGTTCGATCGAGCTCCTGACCAGCGAGCAATGGGGAGGCGTGTCGCTAAGGCGCGTTATCGACATCCACCTCCAGGCCTTCCCGCATGCGCGCGAACAGATCGAGGTCAGCGGTGAAGATTTCGTGCTGAAGCCGGATGCAGTGCAGAATCTTGGCCTTGCCCTGCATGAGCTCGCCACCAATTCGGTGAAATATGGTGCGCTTTCCGCCCCGCAGGGCCGCGTCCGCTTCGACTGGCACGATGTCGGGGATCAAGACAAGCCGGATGCCCTGCTCCGCTTCACCTGGGAGGAGCGCGGCGGCCCGCCGGTCACAGAGCCGTCGCGCTCGGGTTTCGGCACGACCGTCATCAAGGCGCACGCCGCCTCGGCCTTCCGCGGTACGGTAGAGATCGATTTCCGGCCAGAAGGCCTGTTATGGGTGCTGACAGCTCAGCGCTCCACGCTGGAGCGGGAATAACTCAGGAACAATCGCAACCTCAACCCGTTTCGAACAGGTCGTTCACAAGGAGAAGGACCATGTTCAAGCAAACGATGACGGCCGCCGTGGCTCTGACGGCGGCCGCCTGGGCAAGCCCGGCGAGCGCGGAAAATTATGTGACGCTTGGCCGCCTGGTCTGCGGATCGGATGGCGGTCAGGGTCTGATCGTCACCTCACAGAAGAACCTCATCTGCACCTATACGCCGGCAGCCGGCGGCGCCAAGGCAGTCTATGCCGGTAAAATCGAGAAGTTCGGCCTCGATATCGGCCAGACGGGCAAGAGCGTGATGATCTGGCAGGTCCTGGCAAAGACCGGCACCGACATGCCACAATTCGCCCTTGCCGGCGAATATTACGGTGTCGGCGCTGATGCGAGCATTGGCGCCGGCGCCGGCGCCAAAGTGATCGCCGGCGGCACCAACAAAGCTTTCATGCTGCAGCCGCTGAATGTCCAGGCCCAGGAAGGGCTGAACCTGGCGATCGGCGTAGAGAAGATGACGCTGGTGCCGGGCGAGATATGAGAAAGCCGCCCCAAAAGGGCGGTTCATCAGCTCAATGCGCGATCGCCTTGTTGATATCCTCGGTCATTTTCTTGGCGTCGCCGAGCAGCATCATCGTGCCGTCCTTGTAGAACAGGGTGTTGTCGATGCCGGCATAACCCGAACCGAGCGAGCGCTTGACGAACAGGCAGGTCTTGGCCCGATCGACGTCGAGGATCGGCATGCCGTAGATCGGCGAGGTCTTGTCGTCACGCGCTGCCGGATTGGTGACGTCATTGGCGCCGATGACATAGGCGACGTCGGCCTGGGCAAATTCCGAATTGATATCCTCGAGCTCGAAGACCTCGTCATAGGGAACATTGGCTTCGGCCAGCAGCACGTTCATATGGCCGGGCATGCGGCCGGCGACCGGGTGGATAGCATATTTCACCTCGACGCCGTTCTTCTTCAGATTGTCGGCAAGTTCGCGCAGCGCATGCTGGGCCTGGGCGACCGCCATGCCGTATCCCGGCACGATGATGACCTTCGAGGCATTCGCCATCAGATAGGCTGCATCCTCAGCCGACCCGAGCTTGACGGTCTTGTCTGACGTATCGGCCCCACTCGACGCCGTCTCGCCACCGAAGCCGCCGAGAATGACGGAAATGAAGGAGCGGTTCATCCCTTTGCACATGATGTAGGACAGGATGGCGCCTGAGGAACCGACGAGCGCGCCGGTGATGATCAGCGCCAGATTGCCGAGCGTGAAGCCGATGCCGGCCGCAGCCCAGCCTGAATAGGAATTGAGCATCGAGACGACGACGGGCATGTCGGCCCCGCCGATCGGCACGATCAGCAGGACACCGAGCGCCAGCGACAGTGCCACGACCGCCCAGAAGTCGAAGTGGCTTTCGGTCGCGGCAAGGCCGATGATGAAGAGCACGATCAGCGCCAGCAGGGTTGCATTGATCAGGTGCCGGTAGGGCAGCAGGATCGGCTTACCGGACATGCGCCCGTCGAGCTTCAGGAAGGCGATGATCGAGCCGGTGAAAGTCAGCGCCCCAATCGCGACGCCCAGCGCCATCTCGATGCGCGCCTCGGTGTGGATATGGCCGATATCGCCGATGCCGAAGGAGGCGGGCGTATAAAGCGCGGAGGCGGCGACCAGCACGGCGGCAAGGCCGACCAGCGAATGGAAACCGGCAACGAGCTGCGGCATCGAGGTCATGGCGATGGTGCGGGCGACATAGGCGCCGACGCTGCCGCCGATGGCAAGGCCGAGGACGATCAGCACGAAGCCGGCGAAATTGGGCATCGCCAACACCAGCGTCGTCAGGATGGCGATCCCCATGCCGATCATGCCGTAGAGATTGCCCTTGCGGCTGGTGGCCGGGTGCGACAGGCCGCGCAGCGCCAGAATGAAGAGGACGCCGGAAACGAGGTAGAGGAAGGCTGCGATATTGGTCATCGGTCCCTCACCTGTCTTTCTTGCGGTACATCGAAAGCATGCGCTGCGTGACCAGGAAGCCGCCGAAGATGTTGACCGAAACCAGCACCAGGGCGACGAAGCCGAAGCCGGTCGCAAGTCCGCTTGTGGAGATGCCGACCGCCAGCAGCGCGCCGACGACGATGACCGAGGAGATCGCGTTAGTCACCGCCATCAGCGGCGTATGCAGCGCCGGCGTCACCGACCAGACGACGTAATAGCCGACGAAAATCGACAAGACGAAGATCGCCAGCTGAAAGACGAAGGGATCAATTGCCCCGCCCGTTGCCGCACTTGCCGCTTCCGGGGCATGCGCGGCTGCAGTGGCGACGGCCGTCACGGCGTCGTTTAACTGCTGCAGGGCTCTGTCCATTGCTTCGCTGGCCATCATATGTCTCCCTTCTTCGCGCCGAAGGCGGGATGAACCACGTCGCCGGCATAGGTCAGCATCGTTGCCTTGACGAGCTCGTCGTCGAGGTTGACGACGACCGCCTTCGTTTCCTTGTTGACCATCGTCTCGAGGAAGGTGACGAGGTTCTTGGCGTAAAGCGCCGAGGCGCTGGCCGCGACCCGGCCCGGCATATTCGCAAAGCCGATCACGCTGACGCCGTCGACGTCGGCGACCTCGCCGGCGACGACACCCTCGATATTGCCGCCGCGCTCGACCGCGAGGTCGACGGCGACCGCACCTGGCTTCATAGAGGAAAGCATGGCGCGCGAGACGAGCCGCGGCGCCGGCCGGCCGGGAATGAGAGCCGTGGTGATGACGATATCCTGCTTGGCGATATGTTCGGCGACGAGCGCCGCCTGCTTCGCCTGATAGTCTGCCGACATTTCCTTGGCATAACCGCCGGCCGTTTCCGCTGCCTTGAACTCCTCGTCCTCGACAGCGATGAATTTGGCGCCGAGCGAGGCAACCTGCTCCTTGGCGGCCGGGCGCACGTCGGTGGCCGAGACCGCAGCACCGAGGCGGCGCGCCGTCGCAATCGCCTGGAGGCCGGCAACGCCGGCGCCCATGACGAAGACCTTGGCGGCCGGCACCGTGCCTGCCGCCGTCATCATCATCGGCATGGCGCGATCATAGACCGCCGCGGCCTCGATGACGGCCTGGTAGCCGGCGAGATTGGCCTGAGAGGAGAGCACGTCCATCGACTGGGCGCGGGTGATGCGCGGCATCAGCTCCATGGCGAAAGCCGAAAGCCCGGCGCTCGCGAGTGCCGCAATCGCCTCCTCATTGCCGTAGGGGTCCATGATCGCGATGACGACGGCGCCGCTCTTATAACCCGCGATTTCCGATGGGCTCGGGCGGCGCACCTTCAGCACCACGTCGGCCGAGGCGGCATCGGCAAAACTGCCGATTCTCGCGCCGACGGCCTCGAACTCGGCGTCCGGAATGCGCGAAGCCGTACCGGCGCCGGCTTCGACGACGACATCGAAGCCGAAACTTTTCATCTTCTTCACGGTCTCGGCGGAAGCCGCGACTCGCGTCTCTCCGTCCGTGACTTCCTTTGCAACGAAAACAATATTGCCCAACTGCCCCCTCCTCCGGGTCAGCCAGACCGCCGCAGGCTCGCCTGCGCAGGCCAAGCACCTAGAGCAATTCCAGGAAAGTGCGAATCGGTTTTCCGTCCGGAATTGCGTAAATCCAAAATGTTAGAGCGGTTCTGCGCTTCGGTGAAAAGCTGAACCGCTCTAATTCACAAAGCTTCGGAGAAGCCTCCCCTCCCCTTAGAGCGCCGTGCGTCCCCCTCCGGACGCACAAAGACGCTGCAACTCCCTCAGTCGACACATCGTGTTTGCTGAAAGTCAATTGCGATTTTCAGGCCGATGCGCCAGCCGCGATCAGCGGAACAGGAAGATGCCGGCGGCGAGAAGAACGATGAAGACGAAGAGGCCACCGAGAAGGCCGGCGCCGCCGAAGAAACCGGCGGTCATCGCCAGCAGGAGAACGACGAGAAGCATCGTGCCGTATTTCGTGCCGGCAATGAACATGTTGTAGGTCTGCTCATGTTCCTTGTAATCCATCGGCGCGCCGGTCTCGACCGGTCCGGTATGATGTTCGGCCATAAATATCGTCTCCCTGAAATGCTTTTGCGCTGCCTGATTCCCTCTTACGCCGAGGGAAGTCCCTGCCTGCAGGAATTACACAATGACAGGCGAAAGCGCAATGCATGAGAATGCCGCAGCCGCGGTTCCAAACCACCTTCTTCCGCAAGGAAAAACGTGAGGGCGTCGGCTGCGGATTTTGTTACCGCTATATGACTTCTCCTCATTCGCAGAGCAGGAGAAATTACAGCGGCAGGTCGGTGCCGAATTCACCTTGCGGCACGAAGCGCGCCGTCGGGATGATGGTAAGCGGCGGCAGCGTATCGTGGGGAGTGCGCGAAAACATCATGCGCTGTTCGCTGGCGCTGGAGATGAAGAAAGGATAGCGCGTCAACAACTTGCGCCCCACCTCCACCACATTCGTCGCCATCAGCGTGACATCAACCCCGTAACTCTCCGCCAGTCGGCCGGGCACGATGGTATCGGCATAGAAGACCCGCTTGTAGAAGGCGGCATGCGGGGGCCGGACGGACTGAATAACGCGGTCAGCCCGGAAATACGCTGCCGCGACGATGGCAGGTCTCAGCGTCAGATAGGGAACCCATGGCATGTTGGCGGTGAGCTCCGGATCGGCTGCGAAACGCGCCGGGTCGATCAAGGTCAGCCCCGCGTCCAAAAGCTCATCCATCGCCTCGGGAAAGGCCTCTCCGGATCGGCTGATACGATGCTCCGGCGTCACATAATGAATTCGGATCGTACTGACCAGTTCGCCATAATAGTAGAGACCGAAGATATAAGCATGGCTGTCGAAATCGACATCGTCCAATAGGCCTTCCGGGGCAAGCGACAGCGCGCCGTGGGCCTTGTAGGCCTTGTAGCGCAGCCGCTCCACCTCCTCCATGTCTTCGCTGCTTTCGACACGGCGATATTCGACGTGATCGAGAATTTCCAAAATTTTCGTACTGAAATCACTACGCGTGAACAGTGTGTCTGACATATTTTGATCCACTCGTTAACGGATCATTAATCATATGCCCGCGAGATTTAGGCAAGGAAATCCGATAATTCGGACCATTTATAAAGTATTAAGGTTAACGGCGGGGGAGTGTGACAAGGAAAATAGGCGGCTGCCGAGTGCTCAGGCGACCTTGTTGCGGCGACGTTGGACGACGCGGCGGCCGACGCCCTGTTGCAGAAGCGGGATGTTCTGGGAAGGCACCGGCTGCGAGAAAACATAGCCCTGCACCAGATCGGTGCTGCGGTGTTTGTTGAGCAATGCGAGCTGCTCTTCGGTCTCAACCCCCTCGATGACGATCTTGAGGCCGAGTTCCCTAGCGAGGTTGACCGTGCCGCGCAAGAGCTTGAGGCGACGGGTATCCTCGACGATATTACGCACGAAAGAGCGGTCGATCTTGACGATATCGAGCGGCAGCGTGTCGAGATAGCTGAGGCTGGAGAAGCCGGTGCCGAAATCGTCGATCGCGATGGTGATGCCGCGGGCTCTGAGTTCCGCCAGGATGGCGCGCACAGCCTGCGGCTCGTCGATCAGGCAGCTTTCGGTGACTTCGAGATGCAGCCGCGCCGCGTCGAGCCCGGAATTGGCAAGCGCGTCGGCGACCACCGACAGAATGTCGGCATCGCGCAAATCCCGTGCCGAGAGGTTGACCGAGACGGCGATGTGCTCCGGCCAGGTCATGCATTCGCTGCAGGCCTTGAACAGCACGAAACGGGTGATGTCGGAGATGATGCCCATATCCTCGGCGAGCCGGATGAAGACATCAGGCGGAATTGAACCCTTCTCCGGATGCACCCAGCGCGCCAGCGCCTCGGCGCATTCGATGCGCGAGCCGTCAGACCGGAACATTGGCTGAAAGACGAGATGCAGCGCCTGCGCCGTGACCGCCTCGCGAAGGTCTGCTTTCAGCTTCTGCTGCTCGATATAGCGCCCGTCCATCTCGCGTTCGAAGCCCGATATACCGCCCCTGAAGCGCGACTTGCTCTCGAACAGCGCAAGATCCGCCTTGACGCTCCATTCGTCCATCGCAAAAGCGGAACTTTCGAGAATGGCGTAACCAGCACTGAGCGAAATGAGGAAGGTCAGTTCATCGACCTCAAAATGGCCTTGGATCGCAGCGTGCACGCGACGGATCTCGAGGTCGAGTGAGGCTGGCTCCTTCGCATGCGGGAAGAACAGGATGAACTGGTCGCCCATCAGCCGGCCGAGGATGGCGTTGCCACAGACCTGTTTGATGCGGGCGGCGATGGCGCAAAGCAGATGGTCGCCGGTGACGTGACCGCGCATGTCGTTGACATGTTTGAACTCGTCGATATCGAGCACCATAAAGCCAAGCGGCCCCGATTTCCTCGGATGTTTGGCGAGATACTCCTGCACCAGCTGGCCGAAATATTCGCGGTTCGGCAGGCCGGTCAGCGCATCGAAGCGGACCATGTGCATGATCTTCTGCTCGGCTTTCACACGGCTGGATACGTCTTCGAAGATCAGCACTGCGCCGCCGTCAGCCCTGCGGCTGGCGGAGAATTCGAGCGACAGGCTCTCGGGAAAATGAATGAGCGTGCGCGACAGGTTGCCTTCGGCCACCTGGGTGAGCTGGCGCAGAATGAGCTCCGGCTGTGAGGCGTCCATGAAGCTGTAGCGTGCGCCATAGCGCAGCACGGCGCCAAGATCGCGGTCCTTCAACCGCTCCGGCGCGCCGATTTTCAACAGTTCGCAGGCCTTGCGGTTGACGACCTGGATGCGGTTTTCGGCATCGACCATCACGAGGCCATGCGGCATGTTGTTGAGCGCCGTGTCGAAACGGTCGGCGATGATGGTGATTTCCCGGCGCGCGATAACATTCTCATACAGAAACTCGCGCACGCCGTTCGCCATCGCCCGCGTCGTCAGCCAGAACGGGATGAGAAAGATCGACAGCACGCCGCGATAGAAGTCCAGCGCCAGCAGGCTGCCGACGATCATCGGCAGGCAGCAGAAGGCCGTCTGGAGGTCGACCGCGAAACGCGAGCCGTAGTTGCGCCCGACAACGGAAACCATGGTCGCCATGGTGACGGAAATGCAGGCAAGCTCCGCAAAGGAATCGTGCACGACGAAGATAGCGTAGCCGCTGGCGATGCCGAGGAGTGCGGTGGTGCAGGATCCGGAGGCAACAAGAATCCTCTCCCAACGTTCGATCCCGGCGCGCGACAGGCTCTGCTTGTCGATACGATCGAACTGCCGGAAGATGGCCATGCGAGCGCTGAAGACCAGAAGGAAGGCGACCGACAGCAGGATGTAGATGGAGTACTGTGTCTTGGCAGCCACTGCAAGGCACGTGGCGACATGGACGATCACGCCGACAAGAAGCGTCATGCGGTTCCCGGAAAGGGAGCTCACAAACGACAAATACACATCAATAGGGACCCTGTTCGGGTTATCTGGCTTCATCCACACTTTCCCTGTGCGCGGGGATTCTAAGCCCAACCCTTTAAAAATTGATTTCAATCGAATCAAACATTTGGTCAAATTTTCTAAAACCAACGGATGAACACCACAGCTTACGCGAGATAATGCATCCTGCTGGCGAGAACTGGAAAATAATTTATCCACGCCTGGGTTGTTAAAACATCGGCGAACCATACAGGCCGCCCGTTGCGACTTAGACTATGCTCTAACGCGAAGCATTTATCCTTCCAATTTCAAAAGCCGTGGTCTACACCGATTCCAAAGAGGGAAAGCTGCCGAAAAATGGCAGGACAAGAACAAGGGAAACGAATGTCGAGACTTCTGGCGGCAAGCCGGCTGATTGATTCGGTCAGTCGGATCATGGGCAAACTTTCCGAATATATGGTCCTGTTCTGCTGTCTCATCAGCGCCGGTAATGCCATCGTCCGCTACACCTTCAACTACAGCTCGAACGGTTGGCTTGAGATCCAGTGGTACCTCTTCGCCTTCGTCGTCATGCTCGGCGCCTCGCATGCGCTGCGCAACAATGAGCACGTTCGTGTTGACCTGATTTATGGCGCAGTGTCCGACAAGGCGAAGATCTGGATCGACATCGTCGGCCTCATCCTGTTCCTCATTCCCGTCTGCGTGTTCCTCACCTGGCTCTGCTGGCCCTTCTTCGCGCTTTCCTATCGGCAGGGAGAAATATCGGGCAATGCCGGTGGGCTGATCCGCTGGCCCGTCAAGCTGATCCTCGTCGCCGGCTTCGCGCTGCTTTCCCTCCAGGGCGTTTCCGAGCTGATCAAACGGATCGCGGCGCTGACCGGCCACATCAGCATCGACACCAAATACGAAAAGCCGCTGCAGTAGCGCTCCCGGGAGGAACGGATTTGTTTGATTTCGGCATCATTCCGCCGGCCATGTTCCTGGGCATGGTCATCTTCATGCTCTATGGCTTTCCGGTCGCCTTTTCACTCGCCGCCGTCGGCCTGTTCTTCGGCATCATCGGCATCGTCACCGGTCATTTCAGCGAAGCCTTTCTGCAAGCGCTGCCGCTGCGCTTTTTCGGCATCGTCTCCAACGACCTCTTGCTCGCCATTCCCTTCTTCACCTTCATGGGGGCGATATTAGAACGCTGCGGCCTTGCCGAGGATCTGCTCGCAGGCACCGGCAAGCTCTTCGGCGGCGTTCCCGGCGGCCTCGCCTATGCGGTCATCCTCGTCGGCGCCGTGCTCGGCGCCATCACCGGCACGGTAGCCGCCTCCGTCATTACCATGGGGGTGATCTCGCTGCCGATCATGCTGCGTTATGGCTACAGCCCGCGCCTTGCCACCGGCGTCATTGCCGCTTCGGGTACAATCACCCAGGTGATCCCGCCCTCGCTCGTGCTCGTCGTCCTCGCCGACCAGCTCGGCAGATCGGTCGGCGACATGTATCTCGGCGCCATCGGCCCCTCGATCCTGCAGGTGACGATTTTCGTGCTCTTCATCCTGGTGATGTCGATCATCCAGCCGAAATCGATGCCGCCGCTGCCGAAAGAGGTGCGCGGTGACTTCAACTGGGCGCTTTTAGCGAGGGTGCTGATGGGCATGGTGCCCTCGATCGTGCTGATCTTTCTCGTGCTCGGTACGATCTTCATGGGTCTTGCGACGCCGACGGAAGCCGGCGCGCTCGGCGTCGTCGGCGCCATGGCCCTGGCAGCCATGAACCGCCGTCTTACCTGGCCGCTGATCCGCGAAGCAATGACATCGACCACCCATATTACGTCGATGGTGGTGATGATCCTGATCGGCTCCACCTGCTTCAGCCTGGTCTTCCAGGGCATGGATGGTTCGCGCTGGATCGAGCACATGCTGTCGGGGATTCCCGGCGGCCCGGTCGGTTTCCTGATCTTCGTCAACATCTTCATCTTCGTGCTCGCCTTCTTTCTCGATTTCTTCGAGATTGCCTTCATCGTCATCCCGATGCTCGCCCCCGTAGCCTCCAGTCTTGGGATCGACCTGATCTGGTTCGGCGTGCTGATCTGCGTCAACATGCAGACCAGCTTCATGCATCCGCCCTTCGGCTTTGCGCTCTTCTACCTCCGCTCGATCGCCAGCAAGGACGTCAAGACCTCGGATATCTACATGGGCGCCCTTCCCTGGGTCGGCATGCAGATCATCCTCGTGGCGATCGTGATTTTCTGGCCGCAGTCGGTCACCTACTGGCTGGATCATGGCCCCAAGGTCGATCCGAACTCGATCAAGATCGAAGTCCCCGGCTTCGGCGGCCAGCTCGGCCTGCCGCCGGTGGGCGGCGGGAGCAACGGCTCGCCGCAGAATCCGGGCCTGACCCTGCCGCCGCTGAACGGCCTGCCGGTCGCCCCGCCGGCGCCAGCCAAATAGCCAAACAAAAACAAACCCCGGATCAATGATCCGGGGTTTTTCTTGCATTCGCCTAAAGCGTCGATGTCGGTCGTGGAAAGCCTAAAGCTTCCCGGCCCGCTGCTGGATCATCATGAATGTATCGAAGGTGTATTCCGAAAGCTGCATCCAGAGATAGGCGTCGCGCTTGAAGGCGGTCTGGTCCTCGTAGATCTTCTTGAAATACTGGTTGTTGGCCGAAATTTCGCCGTAGATGCCCATTGCCGCCTGGAAGCAGGCTTCCATGATCTCCTGGCTGAACGGGCGCAACGTCGCACCCTCCGCAACGAGCTGTTTCAGCGCCGTCGGATTCTTCATGTCGTATTTCGCCAGCATGTTGGTGTTGGCGAAGGCGCAGGCGTCGGCGAGCGCTGCCTGATAGTGCTTCGGCAGGTTGCTCCACTTTTCCAGGTTGAAGAAGGCGTGCACCGTCGGGCCACCTTCCCACCAGCCCGGGTAATAGTAGTATTTCGCCACCTTGTGGAAGCCGAGCTTCAGGTCGTCATAGGGACCGACGAACTCGGCCGCATCGATCGTGCCCTTTTCGAGCGCCGGGTAGATGTCGCCGCCGGCGATCTGCTGCGGGACGACGCCGACCTTCTCCATGATGCGTCCGGCAAGGCCGGCAATGCGCATCTTCACACCCTTCAGATCGTCAAGCGTATTGATCTCCTTGCGGAACCAGCCGCCCATCTGCGCGCCGGTATTGCCGGCCGGCAGGGCATACATGCCCTGTGTGGCGTAGAACTCGTTCATCAGCGTATTGCCATTGCCCTCGTAGAACCAGGCATTGGTCAGGCGGCTGTTCAATCCAAACGGGATGGCTGTTCCGAAGGCATAGGCCGGATCCTTGCCGACGAAATAATAGGAGGTGGTGTGTGCTGCCTCGACGGTCCCTGCGGCCACCGCATCGACAGCCTGCAGGCCCGGCACGACTTCACCGGCCGCGAAAGGCTGGATCGTGAAATTACCGTCGGTGGCGGCGGCAACATGCTTGGCGATGTCTTCCGCACCGCCATAGATCGTGTCCAGGCTCTTCGGAAACGATGACGTCATACGCCATGCGATCTTCGGATTTTCCTGCGCGATCGCAGGCGCTGCCAGCGCCGTTGCGGCAACCGCTCCGGCGCCGGCGGTTCCCGCCTTCTTGAAAAACGAACGACGATCCATCAAAAAACCTCCCGTATAGATGGCACTGCGCGGCCAATCCATCCCTACCCGCAGCGAGGGCAGAGCTAAGCATGGAGGGGGCCGCGATTCAAGCTTTAGTCTATTAGCCTTTGGCATCAGGATAGCAATAGGGAGCGCGCGCGGCGCCCATCAAAATCAGCAGCTTAGCGCGGGCGCCGGAACCGCGACGCCGTTTGCGGCGCAATTGGTCGTCGGACAAAGCCAGGCGTTGACATCACCACCGTTCTGGCGGCAAAAACGACGAGCAGAAGATTTTACCGGTGCAAAGATGACGAAACCGATCATTGCCATTCCTGCCGATATCCGCAGCTTCGACGGCGCGACCTGGCATGCCGTACAGCATCAATATCTCAGTGCCGCATTGAATGCGGCCGGCGTCATGGCCTTCGTGATCCCCGCCTTCGAGGCAGGCTATGATCCCGACGCGGTGCTCGACCGCGTCGATGGTCTGCTGGTATCAGGCTCGGCCAGCAATGTGCATCCCTCGCTTTACGGCGCCGAGGCGACCGACCGGGACGGCCCCTTCGACCCGGCGCGCGACGCCACCAGCCTGCCGCTCATTCGCCGCGCCATCGACCGCGCCATCCCACTGCTTGCCATCTGCCGCGGCATTCAGGAACTGAACGTCGCTCTCGGCGGCTCGCTGGCAAGCGAGATCCATGAGCAGCCCGGCATCTGGGACCATCGCCGGCCGGAGGGCGTCGACCGTGACGGCATGTATGCCATCCGCCAGACCGTCCATGTCAAGGAAGGCTCCTGCATATCAGGCATTCTCGGCCCGGGCGATATCCGCGTGAATTCGCTGCATCGCCAGGCGATCGCCAGAACCGCACCGCGCCTGCAGGTGGAAGCCACCGCCGAAGACGGCACGGTGGAGGCAGTATCCGTTATCGATGCCCGGGCCTTCGCCGTCGGCGTACAATGGCATCCGGAATATTGGGCCGAAACCGACAAGGCGTCGAACAAGCTGTTTGCCGCCTTCGGCGACGCCGTCCGCAGCTACGCCGCCAGAAAACTGGCGGTTGTCGCCGCGCAGGCGATCGCCTAGCGCATCGGCCGACCGTCGGTGCCGATTTCCGGAAAGCACGAGCGTCCTTTGTGCGTCCTCAAGCACGCATGGTATCTCAGAGGCAGCCGAGCTCAGTCTCGCTTCGCCTTTTGCGGTGTCTCCGGCACCGGCGTCAGCGCCGCCCCCACCTCGAACCAGGCGACGAGATTGTCGGCGACCAGATCGGCCATTGCCATGCGCGTGGGCACGGAGGCCGAAGCAACGTGCGGCAGCAGCACGGCATTGGCCGCTTCCAGCAGGCCGGATGGGACGCTCGGCTCTTCGTAAAAGACGTCGAGGCCGGCCGCACCGAGCGCGCCTGATGCGAGGGCGGCACTCAGCGCCTCTTCGTCAACCGTCCAGCCGCGGCCGACATTGACGAGAATTCCGTTCGGACCGAGAGCGGCCAGGATATCGGCATCGATCGTCTTATGCGTCTGCGGCGTTTTCGGAACGATGGCGATCAGCGTGTCCACCGCCTCCGCCAATCCCTTCAACGTCGGGTGATAATCATACGGTGCATCCGGATGGCGCGAACGCGTGTGATAACTGATCTTCACCTTGAACGGCTCCAGCCGTTTAGCGATCTCGACGCCGATGCGGCCAAGGCCGTAGAGCCCGACATGACGGCCCTTGAGCGAAAAGCGTGACAGCGGATAAGCCGTGCCCGGCTTCCAATTGCCCTGACGCAGCCAGGCTTCGGCCCGCGGCAGCTCGCGAATGGTGTTCAGGAGCAGGCCGATCGCCGTATCAGCAACCTCGTCGTTCAGAACGTCTGGCGTATTGGTGACCACGATACCCTTTTCCGCCGCACGCTTCACATCGATGCCGTCATAACCGACGCCGAAACTGGCGATCACCTCGACGTCAGGCAACTGGTCCATCCAGGCGCCGGGAAAAGCGCCGGAGACGGCGACGCCGCGGATGCGGCCGGCGGTGTCGCTGTCGAGCGCTAGCTTTTCCTCGCGGGTGACAGCGATGATCTCAAAACGATCCTTCAGCCTTTCGAGAACACGCTCGTGTATCTTCCCAGGAACGAGAATGGCGATGCGGGACATGGCTTTTCCTCTTGGACGGGGGCTGGTTCAGGCGCGGGGCCGATGGGGACTGGTCGACTGGCGGATGCGCATTTCCGGCTTGATGAGATGCATGCCATCCGGTTCGTGGCTGCCGGCAAGACGATCGAGAAGCGCGCGCGCAGCCAGGCGGCCGACTTCGGTCTGGCCGTTCCAGACGGTTGTCAGCGCCGGCGTGGCGATCGAGGCCTCCTCGAGATCGTCATAACCGGTAACGGAAATATCCCGGCCCGGCACCAGGCCGGCGCGGGCAATGCCGTTCATCAGACCAATCGCGACGAGGTCGTTCCAGCAGACGGCCGCCGTCGGTTTCTGCGGCAGCGAGAGGAAATGTACCGCCGCCTCGAAACCGCCCTGCTTCGAGCGGGGCCCGGGAATGCGCAGGTTCGGATCGACTTCGATGCCCGCCTTGCGCAGGGCATTGACATAGCCCTGGTAGCGGTCGCGGCCGGTGGATGTCTGGTCCGTACCGCCGATCATGGCGATTGAGCGGTGACCGAGACCGATCAGGTGGTTGGTGGCGAGCGAGATGCCATAGCTGTCGTCACCGCGATAGGTCGGCAGCTCCAGACCGTCCATCGAGCGGGCGACCAGGATCGCCGGCATGCCGTTCTCTTCCGCCAGTTGCAGATCTTCCGGCGGCGTACCGATTGCTGGAGACATGATGACGCCGTCGCCGCCGAGCTGCAGCAGCGTCTCGATGAAGGTGCGCTGCTTTTCGACATTGTCGTAATGGTTGGAAAGAATGAAGGTGTGACGGCTGCGATCGAGCTCGCTTTCGATCGCCTTCAGAATCTCCCCGTAAAATGGGTTCATGATATCGTGGACGACGACGCCGATGATGCCCGAGCGCGAGGTGCGCAGGCTGGCGGCGCGGCGATTGTAGATATAGCCGAGCGCGCGCGCCTGCTCCTTGATCTTCTCCCGCGTATTGCCGGCGACGAGCGGACTGTCGCGCAAGGCGAGCGACACGGTCGCCGTTGAGATGCCGAGCGTCTCGGCGATTGTCGAAAGCTTGATCTTCTGGACCACGTGTCCTCCTCCAGGCAGCACGCAAGGCAGCAAGAGACCACGCCGGAAACGGCGCCGCCCTTAAAATGTTTAATTAAAAGATTTAACCGGCGGAGGCAATTCGTCTTTCAGGGGAAATTTCAGTCTTCGTCCGGCTCTTCGATGGCCTGCGCCTCGGCCTGCAGATTGGCGTCGATCGCCTTCAGCAGACGAACCAGATTGCGGATTTCCTTTTCTGAAAATTCCTGCGTCGCCAGCCTGTCGCAGGCCGAGGCCGCCATCTCGATCGCCCGCACGCTGTCACGGCCGAGCGCAGTGAGATAGACCTTGGTGAGGCGTGCATCCTCGGCATCGGGCTTGCGCTCGAGAAACCCCTGCGCCTCCATGCGACCGATTGTGCGCGTCATCGTCGGCGCTTTCACGCCGAGCTTTTGCGCAAGACCGCCCGCTGTCATGCCGTCGCTCTCGGCAAGCGAGAGAATGACGCCGTCCTGGCCGGCATAAAGACCGCTTTCGAACAGGTTGCGCGAGAGCACCGTGCGCATGGAACGGGCCGCCTGGGTGAGCGCCGGAGAAAGATCGACGAGCGTGTACTCCGTCTGGTCCTTCTTCTTGGACTTGCTCTTCTTGCCGTCCTTGTGCTTCTTTCCCATAGCCATCCCTTTGATCTTTAAGCCCCGACGCCACTGCGCTATGACATTGCCCATGATCTCGTCATAAACAAGAGGCAACGACCGGATGATGACGCCTTCGCCCCGTTTCGAGGACAGCGGCTCGGTCTGCGCCCCTGCCGGGCGCCATCCGATCGCCGTACTGCCGCTTGGCGCCCACGAGCAGCACGGCCCTCACTTGCCCTTCGAAACGGACACGCTGATTGCCGAAGGCATCGCCGGACGATTGAAGATGGCCCTGCCCGCCGGCCTACCCGTTACCTTCCTGCCCGCCGAATCGGTCGGATATTCCATAGAGCATACGGATGTTGAAGGAACGAAGACGCTCGCCTTCGAAGAAGCGGTCAACCGCTGGCTCGGCATTGCCGAAGGGTTGGCGAAGAGAGACATTCGCAAATTCGTGATGCTGAACGCCCATGGCGGCAATTCGCCTCTGATATCAGTCGTCGCGACCGAGGCGCGGGTCCGCTTTGCCATGCTGGCGGTAGCGACGAGCTGGACCCGCTTCGGCCTGCCGGATGGCGTGATCCCACTGGCAGAAAAGGCGATCGGCATCCATGGCGGCGATATCGAGACCTCGGTGATGCTGGCGCTTCACCCCGACAAGGTAGACATGGCAAAGGCTGAGGATTTTCCCTCGCGGCAGACGGAATTCGCCACCCGCTTCAAGCACCTGCGCGCCTACGGCCCGCATGCCTTCGGCTGGAAGATGTCGGATATCAATGAACAAGGCGTGGCGGGCAATGCCGCGGCTGCGACGGCTGAAAAGGGCGAGGCGCTGATTGCCCATGCGGTGAAGGGGTTGGTGGAATTGTTGGAGGATGTCGATGCCTTCGACGTCAGCGCACTGAGTTGAAGAGGGATCATCCGCATCGGCCGGCAACGTGATCTTATAACATATAAAATCCTTTGAACTGCCGTGCCCATGCCATTATATGAGACCAACCGTTCAAGCGGCCGATCCCTAGCCGCTCGGCCGTACGCCTAATTTAGAGGTTCTCATGACCGACGCGATCTCCACCCAGAAGCCTATTCCCGTCACTGTGCTCACCGGTTATCTCGGTGCGGGAAAGACGACCTTGCTCAACCGCATCCTCTCCGAAAACCACGGCAAGAAATACGCGGTCATCGTCAACGAGTTCGGCGAAATCGGCATCGACAACGACCTGATCGTCGAGTCGGATGAAGAAATCTACGAGATGAACAACGGCTGCGTCTGTTGCACGGTGCGCGGCGACCTGATCCGTGTCGTCGAGGGCCTAATGCGCCGCCCCGGCCGTTTCGACGGCATCATCGTCGAGACGACAGGTCTCGCCGATCCGGTACCGGTCGCCCAGACCTTCTTCATGGACGACGACGTTCGCGCCAAGACCGAGCTCGACGCCGTCATCGCCCTCGTCGACGCCAAGCACCTGCCGCTGCGCCTGAAGGACAGCCGTGAGGCCGAAGACCAGATCGCCTTCGCCGACGTCGTCGTCATCAACAAGAGCGACCTCGTTACCCCGGAAGAGCTCGATGTGATCGAAGACATCGTCCGCGCCATCAACCCGGCCGCCCGCGTCTACAAGACCAGCCGCTCCGGCGTCGATCTCGCCCGCGTGCTCGATCAGGGCGCCTTCAACCTGGAGCGCGCGCTCGAAAACGATCCGCATTTCCTGGAACACGGCCATGACGACCACGTCTGCGGCCCGGATTGCGATCATGATCACGACCACCACCATCACGATCATGGCCATGATCACGACCATCACCATCATGGTGCGATGTCGGCGATCCATGATGTGACGGTGCAGTCGGTGTCGCTGCGCGGCGGCGAGATGAATCCGGAGCGCTTCTTCCCGTGGATTCAGAAAGTCACCCAGGTGCAAGGCCCGAACATTCTTCGCCTCAAGGGCATCATCGCATTCAAGGACGATCCCCAGCGTTACGTCGTCCAGGGCGTACACATGATCATCGAGGGTGATCACCAGCGTCCGTGGAAGGATGGCGAGAAGCATGAAAGCCGTCTCGTCTTCATCGGCCGCGATCTCGACCGCGAAAAACTCGAGGCTTCCTTCAAGGCCTGCGAGGCAGCCGCCTGATGCCGACAGTTGCGCCGCTTGATCTCGACGGCCACGTTCTGGCCGTCGAATTTTTGGGTGATGTCCCCTTCTTCGCAAGCGCAAACGGTACGTTTCACCGGCTGGATGGCGGCGAGAAGGTTTCAGAGGCCCATCAGGGCATGCTCACCGCGATCCGCGATCCCTACAGCGAAAGCCTGATCTCCGGCGGCGAGGATGGCAAGGTCCTGCGCATCGCCGCCGACGGCAGCGTCAGCGAGCTCGCGACCGCGCCGCGCAAGTGGATTTCTCAGGTCGCGGCCGGCCCGCAAGGCGCCATCGCCTATTCCTACGGCAAGAGTTCGCTCGTGCGTCTTGCCGACGGCACGACCAAGGAATTCGCTGAGGAGCGCACCGTCGAAGGAATCGCCTTCGCGCCGAAGGGTCTGCGCATCGCCGCCGCCCGTTACAATGGCGTGTCGCTCCACTGGGTCGGCATGAGCGCCAAACCGGTCGATCTCGAATGGAAGGGTGCGCATACCGGCGTGACCTTCTCGCCTGACGGCAATTTCCTCGTCACCTCGATGCAGGAAAACGCCTTGCATGGCTGGAAGCTCGACAGCAAACCCGGCGCGGAAGCCCGGCACATGCGCATGACCGGCTACCCCTCCAAGGTGAAATCCCTCTCCTGGTCGGTCAAGGGCAAATGGCTCGCCTCCTCGGGCGCGCCGGCGGCCATCGTCTGGCCGTTCCAGGGCAAGGACGGGCCGATGGGAAAGGCGCCGCTGGAGCTCGGCACTCGCGCCAACATCATGGCGACGTCGGTGAAGTTCCATCCGCTGGAGGATATCCTTGCCATCGGCTTCGTCGATGGGATGATCCTGGCTGTGCGCATCGCCGACAGCAAGGAAGCGCTGCTTCGCCGCCCCGGCAAGGGCGCGATCACGGCGATGAGCTGGAGCAGGGACGGCAAGCTGCTTGCGTTCGCCTCGGAAGCCGGCGATTGCGGTGTCGTCGACATTTCGGCATGAGGCTGCGTTACCCGCAATGGCCGATGCCTTGACGGAACCTAAAATCGTCGCACTTGGCGCCGACCAACTACGAGCGGCGGTAAGGATTCGGCCTGTCACTCTGTGGGAGCCGCTGCCCGCTGCAGACGCCTGGGAAAGAAGAGCCTGACGTGCTCTTTCATTCGCGCGCCGGCTTCCGAAGCCGACGCCTGCCTGAACGAACTGGCTAGAAGATCGGATGCCAAGGCTTTAGAATATCGGGCTTGCCACTGTCTTGGCCAGAGGAAACATAAAAATCCGCGCAGCGATCACCTGGGCGTGACGGACGGAGGAAACGCCAATGCCGGAATCGACCGGCCTCGGTTTGGCCGAGCCACAGGCTCAGTCCCTCGATAGCGTATCCGCCGTCTGGGCCGTGATCCGCGCCGAGGCGAACGAGCTTGCGACGCGCGAGCCGATATTGCGGCGGCTGCTTGCCGAGCAGGTGACGGACGCTGCCGGCAGCCATGAGATCCTCGCCCGCGTGCTAGCCGCGCGGCTCGCGGTGGCGCAAGTTGAAACAGGCGATCTGTTCGATCTCATCCTGTCTGCGCTTGATGACGACATCATGCGGAAAGTCGAGGCCGATCTCGCCGCCGTACGCGAGCGCGACCCGGCCTGCACGACGTTTCTGCACGCGCTTCTGAACCTCAAAGGCTTCCATGCGCTGCAGACCCATCGCATCGCCCATGCGCTCTGGAACGGCGGCCGCCCGGAGATTGCCACCTGGCTCGCCAATCTGGCCTCGCTGGTCTTCGGCCCCGATATCCATCCGGCAGCACGGATCGGCGCCGCCATCATGCTCGACCATGGCTCGGGCATCGTCATCGGTGAAACGGCTGTCATCGAGGACGAAGTGTCGATCCTCCAGAACGTCACGCTAGGCGGCACCGGCAAAGAGACGGGCGACCGTCATCCGAAGATCCGCCACGGCGTGATGATCGGCGCCGGCGCCAAGATACTCGGCAATATCGAAATCGGCGCCTTCAGCAAAATCGCCGCCGGCAGCGTCGTGCTGAAGCCGGTTCCCGAACATTGCACGGTCGCCGGCGTGCCGGCCGCTGTCGTTCGTATCCATCGCGGCGATGAGATCCCGGCCGAGACGATGGATCAGAATATTTAGCGCAAATCCTCCGATCGATGAATCGATTGCGATGTGACGACGGAGCTCGAATGCCGGCGGAGACGACAGGTATTGTTCTTGCGGCTTTGCCCTCAAACTATCTCCGCTCGACCGTCAAAACCATCGGCATGGCCCAAGTGGCCTGAAGAATCGGCCAACGTAGCAATTTGACGTTGTCATCCTCGACCTGCGCCTCCCATCGCGCATAAAATTTCTGGCTATACCCGTTCAGCCGAACGCTGCGGTGCGCGAGGGGTCCGCCGTCAAGGTTAAGGGCGACCTTGAGATCAAGTGGCGACGCCTTGAGAAATTCCGCCAACCGATCGAGAGAAAAGAACGCCTCCTTCGTCGTGCCGATCACGATGCGATCTGAGCCATCCTTGGCGACAAAGGTTCGATTGGCCAGCCAGCGGCTTTTCACATTCACATGAGTCTGACCATCGTCGCCGATCAGGAGCGGATAAGAAACCATCGCATTCGTCGCCCCGGCGAAGGCGCTTCCCCAATCTTGATGGGTCAGGTCACGGATGTCGGCGGAGGCAGCGTCCGCGATGAAGGCGCCTGCCTTCGCATCATACTGCTGGGGACCCATCGCTACACCCTCACTGATGAAGGGCGTGTCGGGCCGGCCATGCATGTCGTAGTAGCTGCCATTGACGATCAGCACGGCCTTGGGCAAGGCATGTTCCCATTCGTCAATGCCCTTAACACCCTGTGACGCATTGTGGACGACGAAGCGGAAGCGCGCCGGATCAATTCTGCTGAGGAAAATGCGATCGACTTCACGACCATTGGCAAGCACCGGCAGCTCCGCCACCTCGAAGCCAAGTTCAGGTTCTTGCCAGGCCAGCGATCCCGGCTGCACGGCCGGAACCGGGCTCTTCAACGCCAATTGCATCGAGGCCGATAGCCGCTCATCGTCAGGCTTAACAGTGATCCAGTAGGTTCCGCCACGGCGCAATATCGTGTTGAACCCATAAACGCCGGCGACCTGCCAGAGCCAACCGGCGCCGACAACAATCATAACGACAAAAGCTGCCGTCAGCCCGAATAGGAGCTTGCGAATTACTGACATCAAATTCTCTATGAGCAAATAGTCGGGTTCAGTATGCGACGCGATGGTTCGCCCTGCGCAAATGCGATTTCAAGTGAGGCTTTTCTACGACGTCCAAATACATCAAAGGCGGCACCTAGGCTTCGCCGATAAGTACGGCCCTTAGGCAGCCTGCTGATTTTCTCCGAAGGCTTCGACGCGGTTGCGACCTTCACGCTTCGAGCGATAGAGCGCCTCGTCGGCCTTGTGTACGAGCCGTTCGAATTCTCCGCCGCCTTCCCGCGTGGCGACGCCGATGCTCAGCGTCGGAAAGACGGCGAGATCCTGCCGCTGCGTGACGGCGGCGGCGAAGTCGAGACGGATGCGCTCGGCAATCGCCACCGCATCTTCCTGGGAGAGGTTTTTCAGCACCGCCAGGAACTCGTCTCCGCCTTGCCGGGAGAGCAGATCGTTTGAGCGCATGATGCCTTTACAAATGCTGGCGAAAAGCCGCAGGATCTCGTCGCCGGCGGCGTGGCCATGCCTGTCGTTCAGCTGCTTGAAATGGTCGATATCGATGATCAGCAGCGATATCGGCCGGGAAGCGAGAGCGGGCAAATGCTGGGCAAGGCCGCCCCGATTGAGTGCGCCGGTCAGTGGATCGTGATGGGCGAGTTCGGTCAGCTGATTGCGGCTGCGCTCGGCTGCCATCAGCACCATGGCCATGCTGCGCAGCATGATGAAAGCCACCGCCGATACCCCCATCCAGCTATGGACCACGCTGCCGCCGAATGGATCCGGCCCGCCGATCTCGCCGGTCGCAGCAAGGATGCTGCGGACCGCAAAGATCATGGCGGTGCAGACATAGAGGCCGATGAGCAGACCGGCGGAATAGAGCTTCTCGCGGCGGACAATGCTGATCGCCTCCCCTGCGACCGCAAGATCGCACAGGCTGCAGATGACTGAGACGTAAAGAAGCCTTGCCGAGACCGCTGCGGGATCGCTGACGATCAGCACGACGGGAACGCTGACGAGAGAGATGGCAAGCCAGAAGGTGCGCTGGTCGAGAACCCGTCCCGAAAAGACGCGCACGGCAAAAAACATCAGCATATAGCCCGCGACGGTGACGATATTGCCGCCGTCGACCGAGACCGCGTAGGGAACGAAATTGCGCAGCACCACGAGGAAGGAACCGACGCCGACGAAGAGGTTGCTCAAGCCCCACCAAAGCGGCCACCTCTCGAAGCGGCCTGTTGCATAGGCTGCAAGCTGGAGAATCCCCAGCACGAAGCAGCTTACGGCAACGATGAAATAGATCGTCCTGAGATCCAGTAGCATGGCGCTTTTCCGAAGTTCTGGTGGCGGAACCTACAGCAAGGATTTTGCGGTTTGATTGGAGCCTTCGTTAAAACTTGAACGATCGGTGGTTTTCCCTGCCGCCGCCGTGGTCAAGCGGCCCGCACCGTGCCGATGATATCGGCCAGCAGATCGTGCAGCAAATCCCGGTAGCCGTTTCGGGCCGAGGGACCGCTCTCTTCCGAGGTCATGACGACGGTCAGATCGAGCGACGGCACGATGTAGAGCATCTGGCCGCCATAACCCCAGGCGAAATGCACCTGCTCGCTGCCGATCTCACGCGTGAACCAGCCATAGCCATATTCGTCGCCGGAGAAGCGTGAATTGGTACGGCGCTGCCAGGATTGCACGATCCAGTCGGCAGGCACCACCTGCACTCCCTCCGTCGTACGCCCGCCATTGCGATAGAGCTCGCCGAAGGCAAGCAGGGACCGGGCGCTCATCGCCATCTGATTGCCGCCGAGATAGATCCCCTGCGGGTCGCGCTCCCATGCGCCGATGCGGAAACCCTCGATTGGGCCGAGCCATTCGCGCGCCAGCGCCATGGTCGACCGGCCGCTGACCTTGGTCAGAATGGCCGAAAGCAGATGCGTGGATGCGGTGGAATAGAGCATCTCCCCACCGGGCTGGTCGACGAAAGGCTGCGAAAGGGCAAAGCGCACCCAGTTGCGCGAGGAGACCCAGCGGCCATAATTCGGCCCGGACATACGGTCGAGCCCCGCCTGCATGGAGAGAAGATTGCCGATAGTGATGTCGTTGAGGCGCGGATCAGCCGATGAAGGAAGATCGGCCTTCAGGATCGGCGCGATCTTCTGGTCCGGCCCATCAAGCAGTCCTTTGCCGATCGCGATACCGACAAGCGCCGAAATGATCGATTTCGAAGCGGATTTGATATTGGTCGATTCCGACGGCGAATGACCACGGAAGGCGCGTTCGGCGAGCACGCGTCCCTCACGAGCGACGACCACCGTCTTGAGCGGTCGCAGCGCCGGATCGGTCGCCGCTTGGTCGAGACGCGGACCAAGCCCGGCGGCGGATGCCGTGCCCTGGGCAGACGCCTGGCCTGTTGCGCCAAACGGCAGGCAGAGAAAAAGGAGAAGGGAAAAAATACGGATCATGCGGCACATGATAGGATATCGCAGCGGCATCTTCGCATGCCCTATGGCACTTTTCACGCGATCGTGTCTGCTGGTGAGCCCATTATTCGCACTCCTCACCGCTCTGTCACTGAAAGACAATCCGCGCCGCAACCATCGCAGGCCCGCCTGCCTACATGGCCAAGCGGCGCGGACGTCGCCGGCCAGGGAAGAGATCCCCACCTGCCCGGCGGGCACGCAGCTCAAGCTGCGCGGCGAACCGGCGCCCTGGCCAGCATGCGTCCCGAGGGGACGATCATTCCGGCCGCGCCGTCAAGCCAGCCCTCGGTGAGCTCAAGGGCGAGAAAGCGCGAACGTTCGAACGGACCGGGCATGACAAGATGGCGAGCCTTTTCGGCGAAGAAGCCGAAACGCTCGTAATAGGCGGCATCGCCGACGAGCAGGACCGCGCCATGTCCGCGGTTCTTTGCCTCGAGGATCGCCGCGCGCATCAGGGCCGAGCCGACGCCCTTGCCGCCGTGACGGCAATCGACGGCCAGCGGACCGAGCAGCAGCGCATTGATCGGCGTGCCTTCAGCGTTGACGCCGGCCTCGACGTTCCAGAGCCGCACTGTGCCGATCAGATGGCCGTCGCGATCACGAGCGACCAGCGCAAGTCCTTCGGCCGCAATGCGGTTGCGGCGGATCTTCTCCGACGACTTCTTGCGACGGTCAGTGCCCATGACGCGATCGAGCAGGTTTTCACGCGCGACGACATCCGACGGATTTTCGGCGTCGATGGTGAAAATGGAAGGCGCAAAGAATGCGCGGACAGAATCAAGAACAGCGGCCATCGTGGCCTCCCGCACTCAAAACCGCTTCAGACGGTGACTTCGGAGAATTGTGGATTTGCCGCCCCGGCTGGTGACGGGACTAGCAGAAACAAGACCTTAGATGACGTAGGCCTTCAGCGGCTCGAAGCCGTTGAAAGCGACTGCCGAGTAGGTCGTCGTATAGGCGCCGGTGCCTTCGATCAGGACCTCGTCACCGATCGTCAGGGACAGCGGCAGCGGGTAGAGGTTCTTTTCATACAGCACGTCAGCCGAGTCGCAGGTCGGGCCGGCGATCACGCAGGGCTCCATCTCGTCGCCGTCGCGTTCGGTGCGGATCGGGTAACGAATAGCCTCGTCCATGGTTTCGGCGAGACCGCCGAACTTGCCGATGTCGAGGAAGACCCAGCGCGCGTCGTCATTGTCCGACTTCTTGGAGATCAGCACGACCTCAGCCTTGATGACGCCGGCATTGCCGACCATGCCGCGGCCCGGCTCGATGATCGTCTGCGGAATCTGGTTGCCGAAATGCGTGCGCAGCGCCTGGTAGATCGACTTTCCGTAAGCTTCCGCGGACGGAACGTCACGCAGATACTTGGTCGGGAAGCCGCCGCCCATGTTGACCATCTGCAGGTGGATGCCCTGCTTGGCCAGCTGGACGAAGACACGCTTGGCATCGGCAAGAGCCGAATCCCAGGCATCGACCTTGGTCATCTGCGACCCGACATGGAAGGAGACGCCGTAGGACTGCAGGCCGAGCTGATGAGCGTAGACGAGAACGTCGACGGCCATCTGCGGAACGCAGCCGAACTTGCGCGACAGCGGCCATTCGGCGCCTTCGCCATCGGTCAGCACGCGGCAGAAGACACGGGCGCCGGGCGCGGCGCGCGCGATCTTCTCGACTTCCTCGTGGCTGTCGACAGCAAAGAGGCTGACGCCGAGCGTATGCGCGCGGGCGACATCACGTTCCTTCTTGATCGTGTTGCCATAGGAGATGCGGGCGGCGGTCGCACCGGCTTCGAGCGCCATTTCGATTTCGGCAACGGATGCGCAATCGAAATTGGAGCCGAGGCTGGCGAGCAGCTTCAGCACTTCCGGAGCCGGGTTGGCCTTGACGGCGTAGTAGATGGCGCTATCCGGCATGGCGTGGCGGAAAGCGTGGAAATTGTCGCTGATGACATCGAGGTCAACCACGAGGCAGGGACCGTCGGGACGTCGGGTTGCGAGAAAGTCGCGGATGCGCTGGGTGGTCATATCAGTTCCCTCTTCCAGTTCCAGAGCTCCGGCATGATCCGGAGGACAAAGGGCATACGAGAACTCGCATTGGAACCAGCCGGTGGAGACCCCGGAACCACAGCAAGCGCTCGATGCGCGGATAATGAACCAACGCCGCAAACGCGGTGTAAGTTCGGCTTTGTCTGCCATGGATTGGAGGGAGAGTCCCAACCGCACTTCCGGCAATGATGGTGTGCCTCTTCAGTAACCCCCGCTGATGGAAAGCAGGGAGAGAACAAAAAGGCCCGCACCGTCGTTGCTTCAGGCGTCCTCGCATTTTCCGGTTGGCCGGAATAGCGACTGGAGGGGTTAATTCCAGGTACCTTACCGATTTCCTCACCAATTCGAGGGTTCGGCGGACACCCATGGGCACGTGCGACTTTGGGCTGACTGGTGAGATAAGAATATTCGCCTTCATAATCAAGCGATTTTTTGATCTTGAGGTCAAAAAATAATTGAACAAACCGGCGCGATTTGTTCAACATTCCAAAACACCTGTGGGGATTTCATGGACACCTTGACCCGCATACGCGCCTTCATTGAAGTCGTCGAGGCCGAAGGCTTTTCCGCCGCCGCGCGGCGCACCGGCCGCTCGAAGGCGCTGCTGTCCAAATATGTGCGCGAACTGGAAGACGAACTCGGCGCGTTGCTGCTCAACCGCACGACCCGGCAGTTCTCTATGACGGAGGCCGGCCACACCTATTATCGCAGCGCCTCCGACATTTTGAAGGAGATCGACAACCTTGCCGATCTAGTGCGCGAAAACAATGCACAGCTGAAGGGACGGTTGCGCGTCTCCGTCCCCCGCACCTTCGTCGATGCCGACGTCGGCCAGTCGCTGATCGATTTCGCCGGCGAGAACCCGGACCTTTCGCTGGAGATCGCCGCCGATGACCGATTCGTCGATCTGATCGAGGAAGGCTTTGACGTGGCGATCCGGATCAGCAAGCTCGAAGATTCCGGCATGATTGCTCGCAAGATCTCCGATTTCCGCGTCCATCTCTGCGCCACCCCGGATTTTCTCGAGCGCCATCCGGATCTGGAGCATCCAAGCGACATGTCCAATCTTCCCTTCATCGTCGATACCAATTCACGCACCCAGGGGAGCATCCGCTTCCACAATCCTGACAACACAACCTTCGCCGTCGCCGTCTCCGGGCCGATCGAGGTCAACAGCCCGCACGCGACACTCCGCGCCGCCCTCGCCGGCATCGGCATCGCCCTCATTCCCGATTTCATCGCCCGCAAGCCGATCGAAAGCGGCGAACTGGTGACGCTATTCAACGATTACATACCAACCGACCGCGGCATTTATGCCGTCTACCCGCACCGGCGCTACCTGCCGGCCAAGGTGAGGATCTTTGTCGATTACCTGCACAACTGGTTCAAGAAGCATCCGTGAGATCTGCACGGCAAGACCGGTCGGGCCGGACGATGGAGCGGTGCCGATCGGGACTCACCGACAAGCCGGTCCCAATTCCGTCCCAATTTCTGGCAAGAACTCGGGTCGAGCGAACAAGGCAGCGGGACGCATGAACAAATCCATACCATTGATCACCGCGCTTCTTTCGCTGGCGCCGGCCGCCGCCTTCGCGCATCCGCACATCTTCGTGGAGGCGCGGCTCGAAGTCGTGGCCGGCGCTGACGGCAGTATCGAGGAACTGCGCAATGTCTGGCGCTTTGACGAGGTCTTCTCCTCCTCGGTCGTCATGGATTTCGACAAGAACACCGATCTGAAGCTGGAGCCGAACGAACTCGCGCAGGTCGGCAAAACGGTGAAGCAATCGCTTGCCGATTACGATTATTACATGAACCTGACGATCAACGGGAAGAGCATCACCGTCCAGCAGCCCGACATCATCCATGTCGACTATAAGAACGGCCAGCTCCTGATGTTCTTTGCGGTCAAGCCGGTGGAGAAGATGCCGCTCAAGGGCAGGCTTACCTTCGGCGTCTACGATCCGACGCTCTATACGTCGATCGATTTCCCCACAGACAACGAGCTGGCAACGGTGGGCGACGGCTTCAAGGCCTGCAAGCACCAGGTGATAAGGCCGGATGCCGACGAGGTGATCTCGCAAAACAAGCAGTCGCTGACAGACGCCTTTTTCAACGATCCCACCGGCACCAACATGTCCAAACTCTTCGCCACCCGGCTGGAGCTCACATGCTGATAAAACGCCCGTCCCTGATCCTTTCCGCGGCGCTCCTTGCGCTCCTGACCGCGGCAAGCCTCGCCCACGCGCAATCGCCGCTCGGCATCGGCACGGCCGAACCCAGTTTCCAACCGACCGGCGGGCCGCTTGCGCCACTTTTGCTCTACGTGAACTATGAACAGCAGGCTTTCTATCGGGCGCTGACCGGTGCGTTGAAGGGCATGCGCGAGGATCCGTGGCAGCTGACATCGCTGGTCGGCCTTTCCTTCGCCTACGGCGTCTTCCATGCCGCCGGCCCCGGCCATGGCAAGGCGGTCATCTCCTCCTACATGATCGCCAACGAGGTCGAGTTGAAGCGCGGCGTGGTTATTTCCTTCATTTCGGCTTTCATCCAGGGCGTCGTCGCTGTGGCGCTGGTCGGCGGCGCCTGGCTGGTGCTGCGCGGCACCGGCATTACACTGACGACAGCCACTCATGCCATGGAAATTATAAGTTTCGTCATGGTTATCCTCTTCGGCGGCTGGCTGCTGTTCCGCAAACTGCGTTTGATGGCTCGCAATCTGCCGCGCCGCCGGCTGGTGGCGACGTCGGCCGGTCCGGTGTCCATGATGCTGGATTGGAAGGATAACGCAGCCGAACGCCAGGCCTATGCCTTCAACGGCAAGGCGCAGGCCGTGAACGCCGGCCACAGCTTCGTTCCCGGCATGGCCTGCGAGACCTGCGGCAATACGCACGTGCCGGACCCGGCCCTGCTCGCCGGCGACAGGTTCAGCGCTCGAGAGGCTTGGTCGGCGATCGTAGCCGTCGGCCTTCGACCCTGCTCAGGGGCTTTGCTTGTCATGACTTTCTCGTTGCTGAACGGCCTCTATCTCGGCGGCGCGCTTTCGGTCGGCGCCATGTCGCTCGGCACGGCGATCACGGTTTCCGTGCTCGCGACGCTTGCCGTCACCGCCAAAGGTGCGGCGGTCCGTCTCTCCGGACGCGGCTCGACGGCTTCGGTCTGGGTCGGCAACGCCATCGAAATCCTCGGCGCCCTGCTCGTCATCCTGATGGGCGCCGTCCTGCTCGGAGCTTCGCTGCAAGGCTAGACACCCTCAGGGCTCCGTGCCCCGGACGCCCCTGGATTACTGTCTATCTCTGCGACGCTGGTAGCGCGCCCGCAGCCAGAAGATCGCAAAGAACGCCATGATCAGGCAGAAGCCGACGGCGATCCCCAGCGTTGGCGAGAAATTGCCGATCCATAGAACGATGGTCGGCAGAAAGTAGACGACGAGGCCGGCGCCGAGCAAGATGACAGCGGCGGCGATCGCCTGCGAGCGGCTTTCCGGGCTCACGCGAGCCTTTCCTTCTCCAGATCCGCACGAATATCCTGCAGGCGGCGGATCTGATTGCCGGCCGCGTCGAAATTTGCAGGCGAAAGCCAGGCCTCGAAAGCATCGTTGATCAGCGGCCATTCGGCGTCGATCATCGAGAACCAGGCGGTGTCGCGGTTGCGATGCTTGGAGATCATGTGCTGACGGAACACCCCTTCGAAGCTGAAACCGTACCGCAGTGCCGTCGTCTTGCTCGCCTCGTTCTTATTATCGCATTTCCATTCGTAGCGACGATAGCCGAGATCTTCGAAAACATGTTTGGCCATCAGATAGTGCGCTTCGGTGGACAGCGGCGAACGGCTCATAGCGCGACCATGAGCCACGCCGCCGATTTCCACGACGCCGTTTGCCGGGTCGGCGCGCATGTAGTTCGCCATGCCGACAACCTTGCCGGTGGCGTTGTCGCGGAAGATATGGGTGAGCCAACCGGACTTGGTGTGGACGTTTTCCAGCCAGCTGGCGAAGTCCTCGATGCCCGAGAAATCATCCTGCGAAAAATAGAGCAGCAGCGGGTTGATGCCCATGCCGCCGAGCCCTTCCCACAGCGCTTCGAGATGCTCCTCGCGGCGATAGGGCTCGACGGTGACGAAACGGCCTTTCAGCGTAACCGGCTTTGGCGCCGGGCAGCCCTTGAAATTTGCAAGATCGCGCATGTTCACTCCCCTATTCCAGAGCCTTCCCCGATTAAATTGACGAAAGCGTCAATTTAACCGGGGAAGGCTCCGGGAGTGGATAGGCCAGTCGCCCGATAAAGGCAATCGGCCGGCATGTCACTGTGACAAGGTCGTCTTGGCGGATGACACCGTCGCCTCGATATGGTCGACCAGCTGATCAGCAAGGCCGAGCCGGCCGGCGAGCAGATCGAGATAACCGCGCTCGGCGCGCGAATCCGGATCGATGGTCAGCCGCGAGGCGGTGTAGAGCTCGACGCGCTGTTCTTCCGTGAGCGCCGCAGCAACGAGCGCGTCGATATCCGTCGGAGACGCAAGTTCTCCCTCGATGAAAGCCGCAGCCTCGCCGCTGACGTCAGCAGCCTTGATCTTGTCCATGATCAGGACGCGTTCGGCGTCGTCGATATGACCATCGGCCTTGGCGGCGGCGATCATCGCCCGGATCAGCACCAGCACGAATTCGTTGCTCCCGGCAGGCGATGCTGGTCCGAAACCGGAGTCGACGGGCGGCGGCAGGAGCACCGGATTGTTTGCCGACGGCGCATCCGAGGGGGCCGCGGGCGCTTGCCCAGCCTGATAGTTCTTGTAAGCCTGATAGCCAAGGCCGGCGATAGCAGCAAGACCGCCGATCGCCAATGCGTTGCCGGCAATACTGCGGCCGGTCTTGGTGCCGAGAAGCACGGCTGCGATCGCGCCGCTCTTCATCGGATTGTTCTTTGCCGTCTGTATGGCCTCGCCCGCCCTGTCGCGGACTGAACCGCCGAGACCCGGCACCTGCGAACCCAAGAACTGGTCGAGAAGCTTCTTTGCGTCGAACATTCCTCGTCGTCTCCCTGTTTGAGGCCGGAGGAGAACATAGGTTTGCGACGGCTGAAATACAAATATTGGGCGTGGGGCTGTGCCTGGCGCTCATACCCCGCTCATGCAACCTCAGGCCTTCAGAGCGGCGGCCTCAGCCGCAAGCTTGGTAACGCCGGCCCAGTCGCCGGCTGCGACCAGTTCCTTCGGCGCAACCCACGAACCGCCGACACAGACGACGTTCGGCAGCGAAAGATAATCCCTGGCGTTCTTCAGCGAAATGCTGCCGGTCGGGCAGAACAGCGTGCCGGCGAGCGGCGAAGAAAGCGCTTTAAGATAAGCGGCGCCCCCAGCCTGCTCAGCCGGAAAGAACTTCAGCACCTGATAACCTTCCTCACGCAACGCCATGACTTCGCTGGCGGTCGCAGCTCCCGGAAGCAGCGGCACGTCGGAATCGGCAGCGGCATCAAGCAGCTCCTGCGTCGTGCCCGGGCTGACGATGAACTTCGAGCCGGCCTCGACAGCCGCTTCCCAATGGGCGGCATTCAGGATGGTGCCGGCGCCGACTTCGGCGCCCTCGACCTCGGCGGCGACGGCGCGCACGGCTTCAAGTGCCGCCGGCGTGCGCATGGTGATCTCGATTGCTTTCAGGCCGCCTGCGACAAGCGCGCGGGCCAGCGGCACCGCCGACCTGGCATCGTCAACGATCAGGACCGGAACGACCGGCTGGAGTTTCAGGATGGAAAGGAGCTTCTCTGTTTTCTCGCCCATGGTCGCACGACCTCCTTGAAACGATTGAAATTTGCATCCCGAATAACGCCCTCGCCGAACCTTGTCGAGATAAAACCCGGCTGCGTGAGAAGAAGGTATGAAATGCTTGGAAATTGGTCTACCGTGCGGCATTCGTCACAAAAGGTTCACTGACATGGCGAAAGAGATCGAGCGGAAGTTTCTTGTACGCGGCGATGGATGGCGTTCCGCCGTCGAGAGCAAGTCTGTCCTGAGGCAGGGTTACATCGCCTCGATGGACGACCGTTCCGTCCGCGTTCGCACCCTCGACGGCAGGAAAGCGAAGCTGACGATCAAGATTGGCCGCAGTGCCATCACCCGTGACGAATTCGAATATGACATCCCGATTGCCGATGCCGAGGAGCTGTTGCAGAGCGCGATCGGCGTCGTCATCGAGAAGACGCGCTACCGCGTCCCGCATCAGGGCTTCGTCTGGGAAGTCGACGTCTTTGCCGGCGAGCATCTCGGGCTGGTGATTGCCGAGGTAGAGATGACGGCAGAAACCGACAAACCCGTCCTGCCTGCCTGGCTTGGTCGCGAAGTGACCGGCGATTTCCGCTATTCCAACCAGGCCCTTGCCACAGAATACGAGCACGACAGGCATGGCCTATCGCATTCGGCCTGACGCCGATTTCACCGAGGCATTCCGGAGCATCGCGACCGAGCAGCTGGAAGGTGCCATTACCTTTCTCGAAGAACGGCCGGAAGGTGCGCACGAGGCGATCCATTCCTTCCGAAAAAACCTGAAGAGATTGCGCTCGCTCTACCGGCTCGTCGCACGCGAGGTGCCTGATTTCCAGGAGCAGGAAAATGCAAGGTTGCGCGACGCCGCGCGCTCGCTTTCGGCAATCCGCGACGCTGCCGCGCTCATCGGCACCGCGCAATATCTGCAGCATTCAGCCCGCGGGAAAGAGGAAAGCGAGGCGCTCGGCCGGATCGTCATCATTCTCGAGGGGCGCCGCGACTGGATGGCGGAGGCCGAAAGCGGTCTTGAACGGCAGCTGATGGAAACCTCGGACGTGCTCAGGGAGGCGATTTCCGCTCTGGATGGAATCTCCTTCGATGGCAGCCACCGCAAGAATGCCCGCATGCTGGCGAAGAGCTGGCGCCGCACGGCGCGCAAGGCTGAGGCCGCGCTTGCCAACTGCCACGGTGATGCATCGGCCGGCGATTTCCATGATCTGCGCAAACGCACCTACGACTACCGGCTTTACCACGCTCTTCTGCGCGACGTCTGGCCGGGTGCGATGAAGGCCAAGCAGGATGCGGCCAAGGAGCTCGTCGAGGATCTCGGCCGCATCCATGACCTTGCCGTACTCTGCGAACTGGTCGAAGCCGAGCCGCAGCTCTTCACCCGCAACGACGACCTGGCGCATCTTCTTGAGGCAATCATCGTCCGCCAGCAGGAAGACCGGCGGCAGGCCCTCCTCAAGGCCGAAGCCGTCTTCGCCGATGATCCCGACGAGGAATCGGAGCGTATCGAGCTTCTCTGGCTGACGGCTGCAAGTTGAGCGATGGCAGGCGCGATCCTGGAGGCGGTCGGCCGCCTGTGCGGAAGGCAATTGCGCGACCGGTCAATTTTCTGTATTTCCGGCGCATGACCGACAGCCTGACACACACCGGCCCGTTCCTCGTAGCGGCGCTCTACCATTTCGTATCCGTGCCGCGCTTTGCCAGCTTGCAGGCCCCGCTGCAGGCGCTGTGCGAGGAAAACGGCGTCAAGGGAACGCTGCTTCTGGCGCATGAGGGCATCAACGGTACGATCGCGGGACCGGATGCCGGCATTCACGCCGTGCTCGCCTTCCTGCGCGTCCAGCCGGAATTTGCGGGCCTGGAGCACAAGGAAAGCCGCGCCTCGAAAATGCCCTTCCTGCGCATGAAAGTGAAGCTGAAGAAGGAAATCGTCACCATGGGCGTCGAGGACATCGACCCCAACAAGGTGGTCGGCACCTATGTCGCGCCCAAGGACTGGAATGCGCTGATCTCCGATCCCGATACGATCGTCATCGACACCCGCAACGACTATGAGACGGCGATCGGTGCTTTTCGCGGCGCGCTCGACCCCAAGACCAAGACATTCCGCGAATTTCCGGATTGGGTGCGCCGGAATACGGGACTGCACAACAAGCCGAAAGTCGCCATGTATTGCACCGGCGGCATACGCTGCGAAAAGGCCACTGCCTTCATGAAGGCCGAGGGTTTCGACGAGGTCTATCATCTGAAGGGCGGCATCCTGAAATATCTGGAGGAAGTGCCGCAGGAAGAAAGCCTCTGGGAGGGCGCCTGCTTCGTGTTTGATGAGCGTGTATCCGTCGAACACGGGCTGAAGGAGGGTGAGCACCGGCTGTGCCACGCCTGCCGCAACCCGATCACATCAGAGGAAATTGCCTCGCCGCTTTATGAGGAAGGCGTTTCCTGCAGCCACTGCTATCCAAGACGCACAGAAGAAGACCGGCTGCGCTACCGTCAACGGCAGCATCAGATCGCGCTGGCAAAAAAACGCGGCCAACGGCATATCGGCAGCTGAGCTTGTTGCTGTTGAATGAGCTTTGCGCCCAGAATTTCGCCGTCAGGCCGCGCCGAGACGGCACGGGGTTGACTGTTCCGCAGTACGAAGCTCGTTGAGCATCTCGGTAATTCGCTCGGCCGCCGCAGGCTTTCCGAACAAATAGCCCTGCAGACAGTCGCAGCCGAACAGGCGCATGGCGACCGCCTGCCCCTCGGTTTCGATGCCTTCCGCCGTCACCGGGATATCGAGCGAGCGGGCGAGCGCCACCGTCGCCTGCAGCATTTCGCGCTGGCGCTTGTCCTCGTTGACGCCCATCACCAACGAGCGGTCGATCTTGATGCGGTCGAAGCCGAACTGCCGGAGATAGCCGATCGATGAGAAGCCGGAACCGAAGTCGTCGAGCGCCACCTTGACCCCCAGACCTTTCAGCCGCTCGATCGACTGGCGGGTACGCTGCGGATTCTGGATCATATACCCTTCGGTGATCTCGAGAGTGATGCGGCTGGCCTCGATCTCCGTCTGCTTCAACACGTAGCGCACATAGTCGGTGAAGGCTGGATTGCGGAACTGGCCGGGCGAGACATTGACAGATACGTTCAGCTCCGGCCACTGCTTGGCCGTCTCGCAGGCCTTGCGCAGCACGAACAGGCCGAGTGATTCAATGAGGCCGCTGGTCTCGGCGATCGGAATGAACACCTCTGGCGAAACCGGGCCGTGGCCCGGACGGTTCCAGCGCACCAGCGCCTCGACGCCGGTCAGCGCATGCGTGGCCGCATCGACCAGCGGCTGATAGGCAAGTGTCAGATCACCGCTTTCAATGGCGATTCTGAGATCGAGTTCTAGCGCATTGCGCTGCTGCCGGTCCGCATCCATCGACGGGTCGTAAAGCGTCATGCGCGCACGGCCCGCCTCCTTCGCCTTATACATGGCAAGGTCGGAACGGCGCACCAGTTCCTCGCGATCGATTGCGCCGGCAGGCGACATGGCGATGCCGATGCTGGCGCCGACGACGACGACACGGCGACCGATCTCCAGCGGCTCGACGAGAAAATCGAGGATCTGCTCGGCGAGCTGCAGGGCGGCGGCGTTCTCGCCATCGGAGAGAAAGGCGATCGCAAATTCATCGCCGCCGATGCGGGCTAGAACTGCGCCTTGCGGGATCAATACCTTGAGGCCGGCCGCGACCGCGCGGATCAATTGGTCACCGGTGCCGTGTCCATAGCTGTCATTGACTTCCTTGAAACCGTCGAGATCGAGATAGAGGAGCAGCACGTTGCGTTTGCTCTGGCGCGCTTCGAGGACACAACGATCGACGGCGAGCCCGAGGCCGTCGCGATTGGAAAGGCCGCTCAGCCTGTCGCGCAGCGCCTCTTCGCGCGCGCTGTTTTCCTCCGCCTTCAGGCGTCGGCCGACCAGCCAGCCGATGGCCAGAAGCACCCCGAAGAAAAGCCCGACGAGACCGAGTGCCTCGATGACCATCGGTCGTACCTGCGCGTAGGCAATATTGCCGGGTGAGCGCGAATTCCAGACGAGCTTGCCGATCGTTGCCCCCGACGGATCGGCGATAGGTACAAAATATTCTGCCTCGAAACTCGGCGGCGCCAGCCTCAGTCCGCCGATCACATAGGTCTGGCCGAGTCCGGCCACCCTGTCGTCATCGAGATGGCGTGCGAAAATGAGATACCGGTGCTGCCCGGCGGGCGCATCAAGCGCGCCGGATTTCTTCCGCACCAATGCCACGCCGACAGCGGCAATGCCGCGTTTGGTGGTGATGAATCCGACCGCCTGGGGCGAATCGGCCGGACCGGCCGCCTTGACCACGTCGAACAGCTTCCACAGCGAAGGCGCGAAGAAATCCGCGGGCGGCTCCTCCATCGGTTTGCCGTCGCGATACGCCATGATCGAGTTCTTCGCATCATCGACAACGATTGCCATGTCGAAAAGTGAGCTGTTGACCGACATCTCGCCGTAGTTGCTAACCGTCCACGCCATGCCATCCGACGCATAGACGTTGGCGGCGGCATCGTCCCAGGCGGCATAATCGTCGAGCGTCGCACCGAGCTGATCCTCGAAGGTCTTCAACGCGCCGATTGTCGTTTCGCGCGAGCGCTCGTCATCAAGGACATTGGCGTTCTCAGCCACGCGTTCGAGTGCCGTCAGCACCATGATGGTGGCGACCGCGACGATGACGGCGAAGGAGAGCAGCACGCCCGTGACGGTGACGTCACGGCCTATTCCCGATCCCCTGCCCTGCAATTTTCCGAGTATCTGCATTCCTGCTCCCTGACCAGCGGAGTTTGCCAGTCAAGGGTTCAGAAACGTTTAAGCAACCGCCTGTTGCAGCTTTCCGCTGGTCTATTTTTTCAGTTTGCTATGCTGAGCCGGCGTGTGATTGCCTTTCGGAAATTCAGCCGCGAGTGCGCGATACCATTTACCGCTCTTCTTCACCGTGCGCCGCTGCGTCTCATAATCGACATGAACGAGACCGAAGCGCATGCGATAGCCTTCCGCCCATTCGAAATTATCCATCAGGCTCCAGGCAAAATAGCCGCGCATGGGGTAGCCGTCTTTGATGAGGTCGGCCACGACATCGAGGTGACCGCCGAGATAGTCGAGGCGCATCGTATCGTCGACCTCGTCCCCGACGACACCGGTATTGTCACAGGCGCCGTTCTCGGTGATGTAGCATTCCGGCAGGTCGTAGCGGCGATAGAGGTCCTCGACCAGGAGCTTCAATCCGGGCGCATAGATTTCCCAGCCGATATCGGTCTTGACGTCGCTTGCAGGCGGCGCTTTCACCGTCCAGGGGAAGTCGCCTTTTCGTTCGGCATCGTCGGTGACGCGCTCGGGCGTGTAATAATTCAGACCCCACCAGTCGAGCTTCTGACTGATGAGCTTCAGGTCCCCGTCATCGATCACGGGCATGCGGTCCCCGAGCGCCTCGACGAATTCGTTCGGATATTCGCCCTTGAAGACGGGATCGAAGAAGGCGCCGTTGTGGAACTGATGCGCCCGTTCGGCGGCTGCCAGATCGGCCGGGCTGTCGGAGCCCGGGATGACCGCGGCGGCGTTGAGCACGAGCCCGACCGGCACATTGGGAGCTTCCGAACGGATTGCCTCGACACCGAGGCCATGGGCGAGGTTCATGTAATGCATGGCGTGAAGGGCAGCCTGCATGTTGCGCTCACCCGGAGCATGGATGCCGTAAAGGTGGCTCAGCCAGACGATGCACCAGGGCTCATTGAATGTCGCGACGGCGTCGAGACGATCGCCGAGGCGGTTCATCACAGTCTTGGCGTAGCGCTGATAGGCATAGGCGGTCGAGCGCGCCGTCCAGCCGCCGTCGCCGGCGAGCATCAGAGGCAGGTCCCAATGGTAGAGCGTCGCGAAGGTCCTGATCCCGCGCGCCTTGCAGCCATCGACCAGCCGATCGTAGAAATCGAGGCCCGCCTCGTTCACCGGGCCCGTGCCCTCCGGGACGATCCGCGGCCAGGCAATGGAAAAACGGTAGGCCTCAACGCTCATGTCCTTGATGAGATCGAGGTCTCGCTCCAGGCGGTTATAGTGGTCGCAGGCAATGTCGCCGTTGTCGCGGTTATAGACGCGGCCGGGCATGTTGCAGAAGGCGTCCCAGATCGACGGCTTGCGGCCATCGGCCTTGCTGGCGCCTTCGATCTGGAAGGCGGCGGTGGCAACGCCGAAGGTGAAATCACCGGGAAAGCGGCTTGCAAGCGTCTTGGCGTCGATCATCTGTATCCCCCGGCTCTCAGCAATGTGGGTTGCCCGTGGGCCGGATTTAGCCAAGCCGGCAAGCAAAGTACAGGTGCTGGGGAAGAAAAACTGCAACGTTGCAGGACTAGTGACAGAACGGCATCGTTCCGTCGCCTCGGTCGCCATACTTTCGGCCCCCACGCTCTCATAACGCGAATGTCAGCAGTCGTGACTTGCTGCCGAGCCCATGATCACTACACAGCGAAGACATCACAACGTGAAAGGAATCCCATGCTGTCTTCGATACATCTGCTGCAGCCGCATCTGCTGAGCCTGCTGCGCCTCGTCTCGTCGCTCGTGCTTTTCAGCTACGGAACGCAGAAGATTTTGCACTTTCCGGCCGCGGCAAGCGTGCCGCCGATGGGCTCGCTCTCCTGGATCGCCGGGCTGATCGAACTCACCCTCGGCTTCGTCGTGGTGATAGGATTCCAGACACGCATTGCAGCCTTCGTACTCTCCGGCCTGATGGCCTTCGCCTATTTCCTCGGCCATGCGGGGAAGAGCTTTTATCCCGCGCAGAACGGTGGCGTCGCCGCGATCCTGTTCTGCTTCGTGTTTCTCTATTTGGTGGCGGCAGGCGCCGGCCCGCTCAGCATTGACGGCCTCATGAAGCGCAACCGCGCTGCGGCCTGAGGCCTGACGGACAAGCCGAGGCGGCCCAAGACCGCCGCGGCATTTCCCGCGACTCCGCGCCATCCGACGCACGGATCGCCAAAGATCAGAGCTTGACCCAGGCGCCGTTTTTCTTGGACGAGGCAACACAGGCCTCGACGAAGGCGACACCCTTCACGCCGTCGTCGACTGTGGGATAGACCACCGCCTTATCGACTTCCTTGCCCCTCTTGCGGGCGTTGATCGCATGCGCGGCTTCCGTATAGATCGTCGCAAAGGCTTCGAGATACCCTTCCGGATGCCCTGACGGCACGCGTGACACGCGCCCGGCAGCCGCTCCGGCGCCGGCGCCGCCGCGGGTGATCAGCCGCTTCGGCTCGCCGAAAGGCGTGTACCAGAGGTAATTCGGGTCCTTCTGGGTCCATTCCAGCCCGCCCTTGCTGCCATAGACGCGCACCATCAGGCCGTTTTCATGGCCCGGCGCCACCTGGCTGCACCAGAGCATACCCTTAGCCGGCTTCTCCGCGCCCTTCGCCTTGAAGCGCAGCATGACATGGGCGTTATCGTCCAGCCGGCGGCCGGGAACGAAGCTGTCGAGGTCGGCGGCCAGGCTGTCGAGTTCCAGTCCGGTAATGAAGGAGGCAAGATTATAGGCATGTGTGCCGATATCGCCTGTAGACCCGCCGACGCCGGACTGGGCCGGATCGGTGCGCCAGGCAGCCTGCTTCTGCCCGGTCTGCTCGACCGCTTCCGTCAGCCAATCCTGCGGATATTCGGCCTGGACCACTCTTATATCGCCGAGTTCGCCGTTCGCGATCATCTCCCGCGCCTGGCGGACCATCGGATAGCCGGTGTAATTATGCGTCAGCACGAAGAGCGCGCCGCTCTCGTCGGCCACCTTCTTCAGCTTCTTCGCATCGGCGAGGTTCGATGTCAGCGGCTTGTCGCAGATGACATGAATGCCGCGTTTCAGGAATTCCTTGGCCGCGTCATAGTGCACATGGTTCGGCGTGACGATCGCCACCGCCTCGATGCCGTTCTTCAGCTTCGCCTCGCGGATCGCCATCTCGCGGTAGCTGGAATAGGTCCGCGACGGGTCGAGGCCAAGGTCGCGGCCGGACTGAACCGCCTTCTCAGGCGTCGACGACAGCGCGCCGGCGATGAGATCGTACTGATCGTCGATGCGGGCTGCGATGCGGTGCACTGCACCGATGAACGCGCCCGCGCCGCCGCCCACCATGCCAAGCCGGATGCGCGGCTCGCGGGTCTGTTCGGATGATGCTTCGATTGCCATTCTTGTCCTCCTGAAATTGAATCTGGTGCGGGTGCGCCCCTCATCCGGCTGCTGCCCCCTTCGCCCCGCAAGCGGGGCGGAGGCGATATGCCGCAGCGGCTTTTCCGCTCTCAACGTTTGGTCGGGCAAGTCCCCTCTCCCCGTTTACGGGGAGAGGGTTAGGGTGAGGGGCACCCACCAGATGCCCTGTTTAGGAAAGCCCCAGCATCCGCCGATTGGCCGCTTGGTCCGTGCCGCCGGCGGCAAAATCGTCGAAGGCCTTTTCCGTGACGCGGATGATATGGGCGGCGACGAATTCGGCCCCCTCGCGGGCGCCATCCTCCGGATGCTTCAGCGCGCATTCCCATTCGACCACGGCCCAGCCGTCGAAATTATTGGCCGTCATCTTCGAGAAGACCGCGCCGAAATCGACCTGGCCGTCGCCGAGCGAGCGGAAGCGGCCGGCGCGTTCCACCCAGCCCTGGTAACCGCCGTAAACGCCCTGGCGCCCGGTCGGATTGAACTCGGCATCCTTGACGTGAAACATCTTGATGCGGTCCTTGTAGATGTCGATGTTCTCGAGATAATCGAGGCACTGCAGGACATAATGCGAGGGATCATAGAGCATGTTGGCGCGGGAATGGTTCTTCACCCGCTCCAGGAACATCTCGAAGGTGATGCCGTCATGCAGGTCTTCACCCGGATGGATCTCGTAGCAGACGTCGATGCCGTTTTCATCCGCATGGTTGAGGATCGGCGTCCAGCGGCGGGCAAGTTCGTCGAACGCGGTCTCAACCAGGCCGGCGGGACGCTGCGGCCAGGGATAGATGAAGGGCCAGGCAAGCGCCCCGGAGAAGGTCGCATGCGCCTTGAGGCCGAGGTTTTTCGATGCGGTCAGCGCCAGCTTGACCTGCTCGACCGCCCATTCCTGGCGCGCCTTCGGGTTGCCGCGCACCTCGGGGGCCGCGAAGCCGTCGAAGGCTTCGTCATAGGCCGGGTGAACGGCGACGAGCTGGCCCTGCAGATGGGTCGAAAGTTCGGTGATTTCGATGCCGTTTTCGCGGGCCTTGCCGGCGAATTCGTCGCAATAATCCTTCGACGTCGCGGCCTTCTTCAGATCGATCAGCTGGCTTGTCCAGGTCGGCACCTGGACGCCCTTGTAACCGATGTCGGCCGCCCATTTGGTGATCGCGTCCCAGGAATTGAAAGGCGCGGTATCGCCCGCGAACTGGCCAAGAAAAAGGCCGGGGCCCTTGATCGTCTTCATGTCAGATTCCTCCCTGAACATCGACCGTAAACGTTTCTGAAAACTTGTAGCACGCATTTTGACGGGTGCAAGGCGCTTCCTTGTCCTGCCTCGCGGATTTGGCGCGAGGCCAGATGCGATATGGTTGCGAGCTAATCATGATGGGCGTTGGCGGGCAAGAGGTACGTGCAGCATTTTCAGCGCCGCGCCGCATGCGCGCATAAAAATGCGCCCGTCCTTTCGAACGGGCGCGTCTTTCGGTCGTCGGATCAGAACGGAGAATCCGGGAAGTAGAAGTTCTTGGCATTCTCCTTGGTGACGAGCGTTGCGTCGAGGATGTAATTGCCGTGAACCGGGACCTGATCGTAGAGCGCCGCCGCCGTCAGCTCCATTGCCGTGCCGACCATTGCCGGCGGATAGAGAACGTCGACCGGGATCAGCTTGTCGCCGTCCATGACCTTCTTGACCATGTCCTTGGAGCCGGCGCCGGCGACGACATATTGAATGTCGGTGCGCTTGGCCTGCTCGATCGCCTGCAGTACGCCGACGGCCATATCGTCGTCCTGGCACCAGACGACATCGATTTTCGGGTACTTCGTCAGGTAGTCCTGCATCACTTTGAAGGCGTCGTCGCGGTTCCAGTTGCCATACTGGCGGTCGAGAACCTTGACCTTGGAGCCGGCGATACCCTTGTCGAAGCCATCCTGGCGCTGCTGGTCGATCGGGATCGGCAGTCCGCGGATAACGACGACCTCGGCTTCCGGCGTCTTTTCGGCAATGTACTTGCCGGCGACTTCGCCGAGTGCCGGGTTGTTGCCGGCGACGTAAAGATCACGCACGGAATTATCGTTGTTCGACGGCGCGCGGTCGACAAGTGCTACGAACTTACCCTTGTCCTTGACTTCCTTGATGGCGTTGACGAGCGGATCCGGGTCCGACGGCAGGATGACCAGCGCGTCGATGCCCTGTGTATCGAGGTCCTGCACGGCGTTTGCCTGCGTCGCGGCATCCGGTGAAGTCTTGACGATGACGTTCAGGCCCGGATGTTCGGCCATCAGTTTCTTGGCGATACGCTCGGCATGGAACACGACGCCAGAGGTCCAGCCGTGGTCGGCGGCCGGAATGGACACACCGATCGTGTAGTTCTTGTCCTGGGCGTAGGCTGCGCCGGCAAAAGCCACCCCCGCAACAGCCAGACCCAACATGAGCTTGCGCATGCTTATTTCCTCCCAAAATATCAGGGACTTGCCCAATTCGAGCCGGGTGCCCCGTGAAGCCCGGCCAATCCGAGAAGCTCTTTGCCTTAGGATTTGCGAACCAGCGACCGCTGCACCAGCATGGCGATGATGATGATTGCACCCTGGATCGCGCCGATGAGATACTCGCTGATGAAGTTCGAAAGCAGCATGATGTTGCCGACGAGTTCGAGAATGAAGGCGCCGCAGATGGTGCCCCAGACCCGGCCTGCGCCGCCCTTGAGAGCCGTGCCGCCGACGACGACGGCGGTGATGGCCTGCAACTCCCACAGGATACCGGTCGTTGCCGAGGTGGAACCGAGACGCGGTACATAGAGCAGCACGGCGATCGCCACGCAGAGACCCTGGATAACGAAGGCAATCGTGCGCACGCGGTTGACTGCAATGCCCGAGTAGCGCGCGACGTCGCTGTTCGAACCGACAGCCACGACATGGCGGCCGTAACGGGTGCGATAGAGGATAAAGGCTGCAATTGCGGTGACGACGAGGATTACCAAGATCGGGACGGGAACGCCGAGAATATTGCCGAAATAGGCTGGACGGTAGAGCGTCTGGATTTCACTCGAGCGCAACGTGATCGCGCCGCCCTGCGACAGCCAGGTGGTCAGGCCGCGATAAATGCCCATTGTGCCGAGCGTGGCAATGAAAGGCTCGATCTTGCCGACGGTGGTGATGAGGCCGTTTGCGAGGCCGCAAAGAGCCCCCGCAATCACCGTAAAGACCACCGCTGCCGTCAGCATCAGCACCGGATCGGCAATGACGCCTGAATTAATGAGCAGGATCATCAGACTGGCGACGAAGGCGACCATCGAGCCGACGGAAAGGTCGAGGTCTCCGGCCGAGATCACGAAAGTGGCGCCGACCGCGATGATAGCGATGAAAGCGCAGCGCGTCGCGACGTTGGCAAGATTGGTGATGCCGATGAAGTTCGGATTGACCAGTGCGCCGACGACGAGAAGCAAGGCCAAGGCGGCAAACGGTGCAACCGCGCGCAGATCAACGTCACGCCAGGACCTGCGCCGGATCGCCCTGGTCTCCTCGTTAATGCTCATGTCCAAAACCAACCTCCCGTCCCAGATCGTCTGGGTATCCTATTTATTGTCCGCGTCGGCGAAGTCTTGCTCCGCCCTCACGCAGCCACCTTCTTTTTGAGCCCGGCGGCGTAACGCATGATCTCCTGCTCGGAAATCTCGTCGCCCTCGAGCACGCCGACGATCCGCCCCTCGCGCATGACGGCCACTCTCGTGCAGAGGCCGATGACTTCAGGCATTTCCGACGAAACGACAATGATCGACCGGCCGTCCCGGGCGAGCGCCGAAATGAAATGATAGATCTGCTGCTTGGTGCCGACATCGATGCCGCGCGTCGGCTCGTCGATGATGATGATGTCGGGATCGGTCTCCATGACTTTGGCGAGCAGCAGCTTCTGCTGGTTTCCGCCCGACATGCGGCCCGCGACGATAGCGCTGTCGCGAACCCTGATGTCAAAACGACGTTTGGCTTTCGCCAGTGCGGCCGCCTCGCTGCTCGGGCTGAGATAGCCGTGGCGCGAATGCCGTCCGAGCGATTGCAGCGTCAGATTGGTCGCCATGCCGGAGCGCAGCAGCAGACCCTTCGACTTGCGGTCTTTGGTCATATAGGCGAGGCCGCAGCGATTGGCCGCGTGCACGTCGCCGGAGGGAACCGTTTGCCCTTTGATGACCACCTCGCCCTCGAGGCGGGGCCGCAGTCCCGCAATCGCCTCCATCAGCTCGGTACGGCCGGAGCCGATCAGGCCGGAAAACCCGATGATCTCGCCCTTGCGCACTTCGAAGCTCGCATCCCTGACATATCCCGTCGACACCGAAGAGACGCTGAGGACGATCTCCTCGTCGACATTGGGCTCGACCTTGGCCGGATAGAGGCTGGAAAGCTCGCGGCCGACCATCAGCTGCGCGATCGATTCGCCATCCAAAATGGCGGTCGGCGACGTCTTGATCCACTGGCCGTCGCGCAGCACCGTCACCCGGTCGGTCAGCTCCATCACCTCGTCGAGCTTATGGGACACGAAGACGAAGCTCGTGCCCTGGTCGCGAAGCTTGCGGACCTGCTTGAACAGCATATTGGTCTCTTCCCGGGACAACACGGCGGTTGGCTCGTCCATAAAGACGACACGGGCATCGCGACTGATCGCCTTGGCAATCTCGACCATTTGCTTGTCGGCGATGGAAAGCGTGCTGATCAAGGCATTCTCATCGACATGCGAACCGAGCACGTCGAGGACCTTGCGCGTTTCAGCCCGCATATACCTACGGTCGAGCACGCCGAGACGCGTAACCTCGCGACCGAGGAATAGGCTCTCGGTCACGGTCAGATGGTCGGCGAGGTTGAATTCCTGATGAATGATGACGATGCCGAGCGCTTCCGCAGCGCCATTCGGCGGCAGCACCACAGGCTTGCCGTCGAGCAGGATTTCGCCGGAACTCGGCTGTTCGAAACCCGAGAGCACCTTGACGAGGGTGGATTTGCCGGCGCCGTTTTCGCCCATGAGCGCATGGATTTCGCCGGCGCGGAGATCGAAGTTGACGCTGAAGAGGACCTGCACGCCGCTGAAGGATTTACATATGCGCCTGGCGGACAGCACCACGGGTGCGGTGTCAGCGATCTCCACAGTCATTATGCCTCCCCTAGAGCGCCGCACCCGGCAACGCTCCGCTTTGAACTAGCGCACATTTTCCTTCTGAAAACCGCCTTGGGCTCTCAAACAGGCACGCGCATGCGGCTCCCGACCGCTTTGAGCCTTATGTAAACCTTTACATCATGCATGTAAAGGTTTACATCGTGGATTAACACAGATGAGTTGACGCTTACCTTTGACCTCTCGACAAGTCTGTGTAGTGTCGCGGCGAAGACAGCCTTAAGGCAGAGCCCAGTGTCGAATTCCACGCCCGCAACAATCGAAGATGTCGCCCGGATCGCCGAGGTCTCTATCGCGACGGTTTCCCGGGCGATCCACACGCCGGAGAAGGTCGCCAACTCGACGCGGCTCAAGGTCAACCAGGCGATCGCCATCACCGGTTATACGACTAATGCCATGGCGCGCAGCCTGAGGCTCGGCCGCTCCAACATGATCCTCGTGGTGGCGCCCGACATCGGCGATCCCAATTTCTCCAACATTCTCGTCGGACTGGAGAACGAGGCTCGCGCCCACGGCTACGGCGTCCTGATCGGCCACACCCAGAACGATGCCCAGCGCGGCTTGGAATATCTGAAATTCTTCAACTCCAACCAGGCGGCTGGGCTCATCCTCTTCACCGGCATCCTGCCCTTCGGTCACCAGACCATGACGGCGCGCCTACCGCCGAGTGTCGGGGTCTTCGAACCGGTCTTCAACGGCGGCATTCCCTATGTCGGCGTTGACGATACCGAGGGCGCGCGAAAGGCCGTGGATCTGCTGCTGGCCGAAGGCCATCGCAAGATCGCCTTCATCGGCGATTCCCGCACTCGGCTCGCCTATACCAGGCGCCGCATGGGTTATGATGCCGGTCTCGACGCTGCCGGCGTCCCGCCCGATTTGCGGATCGTGCTCGAAGGCGACGGCACGATCGAAAGCGGACGGCATGCGGTCGAGCAGCTTTTCATGCGCGACACGCTTCCGACCGCCTTTATGTGCGTCAACGACCAGACGGCGATCGGCGTCATGATCGGACTCGGCGCGCGAGGCTATGATATTCCGCGGGATTTCTCGGTGACCGGCTTCGACGATGTGCCGCAGGCCGTCTTCATATCCCCATCGCTGACGACGATCCGTCAGCCGAGAACGGCGATCGGCAAACAGGCGATGGCGCTGCTGCTGGAGCTCCTGTCCGACGGACAGCCAGCCGAGACGGAAATCCTGCTTAGGCCGGATCTGGTGGTGCGAAACTCCGTCTCAGCGCCGTCGCGCAACTGGTTGAAGCGCTGAACGGAGATGGCATAGCCGGCTAACAAATGCGCCGGCGACCGATGGCCGCCGGCGCCTGTCATCAGACGTAACGGTTGACGACGTTTTCGAGCAGTTCCTGCTTGCCGGATTTCGGCTGCGGGTTGACGTCCTTGCTCTCGACCCAGTTCGTGATCTCATCGAGCGAATACTCGCCGCGGAAGAGCTTCTGCGCCTCGGCCGTTTCCCAACCGGCATAACGGTCGGCAAGCGGCTGCGACAGAGCCTTGTCCTCGATCATCTTGGCAGCCGCCTTCAGGCCGCGGGCGCAGCAATCGATGCCGCCGATATGACCGATCAAGAGGTCTGCCGGATCGAGCGACTGGCGGCGCAGCTTCGCATCGAAATTGGTGCCGCCGGTCTTGAAGCCGCCGCCCGCCAGAACGTGGTAATAGGCGAGCGCCATTTCCGGAACGTTGTTCGGGAACTGGTCGGTGTCCCAGCCGGACTGGTAGTCGTTGCGGTTCATGTCGATCGAGCCGAAGATGCCAAGCGCATTGGCAAGCGCCAGCTCGTGCTCGAATGAGTGGCCGGCAAGGATCGCATGGCCCTGCTCGATATTGACCTTCACTTCGTTTTCGAGACCGTGCTTCTTGAGGAATCCGTAGACAGTCGCCACGTCGTAATCATACTGGTGCTTGGTCGGCTCCTGCGGCTTCGGCTCGATCAGGATCGTGCCCTTGAAGCCGATCTTGTGCTTGTATTCGACGACGAGGTTGAGGAAGCGGCCGAGCTGGTCGAGCTCGCGCTTGAGATCGGTGTTGAGCAGCGTCTCGTAACCTTCGCGGCCGCCCCAGAGCACGTAGTTCTCGCCGCCGAGCTTCTGCGTAGCGTCGATGCAGGTCTTGACCGTCGCAGCTGCGAAAGCAAAGACGTCCGGATCGGGGTTGGTCGCCGCACCCGACATGTAGCGGCGGTTGGAGAAGAGGTTCGCTGTGCCCCAGAGCAGCTTGGTGCCGGTGGCTGCCTGCTTCTCGGCAAAATAATCGACGATCTCGTTGAGGTTCTTGGTGTTCTCGGCAAAGTTCTTGCCTTCAGGGCGCACGTCGGCGTCGTGGAAGCAGTAATAGGGCGCACCGAGCAGCGAGAAGAATTCGAAAGCGACGTCGGCCTTGAGCTTGGCCGCCTTCATCGTGTCTTCGAACCAGGGACGCAGGAAGGTCTGGCCGCCGAAGGGGTCGCCGCCCGGCCAGGTGAAGGTGTGCCAGTAGGCTACCGCAAAACGCAAATGGTCTTCCATGCGCTTGCCGAGGACAATCTCGTCCGGCTGGTAATAGCGGAAGGCCAGCGGATTGGTGCTGTCCGGGCCTTCATATTTGATCTTCTGGATATCGCCGAAAAATCCGGTGCTCATGTTGGGGTCTCCTTGGGTTCGTATCTCTTGGCAGTTCTGAATTCTTGTCTGCGGAGGCGGCCCTCATCCGCCTGCCGGCACCTTCTCCCCGAGGGCAGAAGGGACTTGCCGCTACGTTGCAGCTCTTTCAAAGCCATTGCTGCGAACTCCCCCTCTCCCCCGGGGAGAGGGTAGGGTGAGGGGGCCGCCGGCTCGAGTTCTCAATGCGCCAGCGACTTGATCGCCGGATAGAGCGCCCGATAGCGCTTGTAAGCGTCCTCGTAAGCGCCCTTAAGCGCCGCGACCGGTTCGATCGTGCCTGCCGTCATCGGCGGCGTGCAGACGGCGATCGGATCCGCACCCGTCGCCGCGATTAGGCCGAGACGGGCCGCACCGAAAGCTGCGCCGAAATCGCCGTCGGCCGGTAGATCGACCGGAACGCCGAGCGCCGTCGCGATCGACGCCAGCCAATAATGCGAGCGCGAACCGCCGCCGATTGCCGTCACGCGGGAGATGCCGGTGCCGGCCGAACGCAGCGCTTCGAGATTGTCGCGAATGGCGAAAGCCACGCCTTCGAGCACGGCCTGGGTCAGCGCCGCGCGGCTGCTTTCATGCCCGAGCCCGATAAAGGCCCCGCGGATGACGGCATCATTGTGTGGCGTACGCTCACCGGAGAGATAGGGCAGGAAGGTGACGCCGCTCGGCGCCTTCAGTGTCTCGCCGAGTTCGCCTGTGAGATCAGCGGCCGATTTGCCGGTCACACCGGAATGCCAGTTGAGCGCATCGGTGGCCGAGAGGATGACGCCCATCTGATGCCAGGTGTTGGGCAGCGCATGGCAGAAGGCATGCACGGCGCTTTCCGGCTTCGGCAGATAGGAGCCGTTGGCGGCAAAAAGCACGCCCGAGGTGCCGAGTGAGACGAAGGCCGCGCCATCGCTGACCGTGCCCATGCCGCAGGCCGAGGCTGCATTGTCGCCCGCGCCGCCGGCAACGACGACCGAGCCTGATATGCCCCACTGGGCCGCGAGTTCGGACCGCAGTCTGCCGGCCTGATCGGTCCCTTCGACAAGCGCCGGCATCTGCTCCCTCGAAAGGCCGGTGGCGGCAAGCAGTTCCGACGACCAGCCGCGCTTGCCGGTATCGAGCCAGGAGGTGCCTGCCGAATCCGACATTTCGGAGATATATTCGCCGGTCAGCCAGAGACGCAGATAATCCTTCGGCAACAATACCTTGGCGACCTTCGCGAAAGTCTCAGGCTCATGCTTCCTGATCCAGGCGAGCTTGGGCGCCGTAAAGCCGGGAAACACGATATTGCCGGTCAGCGCCCGGAAACGCGGGTCGGCGTCGAGTGCGGCGGCTTCGACGTGACTGCGTGTATCGTTCCAGAGAATGCAGGGCCGCAATACCTTGTCGCTCGCGTCGATCAGCGTGGCGCCGTGCATCTGGCCCGAAAGGCCGATGCCCGTGACTGCGGCGAACTCCTTTGGATGTTTCGCCTTGAGGCCGGCCACGGCCTCCTCGGTCGCGCGCACCCAGTGAGCCGGTTCCTGTTCCGACCAGCCGGAATGCGGGCGCGAGACGTCGAGCGCACCGTTGGCCGAACCGACGATCTTCTGGTCGCCGTCGATCAGCATCGCCTTGACGCCGGAGGTTCCGAGATCGAGACCGAGATACATGTGGCATTCTCCCTTTGCCGTTACGGCAGATTGTCCTTCAGGAATATGTCGAGGCGGATACGCTCCTGCGCTTCGATGACGGCGAGCCCGTCCGCCTTGGCCTTCAGCACGCGAATGGCGCTGCGCACCTCATGACCGGCATTCTGATTCAGGATCGCATCAATCGTGTTGTCGATGAGCGCCGTCCGCGTGTGGGCGGTCAGCTCGTGGGCAATGACCGTCAGCGTCCGATCGACGGCCTTCTCCTTCAGCGCCCGGATAAGGCCGCGATTGCCTGCCCCGAGACTATAGACGCCGATAATGTCGGCATTCCCAAGTGCCTCGGCGACGAGCATATGGGCGATCTCAGGATCGTCACGCCCTTCCAGAACCGGAAGGATCGCAAGATTGGGAAACTCCTCCGCCACGACCGAGGTGAATCCTTCCAGCCGCTCGCGATGGTCGCGCACCAGCATGGAGCCGGCGAGCACGGCGATCTCGCCCTTTCGCGGCCCGAGGAATCGGCCGAGCAGGCGGGCCGCCGTGCGGCCTGCCGCGATATTGTCGACGCCGGCGTAGTGATGGCGCAGCGATCCGGTAAGATCGGACACCAGCGTGACGATGGGAAAGCCCGCATGCACCAGCCTGTCGACGACGGCATGCACTTCAGGCGCATCGGTCGCAACCATTGCGATGCCGCAAGGTTTTTCGCGGGAAAGCCCGTCAAGCACGGCGACAAGAGCGGCCGGATCGAAGGCAGGCACCTCGATGGTGCGAATATCGGTGCGTTCGGCCGGCGAGCGAAGGATCGCCTGCCGGATTTCGGCATTGAGCCCGTGCATGAAGGAATTGTCGCTGGCCGGCAGGATGAAGACCAGCGGATAGGTGCGACCCTTGGCGAGATTGGCGGCGGCGACGTCCCTGACATAACCGAGTTCGCGGATTGCGGTCTCGACCTTCTCCCGCGTGACATGGCGCACACCAGGACGCTGGTTGAGCACCCGGTCGACAGTCGCGAGACTGACGCCCGCCGCAGCGGCGATATCGTGAACAGTTGGCCTCATCATTCCTCCTGACGAGACCATTAGCGCCAAATTTGATGTACGTAAATCAAAAAATCCAGCGGCGCGATTTCCGCATTATTTTACCGGCATTACCGCCCGTTGGCATCGATTCGATCAGCGCCCCCCTGATGACACAGAGGCCTGAAAACCGCAACAAAAAGGCCCTCCGAAGAGGGCCTTTTCAAGGGACGGGGCCGGAGGTCAGTGGCCGCCGCCACCTCCTCCGCCGCCTTGCGGCGCGGGTTTCTTGATCATGGCGACACCGAGGATCATCGCAACGAACAGCGCAGTCAGGATGAGGAACACATCGCTGAAGGAAAGGATGACCGCCTGCTTGGTGGCGAGGCCGACCATCTGCTTGATCGCGACTGAAGTGCCGTCCATGCCGTAACTGCTGAAATTGGCAGTCATGTTGTTCATCTGATCGATCGCCGCCGGATTGCCCCAGTCCATATTCTCCCGCAGCCGCTCGTAGTGCACATCCTGCCGGCTGGTGAGCACGGTATTGATGACCGCGAGACCAACGGCGCCGCCGAGGTTTCTAGTCAGGTTGAACAGGCCGGACGCGCCGCGGATGCGCGACGGCGGCATCGTGCCGAGCGCGATGTTGTTGATCGGCACCATGCACATCATCAGGCCGAACCCGCGCAGGATCTGCGGAATGAACAGTTCATAGAAATCCCAATCCGCCGTCAGGTGGATCATGATGTATGTGCCGGCGGCGAAGCTGATGAAACCGATCACCATCATCAGGCGCAGGTCCATCTTGGTCGACAGCCGCCCGGCGATCGGCGCGGTGAAGAACATCGCAAGGCCAGAGACGAACATCGTCTCGCCGATCATCAGCGAATCATAGCCGCGGATACGCCCGAGATAGACCGGGTAGATATAGGTAAGGCCGTAAAGGCCGATGCCCATGACGAAGGAAAACACCGAGCCGAAGGAGAAATTCCTGTTCGCAAAGGCCTTGAGATCGACTACGGGAAACTCCACCGTGAAGGCGCGATAGAAGAAGACGATGGCCGCGACGCCGGAAGCGACGGCAGCCAGCGCAATGGAATTGTCGTTGAACCAATCGTTCGAGTTGCCCTCTTCGAGCACATATTCCAGCGCGCCGAGGAAGACGCCCATCGAGATCAGCCCCCACCAGTCGAACTTCTTGAAGAGCGACAGTTCCGGCTTGTCGAAGTCGATGAAGTTCCAGGTAACCAGCGTGACGATGATGCCCGGAACGATATTGACGAGGAACAACCAGTGCCAGGAGAAGGCGTGGCTGAGATAGCCGCCGACGGTCGGGCCGATGGTCGGCGCCAGCGTCGCGATCAGGCCGATGATCGGCGAGACGATGCTGCGCTTCGACGGCGGAAAGATGGTGAAGGCGGCCGCGAAAACCGACGGGATCATGCCGCCGCCGATGAAGCCCTGGATGGCGCGGTAGACGATCATCTGGTCGATATTCGTCGCCGTCGCCGCAAGCGCACTCGCCATGGTGAAGCCGGCGGCCGAGATCGCGAAGAGGTAGCGCGTCGAGATGATGCGCGCCAGCGTTCCCGAAAGCGGGATCATGATCACTTCCGCGATCAGATAGGCCGTCTGCACCCAGCCGATTTCGTCGGAACCGGCCGACAGGCCGGCCTGAATTTCGGCAAGCGAAGCAGAGACGATCTGAATGTCGAGGATCGACATGAACATGCCGAGCACCATCGCGAAGAAGGCGATGAGCTTCCTCGGATCCATGCGATCTCCGGCGTGGGCAGGCACCGCCGGCATCGTTCCCGCTGTTGCTGTCGCGCTCCCGGCCATCGGACCACCTCCGCCTTTCCTTTTGCTGGAATTGCTCCGAAGGTTTACTTGTTCGGTGCCGTGCGGGTATCGACGTCGACGACGACGCTGAGGCCCGCGCGCAAACGCCCGCTGTCGAGCGCATCCTGCGGCAGCGCAATGCGCACCGGCACACGCTGAATTACCTTGGTGAAGTTGCCCGTGGCGTTTTCCGGTGGCAGCAGCGAAAAGACCGAACCGGAGGCCGGCGAGATCGATTCGACGGTACCGACGATCGGATGGTCGTCATAGGCATCAACATGGACGTTGACCTTCGAGCCTGGAACGAGATGCTGGATCTGCGTTTCCTTGAAATTGGCGTCGATATAAAGCTGGCGCACCGGAACGAGCGCCATCAGGCGCTGGCCGGGCGAGACCAGATCGCCTTCCTGGATGGAACGATTGCCGACGATGCCGTCATAGGGCGCCTTGAGCACAGTGAAGGAGAGGTCGCGGGCGGCCTTGTCGCGCTGGATTTCCAGCGTGCGGACGGAACCTTCGGCTTCCCTGCGTTGGGCTTCGAGGATGGCGATATTGGCCTGTGCCGCCACGATATTGGCGTCGCCGCCGGCAAGATTGGCCTTGACCTGATCGAGGGCCGTATTAGCATCATCGAGATCCGCGGTGGTGCCGACCGACTTCGCCTGCAGGTCGCTCTGGCGCTTCTGCTTGATTTCCGCGCCGCGAACCGTCGCTTCGAGGGCAGTCTTCTGGGCCTGAGCCTGCACGAGGCTCGCCTTGGCGCCTTCAATCTGCGCATCAATACGGCTCAGCGAAAGCTGCTCGGTCGCGATCTGGGCATTCGCCTGATCGAGGGCATTTTGGTAGTCGCCGTTATCAAGGGTAGCGAGAACGTCGCCTGCCTTGACTTCCTGGTTGGCGACAACATTCACCTTCGCGACATAGCCGGTAACCTTCGGCGAGATGGTCGCGATATCGCCTTCGATATAGGCGTCGTCGGTCGACACCATGAACCGGCCGTTCATCCACCATTCGTATCCATACCAGCCGCCGCCCGCAAGCAGGGCAAGCACGACGATCGGCAGCACCGGGCTGCGGCGCTTCTTTGCCGAAGCAGCAACCGGGGCCTCGGTCGGCGCCGATTGCGCGGGAGCAGCCGGCTTTTCCAGGGCTTCCGCCGTCGGAGCCTCTGCAACCACCGCGACCTTTGCCTCTTCGGCCTCGGCGTTTTCGCTGACGATACGCGCGACGTTGCTTTTCTGGTTGCTCGACATGGCCACTTTACCGATCTTTGGAGTAATAATCGAACTGAACGGTTCGGTTCAGTTGACATAAACCTGTTTTATCGTCATATCAAGATGTATAGAACCAATCGGTTCGATTTCTTTTAAGGAAAATGCGAAACCGTAAACACGGTTAAGGAGACATGACGTTAAAACCCGACCACGCCGCCGTATTCAGCCCTCCCGCTGCCGGAGGCCGATTTGCTGCGGGCGAAGATCCGGCCAAGCGCCAGCAAATTCTTGCCGGCGCCAAGCGCGTGTTCATGAAAATGGGCTTCGACGCCGCCAGCATGAACGACGTGACGCGCGAGGCCGGAGTCTCCAAGGGAACGCTCTACGTCTATTTCACCAATAAGGAAGAACTGTTTTCGGCGATGATCGAGACCGAGCGCGCCGCTTTCGTGGCGGCCGTGCGCACGGCGCTTGCCGAGCATGACGACCCCGAAGCCGGCCTGCACGAGTTCGGGATAAGCTTCGTCACCCACATGACCGATGAAAAGGTCATCAGCGCGATGCGCACTGTTCTCGGCGTTCGCGACCGCATGCCCGTGCTCTGTCAACGCTTCTTCAAAGGACCGGTAAACCTGCGCACCATCATGCGCGACTTTTTGGAACAGCATGTCGCCGAAGGCCGGCTCGAGATCGACGACATCGATCTGGCCGCGGGCCAGTTTCTCGATCTTGCCAGCGGCAGCTTCTTCAAGCTCCGTCTGTTCGGCAGCATGGAAGAACCGCCGACTCGTGAGGAAATCGACCGCGTCATCCGCGGTGCGATCAAGGTCTTCATGGCAGCCTACGGCGTGCGCCGGCACGAGACTGCCTAACCCCGCACCGTTGACTGCCGCTCTCCTTCGGCCAAAACTCCGCAAGAACGATCAAACCCGGCTGCCGGCTTTTCTCTAAGGAAGAAGCCGCAACCAAGGGAGTGAGGATGAGCGCCGTCGCAAGGGCGATCTGGTTTATAGAGAGCCATTTCGAGAGCGATATATCGCTGGAAGAGATATCGGAAGCCGCCGGATTGTCACGCTATCATCTGTCACGCGTCTTCGGGCTCGTCACCGGCCACTCGATCAGCAGCTATATCAGGGGGCGGCGCCTCAGCCGCGCCGTGCCCGCGCTGGTCGGCGGCTCATCCACCATTCTCGAGGTTGCGCTTTGCGCGGGCTACGGCTCGCACGAGGCTTTCACCCGTGCCTTCCGCGACCAGTTCGGCATGACGCCGGATGCGGTGCGCAGACAGGGGCACGCCCGCAATCTTGTCTTGCTGGAGCCGATCAGAATGGACCCCGCCCACCTCAACGACCTCGAACCGCCCCGCTTCGAAAAGCGTCAACCGATGCTCCTTGCCGGCCTGCAGGAGACCTATCCCTATGGCGGTAACGCCGCCATCCCCTCTCTCTGGCAGAAATTCAACGCCCATTTCGGTCATGTTGCAGGCCAAAAAGGCAATGTCGCCTACGGCGTCTGCACCCATATCGATGGCGAAGCGGAGAAGTATCGCTATATGGCCGGCGTCGAGATCTCCGATGCCAGCGACCTTCCGCCGGATTTTACGACGCTCAGGCTTCCGGGCCAACGCTACGCTGTCTTCACCCATCGCGGCCATGTCTCCGGCATTTCCTCGACCATGAACCGAATTTTCGGCGCATGGTGGCCAACGTCTGGCCTGGAACACGGCGAGACGCCCGACATGTTCGAACGTTACGACGAACGCTTCGATCCCTATACCGGGATGGGCGTCACTGAAATCTGGCTACCTGTCAGGGAATAAAAGTCACATCGATTTCGTATATCCCCTTGCGGCGCTTGTGCAGCAGGCCGCGGACACTACATTGCGGGCGTCATCGGTGACGCAAGGGGATATAAGCTAATGCAGGAAATCATGACGCTCATTCAGGACCCGGCCGCCTGGGTGGCGCTCATCACACTGGTGGTGATGGAAGTCGTTCTCGGTATCGACAACCTGATCTTCATTTCCATTCTCACCAACAAACTGCCGTCCGAGCATCGCGAGAAAGCCCGCCGGATCGGCATCGGCCTTGCCCTGGTCATGCGCCTGGCGCTGCTCGGCACCGTAGCCTGGATCGTACAGCTGACCGAACCGCTGTTTACGGCCTTCGGGCACGGCTTCTCCTGGAAGGATCTGATCCTGATCGCCGGCGGCCTGTTCCTCGTCTGGAAAGCCACCAAGGAAATTCACCACACGGTCGACCCGGTGGATCATCAGGAGGATTTCATCGCGAAGTCCGCCACCACGGGTTTTGCATCGGCCATCGGCCAGATCCTGCTGCTTGACCTGGTCTTCTCCGTCGATAGCATCATCACCGCCGTCGGCATGACGCCGCATCTGCCGATCATGGTGATCGCCGTCATCGCCGCCGTCACCGTCATGCTGGTTGCCGCGACCCCGCTCGCCAACTTCATCGAGAAGAATCCAACGATCGTCATGCTGGCGCTCGCCTTCCTGCTGATGATCGGTACGACGCTGATCGCCGAAGGCATGGGTTTCCATGTGCCGAAGGGTTACGTCTACGCCGCCATGGCCTTCTCCGCACTGGTCGAGGTGCTGAACATGTTCGCACGCAACGCCCGCAAGCGGAAACGCGAAGGCGCGCATTGAGGCTGATACGGGAGAGCGCGCCGCAACCGGTGCACTCTCTCAGCGCCGGCAAGCCGTTGCGGACGCGGTTTTTCTTGACGCGCCCGGTTGAATATGGCCTAAGGCCAGCCGAACGGACGATCGGCGAATGGTGCGGGCGAATGCCCTTTTTCGGCCGGTTTGCCGATGAAGATATCTGCATCCTTCCGGCCGAACCTTGCTTTCCCGTGAAAGCAGTCCGGCTTCATTGACGGGCACATACAATGACAAATTCCGGGACAGCTTCCGGCGTCCGCGTCCGCATCGCTCCCTCGCCGACCGGCGAGCCGCATGTCGGCACCGCTTACATCGCTCTCTTCAACTACCTCTTCGCCAAGAAGCACGGTGGCGAGTTCATCCTGCGCATCGAAGATACCGATGCGACGCGCTCGACCCCGGAATTCGAGACGAAGGTGCTCGACGCGCTGAAATGGTGCGGGCTGGACTGGAAGGAAGGCCCCGATATCGGCGGCCCCTACGGCCCCTATCGCCAGTCCGACCGCAAGCCGATGTATCAGCCCTATGCACAGGAATTGCTGGACAATGGCCATGCCTTCCGCTGTTTCTGCACGCCCGCGCGGCTGGAGCAGATGCGCGAGGCGCAGCGCGCCGCCGGAAAGCCGCCGAAATATGATGGCCACTGCCTCAATCTGACGGCGGAAGAGGTGACGTCACGCATGGCGGCGGGCGAAGCCGCGGTCATCCGCATGAAGATCCCGGCGGAGGGTTCCTGCGACTTTACCGACGGCGTCTATGGCGACGTGTCCATTCCGTGGGATTCCGTCGACATGCAGGTCCTGATCAAGGCCGACGGCATGCCGACCTATCACATGGCCAACGTCATCGACGACCATCTGATGAAGATCACCCATGTGGCGCGTGGCGAGGAATGGCTGGCTTCGGTGCCGAAGCACATCCTGCTCTATCGCTATTTCGGCTGGGAGCAGCCGGTCTTCATGCATCTGTCGCTGATGCGCAATGCCGACAAGTCGAAGCTGTCGAAGCGCAAGAACCCGACCTCGATCTCCTATTACTCCGCGCTCGGCTATATCCCCGAGGCGCTGATGAACTTCCTCGGCCTGTTCTTCATGCAGATCGCTGAAGGTGAAGAGCTGTTGACGATGGATGAGCTCTCCGAGAAGTTCGACCCCGAAAACCTTTCCAAGGCCGGCGCGATCTTCGACATCCAGAAGCTCGACTGGCTGAACGGCCGCTGGATCCGCGAGAAGCTCTCCGAAGAGGAATTCCAGGCGCGCGTGCTGACCTGGGCGATGGAGAACGACCGCCTGAAGGCTGGCCTGCGCCTGTCGCAGACCCGCATTTCCAAGCTCGGCGAGCTGCCCGATCTCGCCAGCTTCCTGCTGAAGTCCGATCTCGGCCTGCAGCCGTCCGACTTCGCCAAGATCAAGTCGCCGCCGGAGGAGATCCTCGAGATCCTCAACACCGTTCAGCCGGATCTCGAAAAGATCCTGGAATGGAATGTGGAGACGATCGAAGCGGAATTGCGCGCCATCTCCGATCGCATGGGCAAGAAGCTGAAGGTCGTGGTCTCGCCGCTCTTCGTCGCCGTCTCCGGCTCGTCGCGTTCCCTGCCGCTCTTCGATTCCATGGCCATCCTCGGCCGCTCCGTCGTGCGCCAGCGCCTCAAACTCGCCGCCCAGGCGGTCGCCGCCCTCGTCGGCTCGAAGTAAGAATAGTCAGAGGATTTCGACAGTGGCTGACAACAAGACCGAAAACACCCTCTCCTCCGACGCGACCGAAGTGCGCGCCCAGAAGCTGAAGCTGCTGCGCGAGCAGATCGGCGAGGTCTATCCGGCGCATTTCCACCGGACGCTGACCAATGCCGAGCTTGGCGCCAAGTATGAATCTCTGGAACCGGACGTCGAGACGCAGGATGTCGTCACCGTCGCCGGCCGCGTCTATTCCTCGCGCAACTCCGGCATGTTCATGGATATCCGCGACGCTTCCGGCAAGATCCAGATCTTCAGCCACAAGGACACGACGCCGGAAGAGGCCCGCGACCTGCTGCCGATGATCGACATCGGCGACATCATCGGCGTCACCGGCATCGTGCGCCGCACCAAGCGCGGCGAACTGACGATCAACGCCCAGAAGATCGAAATGCTGACCAAGTCGCTGCTGCCGATGCCCGAGAAGTGGCACGGCCTCTCCGACATCGAGCTGCGCTATCGCAAGCGCCATCTCGACATCATGACCAATGAGGATTCGAAGCTGCGCTTCCAGCAGCGCTCGAAGATCGTCTCCGGCATCCGCCGTTTCATGGAAAATGACGGCTTCATGGAAGTCGAGACGCCGATGCTGCATTCCGTCTATGGCGGCGCCACCGCCGAGCCGTTCAAGACGCATCACAACACGCTGAAGCTCGACATGTACCTGCGCATCGCGCCGGAATTGTTTCTGAAGCGCACTCTGGTTTCAGGCCTCACCGACAAGGTCTTCGAGATCAACCGCAACTTCCGCAACGAAGGCGTTTCCACTCGGCACAATCCCGAATTCACCATGATGGAGTGTTATTGGGCCTATGCCGATTACGAGGACATGATGGATCTCGTCGAGCGGCTGTTCGAGACCCTGGCGCTCTCGATCCACGGCACCACGGAATTCGACTTCGTCGACAAGCGCCTCTCCTTCAAGGGACCGTTCAAGCGCGTGCCGATGCCGGATGCCGTCAAGAAAGCGACCGGCATCGATTTCCTCGCCATCAAGACCGATGAGGAAGCCCGCGCCGCCGCCAAGGCTGCCGGCTTTGCGGTCGAGAAGGACTGGACCTGGGGCGAATGCCTCGCCTTCATCTTCGAGGAAAAGGTGGAAGCGACACTGATTCAGCCGGCTCACGTCACGCATTTCCCAAAGGACATCTCGCCTTTCGCCAAGGAAGTGCCGGGCGAGCCGCGGCTTGTCGAACGCTTCGAGACCTATTGCAACGCCTGGGAACTCGGCAACGCCTTCTCCGAGCTCAACGATCCCGAAGAGCAGCGCCGCCGCATGGTCGAGCAACTGGAACAGGCGCTCGCTCGCGGCGAGAAGGAAAAACAGCTGGACGACGAATTCCTCGACGCGATCGACCAGGGCATGCCACCTGCCGGCGGCCTCGGCATCGGCGTCGACCGGCTGATCATGCTTCTGACCAACGCTCCGTCGATCCGCGACGTCATTCTCTTCCCGGCCCGCCGCAACAAGGCCGACTGACAGGAAAAAAATCGGAAAAAGCAAAGCGGGGGTGCCGGCCGGCGCTCCGCTTTTTACATGCCGCCCGTTCAGTGGGCCTTGGGGGCTTGCGCCGGCGGCTCTTCGGCCGGCGCCTCGGCCACCGCATCGGCGCCGTGACTCTCTGCAGCTGGCGGCGCTTCGCTTTCGGCAGCCGGTGCCGCGCCGTGTCCGCCGCCCTCGGCCTTGTTGTCCTTATCCTCAGTCTTCTTGCCCGTCGCCTCGCCCTTGGTCGATGCAACGGCGACCGGATCGACACAATCCTCGGGATCCTTGAACGAAGCGCTGATCATCGCGATCTCGTCGGCCGGCAGTTCGATGCGCTCGCCGAAGAACAGCCCGTTTTCGCTGGCCTTGCCGTCATAGTAGCGTGCGGTATAGCGCTTGTCGTCGAGGCCGGGAACGGTCTCGTCCGGATGCGGGATGAAGACGACATCAGCTCCGATCGCCCGACCGCGAATATCGGCACGCAGCGTCGGGCCGTTCTCATCAAGCACCACCACCTGTACCAGATCCGGTTTCTGCGCGGCATAGACGGCCTGGGCAACACGAAGTGCAGTCCTGACCCGCGTCATGCCATCGGTCGGTTCGGTCTTGATGTATTTGCGGACCCAGACATGATCCTGCTTCCTGATCGTCACGAGGTTGACGTCGCTGCATTCGAGCCCATGACCGCCACCAGAGACGCCGACCAGCCTGTCCTTGCCGACATAAAGCGCCGCGCCGCCGGAAACGCCCGCCAGAAGCGCGACTCCGCCGATGATGATTGCCAATTTCCGGGAAGGCCGGAATATGCGCAGTAAGGCCTTCACGCCAACTGCTCCGCCATCTCAAACTCCAACGCAGGACAGGTGCTGAGAATGCTAGGGAAATGACGTTTCGGAAAGTTTAAGTGGCTGCGCCGAGCTCGCTCCATTTCAGGAAAATCCCAAAAAAGGTCCGAATTTATCGGCTGCTTGCCACGGCACATTCCGCCATGCTCTAAACGCCCATGGCCTTCACGCTTCGCCAGATCCAATACTTCGTGGCCGTCGCCGAACAGGGTTCGGTGACGCGAGCCGCGCAGAACCTTTCGATCTCCCAATCCTCGGTGACGGAAGCGCTGAAGGAGCTCGAAACTGATCTCGGCGTCGAACTCTTCGAGCGCCATCCGCGCGGCCTGACGATCACCCACAACGGACATCAGTTCCTCCGTCACGCGACCAAGATTCTCGCCTCCGTCTCCGATGCGCGAACCAGCTTCTCCGGCCAGCAGAGTGCTCTCTCCGGCACGTTGAACATCGGCGTCACCTCGCTTGTCGCCGGCTATGTGCTCTCCGATCTGCTGGCGCGATACCGCCGCGCCTGCCCGGGCATCGAAGTCAGCGCCATCGAGGACAATGGCGGCTACCTCGAACATCTCCTGGTCGGCGGCGAACTCGACGTGGCGGTGATGGTGATATCCAATCTGCGCGACCGCATGGCGCTGCAGGCGGAAATCCTCGAAACCTCGCCCTATCGCCTCTGGCTGCCGATGGGCCATCCGCTGGTGTCGGCCGATATCATCTCCGTCGCCGATATCGCCCGCGAACCACTGATCATGCTGACAGTCGACGAGATTGAGGAGAATACCGGCAAGCTGCTCTCCGCACTCGGCGCCCGCCCGCATGTCGCCTTCCGCACCCGTTCGGTGGAAGCGGTGCGCAGCCTGGTGGCCACGGGCGCCGGCGTGGCGCTGCTTCCCGATCTCGTCTACCGCCCGTGGTCGCTCGAAGGTGACCGCATCGAGAGCCGCGACGTCTCCGGCTCGCTGCCGGTGGTCCAGGTCGGCATGGTCTGGCGCAAGGGCTCCAGCCTGCCGCAGGCGGCGCGCGATTTCGTCGGCATCGCCGAAACTCTGCGTTCCGGTCGAATCCGCTGATATCGGAATTTCCGATATCGCCTTTCTGATAAATGAATTTGCGAAACCGGGTTTTTCGCGTCACTTTTTCAGCCGGGAACAAATTGCCACAAAGTGGCACCAAACCGGGAGACGAACGATGACGAATCTGTTGAAATCCTGCACGGCAGCGCTCGCCTGCCTGAGCTTCGCGACACAGGTGGTCGCCGCCGAACCGCTGAAGGCCTTGGGCAAGGGGGAAGGCGCGGTCAGCATCGTCGCTTGGGCCGGCTACATCGAACGCGGCGAAACCGACAAGAATTACGACTGGGTCACCGGCTTCGAAAAGGAGACCGGCTGCAAAGTGTCCGTCAAGACGGCCGCCACGTCCGATGAAATGGTGTCGCTGATGAACGAGGGCGGTTTCGATCTCGTCACCGCATCTGGTGACGCGTCGCTCCGCCTCATTGCCGGCAAGCGTGTCCAGCCGATCAATACCGATCTGATTTCGAGCTTCAAAAATGTCGACAAGCGCCTGCAGGAGGGCCCGTGGTACACGGTCGGCGGCGTACATTACGGCGTGCCCTATCTCTGGGGACCGAACGTGCTGATGTACAATACCGATGCCTTCAAGGACAAGGCGCCGACCAGTTGGGGCGTCGTCTTCGAGGAGCAGACCCTGCCGGACGGCAAGTCGAACAAGGGCCGCGTGCAGGCCTATGACGGCGCGATCTATATCGCCGATGCGGCCATGTATCTGATGGCCCACAAGCCGGATCTCGGCATCAAGGACCCGTATGAACTCACCGAAGACCAGTACAAGGCCGCTCTCGACCTTTTGCGCGGCCAGCGCAAGCTCGTCTCGCGCTACTGGCACGACGCGATGATCCAGATCGACGACTTCAAGAATGAAGGTGTCGTCGCCTCCGGCTCCTGGCCCTTCCAGGTCAACCTGCTGCAGGCCGACAAGCAGAAGATCGCCTCCACCTTCCCGGATGAAGGCGTCACCGGCTGGGCCGACACGACAATGCTGCACGCCGACAGCGAACATCCGAACTGCGCCTACATGTGGATGGAACATTCCCTTCAGGCCAAGGTCCAGGGCGACGCCGCCGCCTGGTTCGGCGCCGTGCCCTCCGTTCCCGCCGCCTGCAAGGGCAACGAGCTGATGGGCGAAACCGGCTGCGCCACCAACGGCTTCGATCACTTTGACAAGATCAAGTTCTGGAAGACCCCGGTCGCCAAATGCGCAACGCAGAACGAATGCGTGCCCTATCACCGCTGGGTGTCGGATTACATCGGCGTGATCGGCGGACGGTGAGCCGATCCGATCGTATGCGTAAGAATCCCTCCCCAACCCCTCCCCACAAGGGGGAGCGGCTAAGAGTGGCACCGCCAAATCTGCCGAAACACCAAGGTATTTGCGAAGGGGTACGGCGGGTTAAGCCCCTCCCCCTTGGGGAGGGGCTTGGGGCGGGGTCTATATTGGCCAGGACCAAGCCCTCTTTAAACAGACAAGACCCGGAGTCCTCTCATGACGTCAGCCGTCCGTTTCCAGCAGGTATCGCGCCATTTCGGCCAGGTCCGCGCCGTCGACGGTGTCGATCTCGAGATCGCGCCGGGCGAGTTCTTCGCCATGCTCGGGCCGTCCGGTTCCGGCAAGACGACGTGCCTCAGATTGATCGCCGGCTTCGAACAGCCGACATCAGGCCACATCCAGATTTTCGGAGAGACGGCCGACGGCATTCCGCCCTACCGCCGCAACGTCAACACCGTCTTCCAGGATTACGCGCTCTTCCCGCATCTCAACATTCTCGACAATGTCGCCTACGGGCTGATGGTCAAGGGCGTCGGCAAGGCGGAGCGGAAGAAGGCGGCGAGCGATGCCCTCGAACTTGTCAAGCTGCCGGGCTACGGCGCTCGCCGCCCCGGCCAGCTCTCCGGCGGCCAGCGGCAGCGCGTGGCGCTCGCCCGCGCGCTGGTCAATAAGCCGAAGGTGCTGCTGCTCGACGAGCCGCTCGGTGCGCTGGACCTGAAGCTGCGCGAGCAGATGCAGGAGGAATTGAAGAGCCTGCAGCGCGCGCTCGGCATCACCTTTGTCTTCGTCACCCATGATCAAGGCGAGGCGCTGTCGATGGCCGATCGCGTCGCTGTCTTCAACAATGGCAATATCGTCCAGCACGGCACGCCGCAAGATATCTACCGCTGCCCGAAGACCCGCTTCGTCGCCGATTTCGTCGGCTCGTCAAATGTGATCGCGCCTGATCTGATGGCCGCGCTCGGCGGCGAGAAACGCTGGGCGAGCCTGCGCCCCGAGGCGATCCGGCTGGCAAGCGATGGCATCGAGGCGAAGGTCAAGCATGCGAGCTTCCTCGGCGCCGCCACCCGTCTCAGCGTCGATCTGAGCGGCAGCCGGCTGCATGTCACGCTGCCGGCAGGCACGCCTGTGCCGGATGTCGGCGCCGGCATCCGGCTCACCTGGCAGCCCGCCGATATCCACTACATGGACGATGTGGCATGACGGCACTCATCATCTCCGACGGCAAGACATCGATCCTTCCGGCACGCCGCGGCGTCTTCGGCCGAATGTCGGATGCCTTCTGGCGACACCCGAAACTGCTGCTCTTCCTGATGCTGACGCCACCGCTGCTTTGGCTCGGCATCATCTATATCGGCTCGCTGATCGCCCTGCTTCTGCAGAGTTTCTTCTCGATCGACGATTTCTCCGGACTGGTGAATTACGAATTCACCCTTGCGACCTACGCCCAGCTTCTGAGCCCGACGAACTTCGACATCATCATCCGCACCGTCATGATGGCCGCGTTCGTCACCATCGCTTCTGCATTGATCGCCTTCCCGATCGCCTACTACGCGGCGCGTTATGCGCAGGGCAAATGGAAGGTGCTGTTCTATCTCGGCGTCATGCTGCCGCTCTGGTCGAGCTATCTCGTCAAGATCTACGCCTGGAAGCTGATCCTCGCCAAGGAAGGCATCCTGACCTGGATCTTCGAACAGCTCCATCTCTCCTGGCTTCTCCAGGGCGTCTTGAACCTGCCCGTCGTCGGCGGCAATTCGCTTTCGGTCAGCTACCTCGGCACCTTCATCGTCTTTGTCTATATCTGGCTGCCCTACATGATCCTGCCAACGCAGGCCGCGCTCGAGCGTGTGCCCGGCAACCTGATCGAGGCCTCGGCGGATCTCGGCGCGACACCGCGCCAGACCTTCCGCACCGTGCTGTTGCCCTTGGCGCTGCCGGGCATCGTCGCCGGTTCGATTTTCACCTTTTCGCTGACCCTCGGCGATTACATCATCCCACAGATCATCGGCTCGTCCAGGCTGTTCATCGGCCAGGCCGTTTATGCGCAGCAGGGAACCGCCGGCAACGTGCCGCTGGCGGCCGCCTTCTCGGTCGTGCCAATCGTCATCATGGCGCTTTATCTGTCGCTCGCCAAAAGACTGGGGGCCTTCGATGCGCTCTGACCTCAAGACATCGCCGCTGCCCCTGAAGATCGCCGCCGCAGGCGGGCTGCTCTTCCTGCACCTGCCGATCCTGCTGATCTTCGTCTATGCCTTCACGACGGAGGAGAAGAGCTATCAGTGGCCGCCACCCGCGTTGACGCTGCAATGGTTCGCCGTTGCCTGGAATCGGCCAGACGTCTGGTCGGCGCTCGGCCTTTCCGTGCAGGTCGCCGTCATCGCCACCGCGATCGCGCTCATCCTCGGCACGCTCTGTGCCGCGGCCGTCAGCCAGACGAAGTTCTTCGGCCGCGAGGCGATCTCGCTGCTGGTCATCCTGCCGATCGCGCTTCCCGGCATCATCACCGGCATAGCGCTGCGCTCCGCCTTCAGCCTCTTCGACGTCCCGTTCTCGGTCTGGACCATCGTGCTCGGCCACGCCACTTTCTGCGTGGTGGTCGTCTACAACAACGCCGTCGCCCGCTTCCGCCGCACCTCCGGCTCGCTGATCGAAGCCTCGATGGATCTCGGCGCCGACGGCTTCCAGACCTTCCGCCATGTCATCCTGCCGAATATCGGCACCGCCTTGCTTGCCGGCGGCATGCTCGCTTTTGCCCTGTCCTTCGATGAGGTCATCGTCACCACCTTCACCGGCGGTCAGCAATCGACCCTGCCGATCTGGATGCTCGAAGAACTCATCCGCCCGCGCCAGCGCCCCGTCACCAATGTGGTCGCCATGGTCGTGGTGCTCGTCACCTTCCTGCCGATCCTGGCAGCCTATTACCTCACCCGCGACGGCGACCAGATCGCCGGCGCCGGCAAATAACAGGGAGAACATCATGGATACGCAAATGTTGATCGGTTCCCGCTTCGAAAAAGGCACGGAGACGGAAGAGCACATCCTGAACCCGAAAACTGGCGAGACGGTCACCGACCTTCCCGAAGCCTCGCTCTCCCAGGTCGATGCCGCCGTCGATGCCGCCGAAAAAGCCTTCAAGAGCTGGTCGCAGACGACGCCTTCCGAACGCTCGAGTTACCTGCTGAAGATCGCCGACGCTATCGAGAAGAATGCCGCCGGTTTCGCCGCGCTGGAAGCGCTGAACTGCGGCAAGCCGATCAATTCAGTGCTGAACGATGAAATCCCGGCGATCGTCGATTGTTACCGCTTCTTCGCGGGGGCAGTGCGCAACCTGCACGGACCGGCCGCGGGCGAATACCTGCCCGGCCACACCTCGATGATCCGCCGTGATCCAATCGGCATCGTCGGCTCGATCGCGCCGTGGAACTATCCGTTGATGATGATGGCCTGGAAGCTGGCGCCGGCAATCGCCGGCGGCAATACCGTCGTCTTCAAGCCGTCGGAGCAGACGCCGCTGACCGCGCTGAAGATGGCGAAGCTGCTTTCCGACATCCTGCCCGAAGGCGTCGTCAATGTCATCCTCGGCCGCGGCGAAAGCGTCGGCAATGCGCTGATCAACCATGCCAAGGTCAACATGGTCTCGATAACAGGCGATGTCGCCACCGGCAAGAAGGTGCTGCAGGCCGCCGCCAAGACCGTGAAGCGTACTCATCTGGAACTCGGCGGCAAGGCCCCGGTTATCGTCTTCGACGACGCCGACATCGATGCCGTCGTCGCCGGCATCCGCACCTTCGGCTATTACAATGCCGGTCAGGACTGCACCGCGGCCTGCCGCATCTATGCTGACGCCAAGGTCTACGACAATTTCGTCGCAGATCTCTCTTCGGCCGTCTCAAGCATCCGCTTCAACCAGGCCGACGATACCGAAAACGAGATCGGTCCGCTGATCTCCAGGCGCCAGCGTGACCGCGTCGAAAGCTTCGTCGCCCGCGCTTCCGAGCACAAGCACATGGAAATCACCACCGGCGGCAAGGTCTCCGGCGACAGGGGCTTCTTCTTCACCCCGACCGTCATATCAGGCGCCCTGCAGGACGACGAGATCGTCCGTCGTGAGGTCTTCGGCCCGGTCGTCTCGGTCACCCGCTTCTCCGACGCCGATGATGCCATCGCCTGGGCGAACGACAGCGATTACGGCCTCGCCTCCTCGGTCTGGACCAGGGATATCGGCCGCGGCATGAAGACCGCCGCCCGCCTGCAATATGGCTGCACCTGGATCAACACCCATTTCATGCTGGTCAACGAGATGCCGCATGGCGGCCTCAAACAGTCGGGCTACGGCAAGGACATGTCGGTCTATGCGCTGGAGGATTATACCGCCGTGCGTCACGTGATGATCAATCATGGCTGACGGTGAAACCGGCAGGATTATAGAGGCCAATGGCAGAGAACATCATCCGATTTCGCGCGTAGTGGAACAATTTCCCGGTTGCCGCGTCTTCTCAGGCAAACGCAAAGGATGATGTGTCATGCTGAAATGGGCTCTGATATTCTTCGTTATTTCGATCATCGCCGGCTTCTTTGGCTTCTCCGGCGTTTCCGCCGCCACAGCGACCATCGCCCGCGTGCTCTTCGGTATCGCGCTGGTGATTTTCCTGATCTTCCTGGTTCTGGCGTTGATGGCCGGCCAGGCGGTCTTGTAACCGAGCACCGCACAACCCGGAGCAATTCCGCGGCTCGGAGCCGCGGAATGTTCATGGCGCGCAAAAGCTTGCAGCCAATTGGCTACATCATCGCCCTCAGCCAGGGATGAAGGCTGCTACCCCGCTTTCTCAGCAGGTTGTCGATCGATATCGACCCCGCCCCCGAAGCCACCAGGACGAACACGCCGCCGGCAATCGCCAGATCCTTCTCGAAATGCAGGAGCTCGTTCTGGCTGTCAAAATTCGTGTGAAACATCAAGGCGGTCGCCAGGCAGAAGAAGGCCAGCGCTAACGCGCCAAGCCGACTGAGGAAACCCGCGGCAATGGAAAGGCCGGCGCCGAGCTGAAGTGCTATGACAGCAAATGCAACCGGCGTGGCAAGCCCCAGTTTTGCGAAAGTGTCGACGGTCGCGCTGATATCTGATGCGAGCACCGAACCTTCATGCAGGAAGATCAGCGACAGGAGCAGCCTGCCCAGGAGAAGAATGAAATCGGCCAGTTGAGACCGGCTTGCGGCGCTATCCATTACACCCTCCGATTTGCAGAGAACAGGCGGCTTGGCCGCCCGTTCTCACGTTCATGGACTCGTCAGTTGCCACCCTTGGCAGCGATGGCCTTTTGCAGGTCTTCGAGTTCTTCGCAGCCGCTTGGGCAAAGTTGCTTCAGCGATGATAGCTGCTCCTCCGCCTTCGCCATCTCGCCCGTTTCGGCAAAGAGCTCGCCGAGATATTCACGCGCAGCCTTGTGATCGGGTTGAAGCTCAAGTGCTTTGGTGTAGTAGGTCAGCGACGTTCTGTAGTCGCCGGTCTTGCGCAGCGTATACCCCATAAGATTATAGACATCTGCCTGTTGATTGTCTTCGGCAAGACCGCGAAGCTCCGCCAGGGCGCCGGCATAATCCTTGGCATCGATCTTGGCGCGTACCGACGTCAAATCGGGAGCGTCCGTCGATTCCATATTATCGACAGCAAAAGCGGGAAGCGCCGTCACCGCGGAGAAGCCCGCGGATATGGCGCAGAGCCAGATGAATCCGAGAATGAGATATTTCATCATGATGATCTCCATTCGGCCTTTCAGGCCTGGACTGTCGGCGTAAAGCCATAGGCGCTTCCGTCCTTGACGAAGGTGCCCGCGCCGGGGAAGGGGAAATGCGAGCCGCAAATGGCGATATTGTCGGCAATGATGCGGTCGATGAGACGGCGGCGGGTGTCGATGGCCGCCGGCCCATCCTGATCATAACTGCCCTGCCAGTCGGGGTGCGGCGCAAGCAGCGCCGGCACGTACATGATATCGGCCGAGACAAGCAGTTGCTTGCTGCCGGAGGCGACAAGATAGGTCGAATGACCCGGTGTATGGCCTGGCGCAGCAAGAAGCCGAACGCCGGGCGCAACCTCGGCACCCTCGTCCACCAGTTTCCAGTTCTTCCATTTCGGAAAGACCTCGGCGATGCGCTTGCCGGCCGGCCTGCGGCCTTCGGCAAGCTTCTCGACCCGGCCGGGCTCCGTCCACCAGTTATATTCGATGGCATTGACGATGAGTTCGGCGTTCGGAAAGACGGGTTCGTTCGTTCCCTTTTCCATCAATCCCCAGACGTGATCCGGGTGGAAATGCGAGAGCATGATCGTGTCGATCCTCTTATAATCGATGCCGGCGGCTGCCATATTCGCCGGCAGATGTGTGGCATTTGCCTGCCATTGACCGACGCCCGAGCCGGCGTCCATCATGATCAGCCGGTTGCCGAGTTTCAGGACGACCACCGTCAGCGGGATCGGCATGAATTCGGTCGTAAGCCCTGCCTTGAAAAGCGCTTCCTTGGTATCCTCGATCGAGGCATTCTTGATGAAGGTCGGGTCATGCGGTTTTTTCCAGATTCCGTCGTAGACCGCCGTGACCTCGACATCGCCGACCTGATATTTGTAGAAGCCGACGGTCGGCTCCAGCGTTGTTGCGGCGAGCGCCGGCCCGACGAATTCGAGCTTCGACGACAGCCCGAATGCAGCTGCCGCGGCAGCCGATCCAAGGACGGCGCGACGTGACATGTTAAACATGGATATGCCTCCTCTTGTCGATGAGATTTCAGCTGGCGAAGACCGCAATTATTCGGATTCCCTCGCTGATGAACTAGATCGTCAGCCGGACGCGCTTATTCCCGATCTCGAGCGTCGTTTGTTCAAGCGCTTGAAAAGACATCGTCATTTCTATCGCCCCGGCCGGCTGTCCGGCCACGTGCCAATAAATTGGCTTCGGTTGGAATAAAACCGCGTGCCGGTCGGTCTAGACGGCAAGGGACCGCACTCCATGCCTGAGGATCTCGCTTTTAAATTCGGCTTCTATTGAGGCAGGGGAGGATGATGACAGACGCTCAGATCACCAATCCCATCGGATCAAACGAGTGGTTGCCGTTGGCGTGGCGACATTGGAAGGACCGTCTTCGACCATCGCCGCTGGCCTTGCTTCTCGACAGCGCAGCGCGGTTGTTCCACCCTATGGTCTCGGAAAAGTCGAGGGGCGAGCAGGTTGCTTCGGCGGCCGATGTGAGCGCGCAGCGTGAACTCATGCAGCGCTTTCAGAACTTGATCGTTCCGCACCTTGACGCTGCCTATAATTTTGCCCGCTTCCTCAGCCGCGACGCGGATGCGGCGCAAGATATCGTCCAGGATGCATTCCTGCGTGCCTTCCGCAACTTCGATAGCTATCGCGGTGGCGATCCGCGCGCCTGGCTCTTTGCCATCGTGAGAAACTGTTGCCATGCCTGGCGCCAGCAGGATCGCCGCAAGGCGCGGTTCGAGCGGCATCTGAGTGATGGCGACGACGATGAAACAGGTGAGAACGAGATCGCCTCGGAGGAGGATTCGCCAGAGGCGGCGACGATCCGGCGAAGTGAACAGCAGCGCGTGCGCGCTGTCATTAGTCGGCTCCCCGAGGCAATGCGGGAAATCCTCGTCTTGCGGGAGCTTGAGGATCTCTCCTACCGGCAGATCGCCGAAATCATCGACGCGCCGATCGGCACTGTCATGTCGAGGCTTGCAAGGGCGCGGCATGAATTTGGTGAAGCCTGGCACGCATGCGACAAAGGCGAGATTGCAGGATGAGCGACACGCACCAAAAAGGCTGCCCGGAATGGCGTGTCATGCTGCATGGCTTTGTCGATGGCGAACTCGATTCAGACCACGCGGCACAATTCGAGGATCATCTTGCTGCCTGTACGGATTGCAGAGCGGAGGTGGAAAGGGTTCAGGCCGTGAGAGAGATCATCGATCAAGATGGCGTCAAATGGCGGCCGCCCGAAGCGCTGCGTTCACATGTCCTGTCGATGCTGTCGTTTGAACAGGCGACAACATCCGGCCTGCCGTTGCCACGCCGGGTGGCCGGATGGCGCCGCGCCCTGGTTTTCTTCCGGCAATGGAGCTTCGTTCCTTCACTCGCGGCATTGGCGGTCGGCGCCTTCCTGTTCGTCAACGCACCGTCTCAGACCGCGCTTCTGCAGGAACAGATCCTTTCAAGCCATATCAGGTCGATGATGGCCGACCATCTGACCGACGTGCTGACCTCGGATCAGCATACGGTAAAACCGTGGTTCAACGGCAAGCTCGATTTTTCACCGCCGGTCAGCGACCTATCCAAGGACGGCTTTCCACTGATCGGCGGGCGGGTCGACTATCTCGGTGGTCGCGCCGTTGCGGCCCTCGTCTATCGGCGCCACGGCCATGTCATCAACCTGTTCGTTTGGCCCGCAGGATCGGCCGCAGAGACGACAGCCGTGCATGACGGCTACAATATGGAGCAATGGTCGGATGGCGGGCTCGTTTTCTCAGCGATTTCAGATGTCGCCGCCGGCGATCTGGCCGAGTTCGAGGCGCTCTTCAGGAAGGCGGCAAGGGGTTAAAGCAGGCTTGCGCCGACATTGATCGCCAGCGCCAGGATCGTCGTGTTGAACAGGAACGACAGCACGGCATGCAGCAATGTTAGCTTGCGCATGCTGGTCGAACTGACCCCGACATCCGCGGTCTGCGCGGCAACGCCGATGGTGAAGGAGAAATAGAGGAAGTCCCAATAGCCGGGCTCTTCGATTCCGTCGGGAAATTTGAGGCCGCTCTCTTCGTCCGCCCCGCCATAAAAGTAATGGGCATAGTGGATGGTGAAAAGCGTATGCAGAAAAATCCAGGAGATCAGGATCGTCAGCACCGCGGCACCCGCCCGCGTCAGCGCGACGTCAGGTGGCGCCTCCTTGATCGAATGAAGCTCGGTGCCGATGCCGGCGATGCTCGCAAGCGCAGCGCCGATCGAAAGGGACAGCAAAACGGTATCCGAAAAATCGAGATCGGCGGAGCGTTTCCGGATCGTTTCGACCGTCGCCCGCAGCATCTTGCGCCAGCTGAGCGCGACAAAAACAATGGCGCTGATATTCCAGCCGAACAGGATATTGCCGGCGCTGACCTCCCGCGAGGTGACAGCCAAGAAGACCACCAGTCCAGCAACAGCGGCGATGATGAAGCTTGCGTGCTTGCGGGCAAGTGCAAGTGCCACAGGCGAACTTGCCGGTTCCTCCTCCGCCATATCGGTCTCCGACAGCATATGTCATTGATAAGAGCATGAAAAAGGCGCGGTTGCCAGCCGGCATCCGCGCCTTCGATCCTTGAGGTGCTCTATCACGCGGCGGCGAGCTGCAGTTCCTTCTGCACCATGGTGCGCAGCGTCGTCAGGTCTTTGGCGAAGGCGCGGATGCCTTCGGCGAGCTTTTCCGTCGCCATCGCGTCCTCGTTCATCATCCAGCGGAAGGTCTTTTCGTCGACCGAGACCTTGGCATCGGGTTTGCGGCTTTCCGGCGAGAGCTTGCGCTCCAGTTTGCCGTCATCCTTGGAAAGTTCGTCGAGCAGCGCCGGGCTGATGGTCAGCCGGTCGCAGCCGGCAAGGGCTTCGATCTCGCCGGCGTTGCGGAAGGAGGCACCCATGACGATCGTCTTGATATCGTTCGCCTTGTAGTAATTGTAGATCTCGCGAACGGAGATGACGCCCGGATCTTCCTCGGCGGTGTAGTCCTTGCCGGTCGACTTCTTGTACCAGTCGAGGATGCGGCCGACGAAGGGGGAGATCAGGAACACCTTGGCATCGGCGCAAGCAATCGCCTGGGCCTTGTTGAACAGAAGCGTCAGATTGCAGTCGATGCCTTCCTTCTGCAGCACTTCCGCGGCACGAATGCCTTCCCAGGTGGAAGCGAGCTTGATGAGGATGCGGTCCCGATCGATGCCGCGGTCCTTGTAGGCGGCGATGATCGAACGTGCCTTGGCAAGCGAAGCCTCGGTATCGAAGGAGAGATCGGCGTCGACCTCGGTCGAGACGCGGCCCGGGACGAGCTTCACCAGCGCGGCGCCGACGGATATCGCGAGGCGATCGGCGACGGCCGAGGAGACCGCTTCCGGATTGCCGCCCTGCTTCTTGCCCCAGGCGACGGCTTCCTTGATGGCGTCGGCAAACATCGGCGTACCCAATGCCTTCAGCACGATGCTCGGATTGGTCGTGCAATCCACAGGCTTCAGGCGCGCGACAGCCTCGATGTCGCCGGTATCCGCGACGACGGTGGTAATCTCGCGAAGTTGGTCAAGCTTGGATGTCATGGTCAATAATCCTTGTTGAACTTGGGCTGCGGGGCCGGCGCGTTCCGCCCGGCAAAGGTGATCTGGGGACAAACGGCCTGCATCCAGCGGTGAAGGACAGGCGCAACCGTCACGGATGATTCATAAACGTGAAGCACACTGGCCATGTTCCTGATGCAGTCGAACGGCTCCTCGAACACAAGCGGGGTCGCCTGCGGCTCGGAGACCGATCGTGACTTTCGGCATGCCCGCACTATGTCCTCCTCGAACGGGACAGGGACGACTTCGTGTCGCGAGGACTATCGCCGTTCGCGCAAGGAAAAGTCAAGGACATTTGTGCATTCCGATTGACATAAGTGTCACACCCGTCATTATCCCGGCGACAAACGCACAGGCGCAGCCTTTCGTCCCACAAGGGACTTAGGCGAAAATCCTGCGGGAGGAGACGTGGTCAAGCTCAAACGCGGCACCCATACCGCCTATTCGGAAGCGTCCTCGCTGCGGCTGAGGGCCGCATGGCTCTATTACAATGAAGGCCTGACCCAGAAAGACGTCGCCGAACAGCTCGGCATCAGCCGGACAACGGTGATCCGCCTGCTCGACGAGTCGATGAAACGCAGCGAAGTCCAGATCTGGATCAACGATTCGATCGGCGAATGCGTCGAGCTGTCCGTCAAGCTGGAGCGCGCCTATGGCCTTGACGAGGCGATCGTCGTGCCTGCGCCGGTTCATTGCGATGTCGATTCGCTGGCAAAGAATGTCGGCTTGGCGCTTGGCCAGTTCCTCTCCGAAGCCATCCCCGACGACTATACAATCGGCGTCGGCTGGGGCCGCACCATGACCGCTTCGCTGGCGAGCTTCCGGCCGCCACGCCGCGCCAATTGCAAGGTCGTTTCGCTGCTCGGCGGCATCGTTGCCGTGCACCAGACGAACCCGATCGATTACACCTGGCGGCTGGCCAATCAGCTCGGCGCCGAATGTTACATGTTCCTGGCGCCGCTTCTCGTCGATTCCATCGAAACCAAACGCAATCTGATCGACAAATGCGGGTTGGACACGATTTACCGTCTCGCCGAGAACCTCGATCTCGCGATCGTCAGCTGCGGTGATATCGGGCCGCACTCGACCTCGCTATCGGAAGGCTGGATATCGAAGGCCGAGTTGCGCGAGCTGATCAATGCCGGCTGCGTCTGCGACACCATGTTCAACTTCCTCGACAGGGACGGCAATTCGGTCGACCACTCGATCAACCAGCGCGTGATGTCCGTCGACCTCGATATGTTGAAAGAGGCCAAGCACATCGTGCTTTCCTCCGGCGGCGCCCACCGGGCCACCGCCATCCGCGCCACGATCAAGCGCATCGGCTGCAATACGCTGATCACCGATGAAGGTGCGGCGCGAGCATTGCTTGATCTGGCCGAACAGGCCTGAAGCGCGCCGTGATCTTTCAGGTCGGCTTGCCGCGCCTCATGCCGTGCTTTTTAGCAAGGCATGCTTTACGCATGCGCCGATTCCCAGCCGAGCATCGCCCGTTTGCGTGTGAGGCCCCAGTGGTAACCCGTCAACGCCCCGTTCTTGCCGAGCGCCCGGTGGCAAGGCACCACGAAGGAGATCGGATTTGCGCCCACCGCCGCGCCGACAGCGCGCTGCGCCGTCGGCCGGCCGATATCGTTGGCGATGTCGGAATAGGTGACCGCCTTGCCGAACGGTATCTTCATGAGGCTCTGCCAGACGCGCACCTGGAAGTCCGTGCCGATCAGTACGACGCGGAGCGGCTGCTCGGAAGACCATTTTCCGGGTTGGAAGATGCGGGCGGCATAGGGCATCGTCGCCTGCAGGTCTTCGATGTATTCGGCATTCGGCCAGCGGCCGGTCATGTCCTCGAGGCAAGCCCTTTCACCGCCGGAATCGCTGAAGGCAAGGCCGGCAAGACCGCGATCGGTCACCATGATCAGCGCCACGCCGAAGGGGCAGATGTGGAAGCCGTAGCGGATGGAGAGGCCGCCGCCTTTTGCCTTCCATTCGCCGGGTGACATCGCCTCATGGGTCACGAAAAGGTCGTGCAGGCGGCTTGGCCCGGAGAGGCCGACTTCGATCGACGTCTCGAGCAACGGCATGTCTTCCTTGCGCAGCAGCCGCTTGGCGTGGTCGAGCGTCACCGCCTGCAGGAAACCTTTCGGCGAGAGGCCAGCCCAGCGGGTGAAGGTCTTCTGCAATTGCGTCGGCGACTGGTTGAGCCTAGCGGCGATCGCCTCCAGCGACGGCTGATCGCGATAATCCTCGGTGATGAGTTCGATGACCCGACGGACGATATCATAATCAGGGCCGTCAGGCGTGATGTCGGTCTGCAGGTTCGCAATCATATCCATGGTCTTTCTCCTTGTAACAAGGAGATAATCAATAGGCGGAGCGTAAACCACCCGATTCTTGCGCGCTCGCCTATAGGCTCAGATACGCTGTTTGACCGTGGCGAGCGCGCCTTTGAAGGCCTTGGCGAAACTTTCGCGGTCGTCAGGATTGAGGAAGGAGCCGATATCCGTGCGCCGGCCCTCGCCGAAAATATGCATGGAGAGGATGCCGATCTCCTGGTGCCTTCGGACGAGGAACCGCGCCCAGAACGGGTTGAAATGATGCTCCACGATCCGCCCCGATGGGGCAACCTTGCGCACCGATACGTCCGTGCGCGACACGGTGACCTGTTCGCGCACCCGTCCGGAGCGGTAATTCAGCCAGAAGGCGCCGTAAAGAAGCGCGAAATCCAATCCGAAGAAGAAGCCGATCGGCCAGGCGCCGCTGGCGATGAAGAACATCCCGTAGAGGAAGCATACGGCGCCGGACAGAATGAGCAGCACCTTGAAGCCCCGGCGGCCGAGCGACCGGTGGGGGAAGAGCTCGGCGGCGAAAACAGGCTGCTCGTTGGAGCTGTTGGCGTTGCCTTCCATCATGACCGCTGAGTATAGAGTTTCTATGGCGAATCCGAAACTCAAATCCCTGCCGCAAGGCACGAACATGATCACCCGCCGCAAACCGGCGGCGGCGGTCAAAACCGCCTATTCGCCGGCTGAACGCGAGGAAATCTTCCGTCGCTTTTCGGTGCAGCGGCCCGAGCCGCGGGGCGAGCTGGAGCACACCAACCCTTTCACCCTTGTCGTGGCGGTGGCTCTCTCCGCCCAGGCCACCGATGCCGGTGTCAACAAGGCGACGCGGGCGCTCTTCAAGGTGGCCGATACGCCGCAGAAAATGCTCGATCTCGGCGAGGACAAGCTTCGCAATTACATCAAGACGATCGGCCTTTACCGCAACAAGGCGAAAAACGTCATCGCGCTCTCGCAAATGCTGGTCGACGACTTCGCCGGCAAGGTGCCGGAAACGCGTGAGGAACTGGTTCGCCTGCCTGGCGTCGGCCGCAAAACTGCCAATGTCGTGCTGTCCATGGCCTTTGGCCAGGCCACCATGGCCGTCGACACGCACATCTTCCGGATCGCCAATCGCATCAGGCTTGCGCCCGGCAAGACACCGGATGAAGTCGAAGCGCGATTGATGAAAGTGGTGCCGAAACACTACCTCTATCACGCCCATCACTGGCTGATCCTCCACGGGCGCTACACCTGCAAGGCACGCCGACCCGAATGCGAGTGCTGCGTCATCGCCGACATTTGCAAATCGTCGGAGAAGAGCTCGGACGTGCCGGCCCCACTCGTCGAGCTACCGCCGCAGGTGATTGGCGAGGCCGTCGAGTAAAGCAGCGATTGCCTGCTCGTAACTCCGCCGTTCGGCACCCGCTTCGATCGCCAGCGCAGCGCGGTCGAAGGCCGCCGATAGCAGCAATGCCAGAGGCTCGAGCGCAGCGCCGGCTCTCGGAAACATGGCTGCAAGTCCTGCCCGCAAGGTCGTTTCGGCATTGTCAGCATCGATCGCCTGAGTCGCCGCCAGACCAAGAACGGCCGGCGCTTCGATCAGCAGCAGCCGCGTGCGGCCCTCTGCCATCATCGCATTGAAATAGGCCGCAGCGCCCGCAGTCAGCGCGTCGCGCGGCGTATCATCGGGTGTCGAAGATGCCGCGATCGCTTCGGCAACTGCGCGCGCCTCGGCTTCGACGACCGCGCGAAACAGCGCCTTCTTGTCCTCGAAATGATGATAGAGCGCTCCGCGCGTCATACCCGCCGCCGCTGCGATCTCCGGCGTCGCCGTTTCGGCATACCCCTTTTCGACGAAGAGGCGTCGTCCGGCATCGATCAGCGCCTTTTTTGTCTGTTCCGTTCTTTGGCGATTGCTGCGGCTCATTTCTCCCATTTACATACAAACAGCCTGTATGTTAAGAACAAAAAACATACAGGCTGTATGCATCCAAGGAGGAAAGGGATGAAATCGACGAGCTATTACCCTGTCATCATGACCGACGACGTCGCCGGTTCCGCCCGCTTCTACTGCGCGCATTTCGGCTTCAGGGCAGTGTTCGAGAGCAACTGGTACGTACATCTGCAGTCGGAAGAGGAGAAGCATGTCGCTCTCGCCGTTCTCGATGGCAACCACGAAACCATTCCGGCTGCGGCTCGGGGCAAAGTGTCCGGATTGCTCCTCAATTTCGAGGTTGCCGATGTCGATGCGGTCTACGCTGCTTGCCGTAGCGCAAACCTTCCGATCCTGCAGGAGATCCGCGACGAGGATTTCGGCCAGCGGCATTTTATCACCGCCGATCCGAACGGCGTGCTGATCGACATCATCAAGCCGATCCCGCCGAGCGCCGAATTCGCGGCAATGTACGAGACATCTGAATTACCTGGCTGAGCCTCAGGCGCGGAAACCGGCGTCCTTTGCGGAAATCAGCTTGTGCAGATGCACCATCATACCCGCCGCGAAGAGGGGCGTCAGCAGGTTGACCACCGGGATCGCCAGAAAGAGGGCGATCACCAGCCCGCCGAGAAAGACCGTCGGCGCATGTTTGGTGCGGAAGAGCCGCGCCTCATGAGGCGGACGGAAGCGCATGGCGGCGAATTCGAAGAATTCCCGTCCGAGCAGGTAGCCGTTCACCAGAAAGAACGCGACCAGATTGACGCCGGGAACGAACAGTAGCAACAACGCCACGATATTGCCAAGGATCACAACCCCGAGAAATTTGATCGAGCTCGCCATCGCCGGGCCGAGCGGCATTGCGGCACCCGGCGCGTCGCCGGGATAGTCACGTTTTTCGATAACGTCGGCGACATCGTCGAGGAAAAGGCCTGCGATCAGCGCCGTCACAGGCGAAAGCAGCAGCGCCAGCACGAGCGCAAGGCCGATCCCGGCGAAGATCGCGAAAACCAGCGCGAACCACCCCGCCCAGTCCGGCATCTCGGGAAAGAAGCTGGTGAGCCAGGGAAAGAGAAAGGCCATGAAGGCCCCGCGTAGCGCGAACCAGAGGCCGACGAGGACGAGAAGCGTCAGGCCGAGCACTTTCCAGAAGACCGAGCGTGTCTCCGGCGCGAACAGATTGGCGAGCGAAAGGCGTGCGGCATCAAGAATCATTTCTTCAGCGTCTCCGGTTACGCAGAAGATGTAGGAAAGGCGAATGCTACCGACAAGAGAGAATAAAATTGCATGCTTTAATAGAAACTTGTCGCAATATTAGAACGAATATAATATTATCGGACGCAGAAATACGAGCCTGAGAAGCAGCTTCCGAAAATAGTTGCAAAGACAAAGGGTCGCGTTAGCGCATCCACGGAACGCCTCTGAGGAAATACGGGGAGGCTGATGTGGAAGACTTTGTGCACAAACTCAGGCAATACGTAAAAAGCGGCACACCGGCCGAGCGTCGCATCGCGAAATATTTCTCCGAGCACCTCAACGACCTGCCGTTTGAGACGGCAGCATCTGTCGCCGACAGGCTGGACCTCTCGCCGATGACCGTTGGGCGCTTCCTGCGCGCGCTCGGCTACCAGGGTTTGGACAGCGTCAAAGTGGAAATTCGCGAGACCGTGACGACATCGCCGGCGCAATTGCAGAGCGCCATGAGCGAGCTGCATGCGGACGCCGCGGAGGGCAAGCCGCTTGCCGTGCTGGTTGCCGAGCAGATCCAGGCCCTGCATCACATCTATCATCTGACGGCGCAGCCGCTTTGGGCCGAAGCCGTCCGCCTGATCAGCACGGCCCGCGAAGTATCGATCGCCACCCATGCGCGGCTCGCAAGCCTTGCCAATCACTTCTGCCAGCGGCTGACGCAGGCCCGCGATGGCGTCCGCACGCTCGATGCCACCGACAACCGTTTTGCCGAACTCTTCGCCCGGCAGGCCGTGGACGACGCTTTGCTCGTCATCATCGATTGCCGCCGTTTCGCCAAGGCGCGGCTGCTTGCCAGAACCGCGCGGCGCTACGGCTACAAGGTCGTGCTAATTTCGCCGCAGCAAGCAGACTGGATGGCGGATCAGTCAAACGTCATGCTGTCCTTGCCGCCGGCACGCGCCCCTGATCTCGACAATCTTCCGCCGCTGATTGCGCTGCTCGATTGCCTGTCCGAATCCGTCATTCTCGAAGTCGGAGAGGAGGCAGCCCTCCGCCGCCGCCGCATGCTGGAATTTGCGACCGTCCTCGGTGAAACCGCGAACCACTAGATGTGAGCTTTCAGAACATCGCTTCCAGTTCGGCGCGGTGCCGGTGCATGGCCAGAAGACGGCGATAGTCGCGGTCGTAAAGCGCCTGTTTTGCCTTGTCTGGAAGCCGTTCGTCGCCACCCGGATACATCGCTTCGCCGGCTGCCGCCAAATTCTCGTGCAGGCCGCAGGCGACGGATGCCGCAATCGCCGTGCCGAGCAGCACCGCCTCGTTCATCTTCGGCACCACGACCTTGCAGCCGGTGGCGTCGCTATAAAGCTCCATCAGCACCGGGTTCTTCACGTGTCCGCCCGCGATATGCAGCGTATCGGGCACGTGGCCATATTCCTTCATCGTCTCCAGGATATGGCGGATCCCGAGAGCGATCGCGACTGCAGACCGCCAGTAGAGCGCGCAGAGCCCGTCGAAGGAGGTGTCGAGCGTCAGCCCGCTGATCACACCGACGGCATGCGGATCGGCAAGCGGCGAGCGATTGCCGTGAAAGTCTGGCAGCACAAAAATGCGCTCTCCGAAAGCGTTGCCCTCCTCTGCCCGCAATTCGGCGATGCGCGCGACGATCTTCTGGTGCAGCGCCGCCGTCGGCTCGCCGCCGGCCGCATGCATGCGGACGATATGGTCGAGCAGCGCACCGGTCGCAGATTGCCCCGCCTCCACCAGCCAGGACTGCGGGAAGACAACCTCATAATAAGGCCCCCACATGCCGTGGCTCGGCTTACACTCCTGCGAGAAGGCGACGATGCAGCTCGACGTGCCGGCGATCAGTGCCAGCTTAAGCTCACGTGTTACAGGATCGGCGGCATAACCGCCGAGCGCCCCGAGCGCGCCGGCATAGGCGTCGATCATTCCCGCCGAGACATGGCACTCCGTGGTCAGCCCCAGCGCCTCGGCCGCATCAGCCGTCAGCCGGCCTATACTGCCGCCGACCGGCACAGTCTCATCCGGTAGCCCGCCGCGGGCCTGAAGATCGTCGAGCCCGATCCGCTGCAGAAAATCCTGCTGCCATCCCTTTTCGAGATGGGCGAGATAGTTCCATTTTGCCGTCAGCGTGCAGCGAGAACGGGCAGTCGATCCCGTCGATTTCCAGGTCATGAAATCGGCAAGATCGAAGAAATAGCCCGTCTTTTCCCATGTCGCCGGCAGCTTCTTCTTCAACCACATCAGCTTCGGCATTTCCATTTCCGGCGACATGACGTGCCCGGAATGTTCGAGCACCCTGTGCTCCGTCGCCGTGCAGAAGTCGGCTTCCTTCAGCGCCCGATGATCGAGCCACACGATGGTGTCGAAACGCTGCTCGCCGCTGGTGGATACACTGATCTGCCGGCCTTCGACATCGCGGACGACGAGCGAACAAGTCGCGTCGAAGCCGATTGCTCCGACCGAGGCGGCGGCGATACCGGATTGCTCCATCGCCCTGCGCACCGCGGTGCAGGCGGCCGACCAGATGTCTTCGGAATCGTGCTCGGCGTGGTTTTCACGCGGCCGGTTCATGACGATGGGATGTTCCGCCTTGGCCAGCAGACGGCCGCTGGCATCGAAGACGCCGGCGCGCGCGCTGCCGGTGCCGACATCCACCGCAACCACATGATCACGCATCAAATCTCGGTCCCGTCCAGCTTATGGTTGCGGACAAGGTGTATCAAATCCGGCATGGCGTCAAACACCACATCAGGCGAAAGCCGGTCGAGTTCGGCCCGGTATCCGGCGAAATTCGCATGCGATCCGCCGGTGAAGGCAAAGACCGTCATGCCCGCCGCCTTGGCGGCGGCAATGCCGGCCGGACTGTCCTCGATGACAAGGCAGGATCCCGGCTCGACATGCATCTGTCGCGCCGCGTGGAGGAAGAGATCGGGCGCCGGTTTGCCGCGCTTGACCATCGTCGCGCTGAAAATGTCGGGGAGCCTGTCGAGAAGTCCGGTGACGGACAGCGACAGCCGGATTCGCTCCATCTGGCTTGATGAAGCGACACAGCAGGGAATGCCGAGCCCGTCGATCGTCGCCGCGATGCCGTCCATCGGCTTCAGCTCGGTGCGGAACCGCGCGTAGAGATCGGTGCGGATGCGCTCGAGGAATTCTTCGCCGGCGTGAATATTGAACTCGGTTTCAAGCGTATCGATGAGGGTTGCCAGGCTGCGACCGAGAAAACGCTCATAGGCCTGGTCTTCGGTGATCGAAACGCCGAGATCGCTCATCGCCCGGACGAGTACGCTGATCGAGATCGGCTCGCTGTCGACGAGCACCCCGTCGCAATCGAAAATGACCAGCCGTGGTTCAGCATCAGCCATGAAAGACCCAACCTGACTTCAATTCAGACGCGTGATCGTGCCGCTTCGCCCGCAAAGCGGGATGGATGGCGCCAGCCGATGCCGCCATCCGCATTCCCTTACATTGCGAGCTTGTCGTCGAGATAGAGCTGCAGCGTTTCCCGCGTACCCTTTTCCCACAAGGTTTTAAGAGCATGAGCGAACCGTCTTCGGAAAAGGTCCGATTTCGCCACCTCGCCGAAAATATCATCAAAGGCAAGGAAGGCCGACGGATCGTCCTTTGCCTTCAGGGCCGCCGCGTGCAGGCGCTCGGCGCTGGCGTCGTTGAAGACGATATCCTTGCCGCTGTCGGTCTTGCCGGCGAAATAACGGCACCAGAGCGCCGAGACCAGCGCCAGGCCGATGACGTCCCTGCTCTGGCGCAGATTGTCGAGCGTCGACGGCAGGATGAACTTCGGCTGGCGGTTCGAGCCGTCCTGCGCCAGACGCGGGATGGTGTCCGCGATCTTCGGATTGAGAAGCCGATGCTCGATGAGAGCAAAATAATCCGTCAGCGAGGTATTCGGCACCGGCGGTACGATCGGAATGATCTCGTCCTTCTCAAGCTTGGCCAGGAAAGCCCGGATCAGCGGATCTTCCATTGCATCATGCACGAAATAAATGTCCATCAGCGCCGCTGGATAGGCGATCGCGGCATGTCCACCATTCAGGATGCGGATCTTCATATGCTCGTAAGGCGTGACATCGGGAACGAAGGTGACGCCAACCTTTTCCAGGGCCGGGCGGCCAGCCGTGAACTTGTCTTCGAGCACCCACTGCTTGAATTCTTCGCAATAAACCGGCCAGTTATCCTCGATGCCGAAATTGTCCCTGAGGAAATCGATCTCCCGCTGGCCGGTCGCCGGCGTAATGCGATCGACCATCGCGTTTGGGAAGGCGACGTTAGCCCTGATCCAGTCGGCAAGGGCGGCATCCGAAAGGGCGGCTGTGCCGATCACGGCATTGGCGGTGACGACGCCGTTATGAGGAATGTTGTCGCAGGACATCACGGTGAAGGGCCCGATGCCCTTGTCCTTGCGCGCCTTCAGGCCGGCAACGATCAGACCGAAGACCGTCTTCGGAGCACCGGGATTTTGTCCGTCGGCGGCGATAGCAGGATGGGCCGGATTGAACGTGCCTGACGCATCGATGAAATAACCGCCCTCGGTGATCGTCAGCGAGACGATGCGGATCTCAGGATCGGCAAGCCTGGCGATGATGGCGGCGGGATCGCCCACCGGCAGAATATCGATCATCGGGGCAGTCACTCGCGCCGCCGTTTTGTTGTTGTCCTGCTCCACCACCGTCGTCAGGAAATCCTGCGCCGCAAGCTTCTCGCGCATGGCGGCATCCGATGGCAGAACGCCGGCACCGACAATTGCCCAGTCGTGATCGACGCCGTGGTTGAAGAGATCGTCGAGATAGATCGCCTGATGGGCGCGGTGGAAATTGCCGACGCCGAAGTGCATGATGCCGGCATTCAGCGACGCCCTCTCATAGGAAGGGATGGCGGCAGTGCGCGCCGCGTCCGAAAGCGTTGCCAGCGATAGTTTGCACGTCATGTTTCAGTCCTCTTGAAGGTCTTGCCGAGACGGCCGGGCGCCATCGCCCGGCTCGCATGCCTGCCCCCACCCGGCCGCCTGCTCAGATGGCAAGGCCGCCCTCGTTGAATTTATGAATGCGCGAACGATCCGGCGTCAGATAGACCATATCGCCCGCCTTGGCGGCGAAATCGCCGCTGCCGCGCGCCGTCACCATGCCGATCCCCTCGACATCGATATGCAGGAACGTATCGGAGCCGAGATGCTCGGCGACCACGACCCTGCCCTTCCAGTCGCCGCTCTCCATCGACAGCAGCATGTGTTCGGGGCGGATGCCGATCGTATGCGCGCCAAGCACGGCAGCATTCTGACCCTTGATGAAATTCATCTTCGGCGAACCGATGAAGCCGGCGACGAAAAGGTTGCGCGGGCGGCTGTACAGTTCGAGCGGCGAGCCGACCTGCTCGATATTGCCCCTGTTGAGCACGACGATTTTGTCGGCCATGGTCATGGCCTCGACCTGGTCATGGGTGACATAGATCATCGTCGTCTTCAGCTGCTGATGCAGTTCGCTGATTTCGAGGCGCATGTTGACGCGCAGAGCGGCGTCAAGGTTCGACAGCGGCTCGTCGAACAGGAAGGCCGAAGGCTGGCGCACGATGGCGCGGCCGATCGCGACGCGCTGGCGCTGACCGCCGGAAAGCTGGCGCGGCTTTCGCTCCAGATAGTCCGTGAGATTGAGCACCCGCGCGGCATCCGTCACCTTGCGGTCGATCTCCGCCTTGTCGACGCCTGCCATCTTCAGCGGGAAGGCGATGTTGTTGCGCACGCTCATATGCGGATAGAGCGCATAGGATTGGAACACCATGGCAAGGCCACGCTCGGACGGCGCTTTTTCGGTGGCGTCCTTGCCGTCGATGACGATCTTGCCTCCGGAGACGTCCTCGAGGCCGGCGATCAGCCTGAGCAGGGTGGACTTGCCGCAGCCGGACGGACCGACGAAGACGACGAATTCGCCGTCGTTGATATCGAGATCGATCGAAGGGATGACCTTGGCTTCGCCGAAGACCTTGGAAACCTTCTGAAGGGTAATGCTGCCCATGTTTGTCTCCCTTTTCTTATTTCACTGCGCCGAAGGTCAGGCCGCGGACGAGTTGCTTCTGGCTGAACCAGCCGAGGATCAGGATCGGCGCGATCGCCATGGTCGAGGCCGCCGAAAGCTTGGCGTAGAACAGGCCTTCCGGGCTGGAATAGGAGGCGATGAAGGCCGTCAAGGGCGCTGCCTTTGAGGCGGTGAGGTTGAGCGTCCAGAACGCCTCGTTCCAGGCAAGGATGATGTTCAGAAGCAACGTCGAGGCAATGCCGGGCACCGCCATCGGCGTCAGCACGTAGACGATCTCCTTCATCAGCGACGCTCCGTCCATGCGGGCTGCTTCCAGGATCTCGCCGGGGATTTCCTTGAAGTAGGTGTAGAGCATCCAGACGATGATCGGCAGGTTGATCAGCGTCAGCACGATCACCAGCCCGGTGCGCGTGTCGAGCAGACCAGAATTGCGGAACATCAGATAGATGGGGATGAGCGCGCCGACGGGCGGCATCATCTTGGTCGAGAGCATCCACATCAGCACGTCCTTGGTCCGCTTGGTGGGCGCGAAAGCCATCGCCCAGGCGGCCGGAATGGCGATGACCAGCCCGATCAGCGTCGAGCCGAAGGAAATGACCACCGAGTTCATGAAGTGGCTGAGATAGTTCGACCGGCTCTGCACTTCCGCATAGTTTTCCGTCGTCCAGTGGAAGAACAGGAACTGCGGCGGCGAGGCAATGGCATCGGCTTCCGATTTGAAGCTGGTCAGGAACGTCCAGAGGATTGGAAAGAAGATCAGGATGCCGAGCGTCCAGGCAATCGCGGTCATGATGACCTTGCGCTGAGTTGTGACTTTTCTGGCCATCTCAAGCCTCCAGATTCTTGCCGACGAGGCGGACGAGGAAGATCGCGACGATGTTGGCAAGCACGACCGCGACAATGCCGCCTGCCGAAGCGCCGCCGATATCGAACTGCAGGAGTGCCTGCGCATAGACGAGATAGGTGAGATTGGTGCTGTCGGTGCCCGGCCCGCCATTGGTGGTGACGAGGATTTCGGCGAAGACCGAAAGCAGGAAGATCGTCTGGATCAGGATCACCACGGTGATGGCGCGCGCCATGTGCGGCAGGATGATATAGATGAATTTCGAGATTGCTCCGGCGCCGTCCATTTCGGCGGCCTCCTTCTGCTCTTCGTCGAGCGACTGCAGCGCCGTCAACAGAATGAGGGTGGCAAAGGGCAGCCACTGCCAGGCGACGATGAGGATGACGGACAACAGAGGCGCATTCGCCAGCCAGTCGATCGGCTGCAGGCCGAGCGCCTTCGCCAGATGCGCAAACAGGCCGTTGACCGGGTTCATGAACATGTTCTTCCAGACGAGTGCCGCCACTGTCGGCATAACGAAGAACGGCGCGATAACGAGGATCCGCACGATGCCCTGGCCGTACATCGGCTGGTCGAGCAACAGCGCAAAGGCAATTCCGCCGACGACGGTAACGACGAGAACGCCGGCGACAAGCAGCAGCGTATTGATCAGCGCGGCGATGAAGGCCGGATCGGACAGGAAATATTCGTAGTTCAGCAGGCCGACAAAGCTCTCCATGCCGGGGCTGAGCAGATTGTAGTTCAGCAGCGAGAAGTAGATCGTCATCGCGAGCGGAACGATCATCCACGCAAAGAGGAACAGCACGGAGGGCGCAATCATCAGGCGCGCCGCGGAGCGAGTATGTGTTGTTGCCATGGCAATCACCGATCTGATCTGAAGCAGGGAGCGGCCGCAAGGCAGCTTTAATCTGGAAAGAGGCCGCCGATGCGGTTCGGGCAATCGGCGGCCCAGAGGGGCGGATTGTCAAGGATCCGCCTCTTCTCAGGAGGTTTTATTTAATGTAGCCGGCTTTGGTCATTTCGCGGGTTGCCAGCTGCTGTGCGCTCTTCAACGCCTGATCGACCGAAATCTGGCCGGCAAGGGCTGCCGAGAACTGCTGGCCCACCGCCGTGCCGATGCCCTGGAATTCCGGGATCGCCACGAACTGGACGCCGACATAGGGGACCGGCTTGACGGTCGGCTTGGTCGGGTCGGCCGAGTTGATCGAATCGAGCGTCATCTTGGCGAAGGGGGCAGCCTTCTGATACTCCGCATTCGCATAAAGCGAGGTGCGGGTGCCGGGAGGTGCATTCAGCCAGCCTTCCTTCTCGGCAACAAGGTTGGTGTAGTCCTTGCTCGTTGCCCAGGCGACGAATTTCTCGGCGGCTTCGACCTTCTGCGAGCCTGCCGGAATAGCGAGGTTCCAGGCCCAGAGCCAGTTGCCGCGCTTGCCGAGGCCCTTGTCCGGAGCGAGCGCGAAGCTGACCTTGTCGGCGACCTGCGACTGCTTCGGATCGGAGACGAAGGACGCGGCGACCGTTGCATCGATCCACATCCCGCACTTGCCGGTCTGGAACAGCGCCAGGTTCTCGTTGAAACCGTTGGAGGAGGCGCCCGGAGGGCCGGCTTCCTTCATCAGGTTGACGTAGAAGGTCAGCGTGTCCTTCCACTCGGGCTGATCGAACTGCGGCTTCCACTTCTCATCGAACCAGCGCGCCCCGAAGGAGTTCGACATCGCCGTCAGGAAGGCCATGTTTTCGCCCCAACCGGCTTTGCCGCGCAGGCAGATGCCGTAGATTTCCTTGTCCTTGTTGGTGATCTTCTTCGCAGCGTCTGCGATGAAGTCCCAAGTCGGCGCATCGGGCATCTTCAGACCGGCGGCGTCGAAAAGATCCTTGCGGTACATGACCATCGAGCTTTCGCCATAGAACGGCGCTGCATAGAGCTTGCCGTCCATGCTGATGCCGCTGCGGATGGCCGGCAGCAGGTCGTTGACGTCATAGGCGTCGCCGAGGTTGTCGAGCGGCAGCAGCCAGCCCTGCTTCGCCCAGATCGGAACTTCATAGGTGCCGATCGTCAGAACGTCGTACTGGCCGCCCTTGGTCGCGATGTCGGTCGTGACCTTCTGGCGCAGCACGTTTTCTTCGAGGGTGACCCATTCAAGGTCGATGCCGGGATTCTTCGCCTTGAAATCATCCGTCAGCTTCTGCATCCGGATCATGTCGCCGTTGTTCACGGTCGCGATTGTCAGCGTTTCGGCCGAAGCCATGCTGGCAAACGCCAATGCTGAGCAGGCGCCCAGCAGGAAAGTTCTCAATGTCATATCTTCCTCCCAGAAGACGAGATGTGAGCATTCGCTTTGCTCATGAGCAATTACTCACCACTCGACGAAAAATGTCAATCGGCAATCGTTGCTGCGATGCCGAAGACAAAGGTCTTCCCTTTGATTTGATTGAGATATTTTTTGCTCAGCTTTTGAGCAAAAATTCGGCCGTCTCTTCGTCGGTGATCAGAGCGTTGATCTGATGGCCGACAACGGCGGCTCTGATCGCCTTGAATTTGCGCTTGCCTTTGGCGAGCCCGATGACCATCGATGCCTCGCGGGATGGGATCGGCGCCGAGGCGACGCGCTCGTTGATCGGGTTGTCGAGCAGCTTGCCGTCGACATCGAAGATCCAGCCGCAGATTTCACCGACGGCGCCCCCGCGCATCAGTTCCATCATCTCGTCCTTTTCCAGAAAGCCGTCGACGCAGAGCGGCCCGTCGATGCCGAGCTCGCCGATGCCGACGAAGGTGACGTCGGCCTGCGCGCTCATGTCGAGCGTCGAGCGCACCAGTTGCTGGCCATGCAGCAGCTCCCGTTCTTCGGCCGAGGTGACGAGCACCGGCAGCGGCATCGGATAGTGCCGCGCCTTCACCGCATCCGCCATGCTGAAGATGACGTTGTAATAGGCGGCCGAACCGTCCGGCGCGATATTGCCGGTCAACGAGACGATCCGGTGATTGGGACATTCGATCGCCGGAAGCTGGTCGACCGCCGCCTTCAGCGTGCGGCCGGTGCCGACCGCCAGCACGATCGGTTCCGGCCGCTTCAGCCAGCGCTCGATCTCGGCCGCACCCGCCTCGGCGATGCCGACGGTGGTCGATGAGGAACCCGCGTCGCTCGGCACCACCTCCACATGTTTCAGCCCGAATTTTCGCCGCAGCTGGTTGGCAAGCTCGAGGCAGGCGGCGATCGGATGGTCGAGCCGCACTTTGATCAGACGCTCGGCGACCGCAAGCGAGACCAGCCGCTGCGCCGATTGCCGTGAAATGCCCATCGCGGCGGCGATTTCATCCTGCGTGCGTCCGGCGACGTAATAAAGCCAGCCGGCACGGGCTGCATCGTCGAGCCGTGCAGGGGTCTCTGATCTTTTTGCCATCTACTGCCTACCGCGCAAAATGAGCCGGCTTGCCGCCGCCGGCTTGATGTGAGTCTCTATGCGCCAGATCAAAACAAAATTCCCGAAAATGTCGAGCCTGTTGACGCCACCGCTCAGGCAAACCATTGCATGACGAAATAAATCGACGCCTTTGCGAGACCGTAGATCACGCTGCCGGCAATGACGAGCGACACAGTCGTCATGATAAAGCCGATGAGCGCGAAGAGCCCGTCACGCCCCATGATGCCGAAAGCGAAGACCGAGATGGTGATCGCCGGCAGGATGTTGCCGAGCGGAACCGGCAGAACCAGCACGATCGAAAGCAGCAGACAGGCAGGGCCGGCGAAATATTCCGCCGGCGGCTCGGCGAAGATCGCAAGCCGCGGCTTCAGCATGCGCTCCGCCCAGGCGAGCCAACGGTGGATGCGGCCGACGATGGTCTCGAAGTCTTCCCGCCGCATCGACCGGTTTGCGATCGCCTTCGGCAGCCAGGGTTTCAGCCCGAAGGTCAATTGCACCGCCAGGAAAACCAGCGGCGCGCCGAGCACTGCCGAGGTGCCGGGCGGGGTGGGAAAGGCGTTCGGCAGCGCGAAGATCAGCATCAGAGCACTGATCGCCCTGTCACCCATCGTCTCGAACAGATCGCCGATCGAGATCCACTCCCGGCTTCGGTCGCCTGCCAGCTGCCGCAGGACCGCTGAGAGGCGGCGGCCTTTGGGACGTGGCGGACGGGGTCTTCTGCGTCTGTTGGAATCGGCGTTTTCGATGGTCATGATACCGGTAGATGATGGAAGTGCGGGGTCCGATCCTGGCCGCGCAATATGCCAATTGAATGACTTAAGGGACAGGAAATCAATGAAAGACCTGTCGGCGGCGATTTACGTTCGACCGTCGCTCCTTTGCGCCGCAAGCGCATGGCAGGCAGGTGCATGAAGGCTTGAAATTCCCGGCCAACAGTGCGAGCAGACGCTGATGGCCAGAGAAACGGCAGGCAGGCAATGATTATTTCATTCGACATCGGCGGCTCCGCCATCAAGGGCGGCATCGCCCGCTCCGAGACAGACATCGTGCCCCTCGGCCGCCGTCCGACGCCGAAGGAGGATTTTGCCGCTTTCGTCGAGACCCTGCGCAGCATTATCGCCAAGACCGGCGAACAGCCGAGCCGCATTGCCCTGTCGATCGCTGGCGTCGTCGATCCCGATACCCAGCGCCTGACCTGCGCCAACATTCCCTGCATCCACGGCCGCACGCTCGCAGCCGACCTAGAAGCCGAACTCGCCCTGCCTGTTTTGATCGCCAATGACGCCGACTGTTTCGCGATGGCTGAAGCCGGTCTCGGAGCCGGCCGCGGCCACCGTATCGTCTTCGGCGCCATTCTCGGCACCGGTGTCGGTGGCGGCCTGGTCGCCGATGGGCGCCTCGTCAACGAGGCCGGAGGTTTTGCCGGCGAATGGGGTCATGGACCGATCATCGCATCGGCAGCCGGCAATCCTCCCGTCGCCATTCCCGCCTATGCCTGCGGCTGCGGCCAGAAGGGCTGTGTCGACACCGTTGGCGGCGCGCGCGGCCTGGAGCGCCTGCACAAGACGCTGCATGATCTCGACCTTGCGAGCGAAGAAATCATCGATCAGTGGCGGCGCGGCGAGGAGAAGGCAACCCGCACCATCGACGTCTATGTCGATCTCGTCGCCTCGCCGCTCGCCCTGACGATCAACATCACCGGCGCGACCATCGTGCCGGTCGGCGGCGGGCTTTCCAATGTCGAGCCGCTGCTGGCCAAGCTCGACCGGGCGGTGCGTACCCGCACCCTGCGCAAGTTCGACCGTCCGCTGGTGGTGCCGAGCGAATGCCGCATCGAACCAGGCCTGATCGGCGCAGCGCTGCTGGGACTGAAAGCCGATGCCGCTGCATCCTAAAGCACCGGCCACATCCGTACGATCGCTGCGAACCGGTCCCAGTCCTTGCGTTCCAGGGGCGTCCAGGCGGCTTCGGCGACGGCCGAAAGGCGCGGGAAGACCAGCCGGTTGAAATAGGCGCCAGAGAGGAAGTTTTCAGTCCAGATGCAGGCTTGGACGCCGCGCATCTTCTCGCGTAGGGTATCCGGCAACTCGCCCTCGGCCTCGTAAGCATAGCTATGTTCCGGTGGCGCATGGCCCGCCCAGCTCGCACCGGGCTCGGACCAGGCTTCCGCCTGCGCCATGTCGAGATAATAGGCTTGGCCCGGCGTCATCACCACATCGTAGCCTTGCTGCGCCAGCTCGATGCCGACAGCGTGCTTTTCCCAGGCCATCAGCAAAGTACCGTCGCGATCGACGCCGCCGCCATGTGAGACTTCGTTCCAGCCAGCGAGCTTCCTGCCGCGCTCCGACAACATGGCCTTAATCCGTTTCAGGAAATAGGATTGCAGCTCCGCGGTGCCGGCAATTTTCTCCCGTTCCATCAGCGCCTTGCAAAGCGGCGAGGAAAGCCAGGCGCCGCTTGCGACCTCGTCGCCGCCGATATGAATATATTCGCCGGGAAACAGCGTGACCATCTCGTCGAACACCTTGCCGAGAAATTCATAGGTGAATTCGATCGCCGGGTTGAGGGCATTGTTGGAATAACCCTGCACGGCGCGGTAGCTGTCCGGCGCCTCCTGCCCGTCGACGAGGCCGGGCAATGACAACAGCGTCGCGGTGCTATGGCCGGGAACATCGATTTCCGGCACCACCTCGACATGCAGAGAGGCGGCATGCGCGACGATCCGCCTGACATCCTCCTGCGAGTAATGGCCGTAGCGCGGTTTCGCCCCGTCACCAAGCTGCGGCACGAGCACCTCGTCCGGGCCATGCCGCGCGCCGATCTCCGTAAGCTGGGGATAGGCCTTGATCTCCAGCCGCCAGGCTTCGTCGTCGGTCAGGTGCCAATGGAAGACGTTGAGCTTGTTCCAGGCGAGGATATCGATTAGCCGCATGACGTCAGCCACCGGATAGAACTGTCTGACCACGTCGAGATGGCAGCCGCGCCAGTCATAACGCGGCTGGTCGGCGATCGTGCCGAAATTCGGAAATCTGAAGCTCTCCCGATCGGCACGCGCGCCGTGCATGAGTTGCGCCAGACTGATCAGGCCACTGTGTCGACCCGTCGCATCCGCGCTGGAGAGCACGACCTCATGCGTGGTAAATCGTATTTCATAGGCGAACGCAGCGATCGATGATTCGGTAACGAAACGAATAGCGCGCCCGCCCTTTACGCCGCAGAGCGAGAACGGCACGTTTTTGGCCGGATAGAGCCGCTGGTAAAGCGAAAGAACCAGGGACAACGCCTTGACCGCGTCGGGTCGCGTGCTCTCGGCCGGATAAAGGACGACCGGCAGTTCCCCCGCCTTCAGCGCGAGCGCCAGCGGCCAGGGCAGCAGCGAATACGGTTCCTCCACCCGGCCCGGCGGCAGAAGCGGCGGCGCAATGCCGCCATCCCGGCCTTCGAGAAGGAGATCGCCGAAACCGACAGGAACATGGCGCCCGTCGCCAAGTGTCAGATAGGCCGATTTGACCCCTGATGTCACATGTTTCGGTTCTCGGGTCAGCCCCTCGACGGTGAACCGCCAGTGGCCGCCCGGCGGCACGCTCAGTCCCTCGGGCGGGCGGAATTCATGGAAATGCGCGAGCTGTCGCTCCAGGCTGCCGCCATCGCAGACATATTTGTCGGCAACCCGCGTCTCCGACGTATAGGCGAGCGAGAAGCCGGAGAGAGGCTCGGCTGAAAGATTGAAGAGAGTGAAGATCAAGCGCCCGAAACTGCCTTCGACCGGGTGCCAGCTTGTTTCCAGACGATAATCGGCCATGGTCGCGCCTCCCCTGTCAATGGACGGCCGGGATTACGGCTCGCGCCCCGGCATGCTTTCAAAAGCTTAGCTTTTTCGAGACGGCAATGGAATCGGCGCGAGTCGAGACGAAGCGGGCAGTGATGAGAACCGTGAGAGTGTGACCTGCAAGGAAAACGGCGCGGCTTTCGCCGCGCCGTCCTCACTCGGCTGCCAACGCCGGCGGATGTCTGTCATCCGCCTCTTCCTGGATGGCGTCGGCATCCCGGCCTGGCTCGTCCTTTGCCTTCGGCTCGCGGCCGAAGAAAAGAGCGTAACCGGCCGGCAGAACCAGAATGGTGAGCACTGTCGCGACCAGGATGCCGCCCATCATGGCGAAGGCGAGCGGACCCCAGAAGACGCCGCGCGAGATCGGGATCAGCGCCAGCACAGCCGTCAGCGCCGTCAGCATGATCGGCCGGAAACGACGCACGGCAGCCCCGACGATCGCCTCCTGCCGGTGCATGCCGGCCTTGATATCCTGGTCGATCTGGTCGACCAGGATGATCGAGTTGCGCATGATGATGCCGAGCAGCGCAATGACGCCCAGGATCGCCACGAAGCCGAAGGGCGCGCCGCTGATCAGCAGGGCGGCCGCAGCCCCGATGATGCCGAGCGGACCGGTGGCAAGCACCAGCATCGCCTTGCCGAAATGCTGCAGCTGCACCATCAGCAGCACGATGATGACGGCAAGCATGATCGGCGCCTTTGCGGCGATCGACATCTGGCTTTCCGCCGCATCCTCGGCGCCGCCCTGGATCTCGACGTTGTAACCGGCCGGCAGGCTGTCGCGCAGGTCCTTCATGTCGGCATACATCTTCATGACGACGTCGTTCGGCTGCACGCCATCCGGCAGCGTCGCGCGCACCGTGATCGTCGGCAGCCGGTCGCGCCGCCATTCGATGCCCTGCTCCATGACGGGCACGACCTTGGCGACCTGCGAGACTGGCACGAAGCCACCGAAATCGGTCGGGACATAGACGGAATTCACCGCCGACAGCAGCGAGCGGCTGGCGTCCGGCTCGCGGGCGACGATCGAGACCGTCTCCTCGCCATCACGGAAATCATCGAGCGGCGCCCCGGACATGGCGGTCTGCAGCATCTGGCGCACGCGCTGCGAGGTCACGCCCAGCGCCCGGGCACGATCCTGGTCGATCACCAGCTTCATCGCCGGCACCGGTTCCAGCCAGTCGTCGTGAATGGCGCCGAGCATCGGATTGGCCGTAAAGCGCGCCTTCACCTGATCGGCGATCGCTCGCACTTCCTGACGATCAGGCCCCATGATGCGCATCTGCACCGGCCAGCCGGTGGGCGGGCCGAGGAAGAGGCGGTCGACCTTGCCGCGGATCGATGGGAAGTCTTCGGCAAGAATGGTGCGCAGCTTGACGATCAAGCGTTCGCGCGCCGGCTCGTCCTTCGCCATGACCAGCAGCTGGGCGAAATTCGGATTGCGCAACTGCTGATCGAGCGGCAGGAAGAAGCGCGGTGCGCCTTCGCCGATATAGGTGGCGATGAACCGCTTGTCGGGATCATCCATCATCTTCGCTTCGAGCGCCTTTGCCTGCACCTCGACTTCTTTGATGCTGGTGCCCTCGGGCAGCCACAGATCGACGAGAATCTCAGGCCGCGACGACTGCGGGAAGAAATTCTGCGGAATGAACTGGAATGCCCAGAGGCTGGTGACGAAGGTGCCGAGCGTCAACAGCAGCACGATCACCCGATGGCGAACCGCCCAGCCGACCGTGCCGCGCAGTCGGCGGTAGAAGCTCGTGTCGAAAGCATCGTGATGCTCGCCGGCGTGATGGCGCTGCTTGAGGATCATGTAGCCGAGCCACGGCGTGAAATAGACTGCGACGAACCACGAGGTAACAAGCGCGATGCCAACGACATAGAACAGCGAACGGACATATTCGCCGGCCGTCGATGCGGCGAAACCGACGGGAATGAAGCCGGCCGTCGTGATCAACGTACCGGTCAGCATCGGGAAGGCCGTCGAGGAATAGGCAAAGCTTGCCGCCTCGATTTTGACCAGCCCCTCCTCCAGCTTTCGCTCCATCATTTCGACGACAATCATCGCATCGTCGACGAGCAGGCCGAGCGCGATGATCAGCGCGCCGAGCGAGATGCGCTGCAGGTCGATGCCGAGTTCGTACATCAGTGCGAAAGTGGCGGCGAGCACCAGCGGAATGGCGATGGCGATGACGAGGCCGGAGCGCCAGCCGATCGACAGGAACGAGACGACGAGCACGATGACAAGCGCTTCGCCGAGCGCATGCATGAATTCGCTGACCGCGTCCGTCACGACGTCGGGCTGGTTGGCGATCTGGTCGACCGCGACGCCGTAAGGCAGAGCTTCCTCGAAGCGCTGATAGGTCGCCTCCACGCCCTTGCCGACATCGGTGACGTTGAAGCCCTTGGCCATGACGACGCCGACCTGAACGCTGTCATGGCCATTGAACCGGTATTTGCGCTGGTAGGGATCCTCGAGCCCGGAACTGACGGTGGCGATATCGCCGAGGCGGGTCACCTGGCCGCCTGCGCGAAGGCGCAGCTCGCGGATATCGGCCACCTTCTTCATGTCGCCTTCGACTGAAATGCGCACCGAGCGCAGACCGGTATCGACCGAGCCTGCCGGATCGACATTGTTCTGGCCCTTGATGGCGTTCTGCAGGTCGAGGACCGTCAGGCCGCGCTCGGCAAGCGCCTTGGACGAAACGTCGATATAGATCTTCTCAGGCTGGTCGCCGATGATGACGGCCTTCTCGACGCCCGGTGTCGTCAGCAGCATGTCGCGCGCCTGGATCGCGAATTTCTTCAGTTCCGGATAGGAATAACCCTCGCCGCTGATCGAATGCAGCGTGATGAAGGTATCGCCGAACTCGTCGTTGAAATAGGGACCGAGCAGGCCCTGCGGCAGTTCGCTGGAAATGTCGCCGACCTTCTTGCGCACCTGGTAGAAGGCATCCGCCACCTCCTGCGAATTGGTGTCGCCCTTGACCTGTAGGGTGATGATCGCACTGCCCGCCCGCGTATAAGACTTGACCCAGTCGATATGCGGCGTCTCCTGCAGCTTGCGTTCGATCTTGTTGACGACCTGATCTTCCATTTCCTGAATGGAAGCGCCCGGCCAGATTGCCTGCACGACCATGACGCGGAAAGTGAATTCAGGATCTTCGCGCTGGCCCATGCGCATCAGGCCGAGCACGCCGGTGATGATGATCAGCCCGAAGAGGAAGCGGGCGATGCTTGGATGCCCGATCGCCCAGCGCGACAGATTGAAGGGCCGCTTTTCGGTGTTGGCGTCCATGGTCATGTTTCCTTTGGAGCATGATGCCGAAAAGTGTCAGCGGTTTTCGGGAACATCATGCTCAAATTGCTTTAATTGCGCGATCAACGCACGGTCTGGTCGGTATCGGCCGAGGCCGATTGCTGCTCCGGCACCTTCACCTTCAGGTTCTCACTCATGAACTGGGTGCCGGCGGCAACGACGAGATCGCCGCTATCGAGGCCCTCGGTCACATGCACGCCATCGCCGGTGAAATCGGCGACCTTGATATCGCGGCCATGTACCGTCGCCGTGTCGCGGTCGACCGTCCAGACCATTTGCTTGCCGTGCTTCTCGGCCAGCGCGGTAAGCGGGATCGAGACATAGCTGTTATCGTTGTTGACGTCGGTTTCGATCGTCGCGGTCATGCCGAGCAACACGCGAGGATCGTTCGGCAGGCTCACGCGAACGGCAAAGGTGCGCGACTGCTCGTCGGCGCTGCCGGAAACCTCCCGCACCTTGCCGTCGAGCACCAGCTTGTCATCCGCCCAGAAACGGGCCTTGACCGTCTTGCCGGGCTTGAATTCGGCAATGTCGTTTTCCGGAACCGCGATCTGCACTTCCTTCTCGCCTTCGACGGCAACGGTGACGACGGGGCTGCCGGAGCCGACGACCTGGCCGATATCGGCATTGATCGATGTCACGATGCCATTCTGCCCCGCCTTGAGATCGGTATAGCTCACCTGATTCTTCGCCTGGCCCAGCGCCGCGAGCGCTGCATCGCGCTGCGAGATCGCCTGATCATGGCTGAGCGCGGCCTGCTCGAGCTGCGACTTCGGGGCGACGCTCTTGTCGAACAGCTGCTCGGCGCGCTTGTTGGCGAGATCGGCGGTTTCGACGCCCCTTTCGGCCGCGGCGAGATTGGCCTCTGCCGTCTTGACCGCGAGCTGGTAGTCCGTGGCGTCGACGCGGGCGAGAACGTCGCCGGGCGTCACCCGGTCACCAATATCGACGAGACGCTCCGTGATCTTGCCCGCCACCCGGAAGCCGAGGTTCATTTCCGTCCGCGCCTTGACCGACCCCGAATAATCGAGCTTGCGGGTATCGTCGGCCTTGGCGATCTCCACGACCTTCACCGGCCGGATGACTTCCTTGACCTCAGCTTTTTCTTCCGAGCAGGCGGAAACGCCAATCCCGACGGCGCCGACGAGCGCGAGGCTCGCGACGGACGGCATGCGATTGCTGAGGATCTTGAGCGAAAACATCTTCCGCACTCCTGGAATGTTTCGGGGGATCGACGGCGGCTGCCGTCGGTTATTTCTTGAGCGCCCTGATGACGTAGTCGATCAGTTCGTCGACGGCAGCGCGGTTGGTCTTCGCAAGACATTGCGCCACCATCTGGGGATGACAGAGATTGACCGTCGCCGCGCCGAAGCAGCGCGAGGCGACCACCGGATCCTGCTCGGCGAACTCGCCGGCAGCGATGCCTTCGGCGATTATTTCAGCAATCAGATCATGGACGCGATCGATATGTTTCTCGATGACATGCCAGTCGCGCTCGATCGCGACCACGATCATCTCGTGCACCTTCATCTCGTCGAGCATCGTATCCATCGTCCATTGATACTGGGTCTCGACATAGAGGCGCAGCCGTTCGCTGGCGCTGAGCGGCTGGTGGCGGACGTCATAGGCGAGCTGATAGCAGGTGGCGAGCATGCGCCCGCAGAGCGCCTGATGGATCTCCACCTTCGAAGCGAAGAAACGATAGATATTGGCGGGAGACATGCCAAGATCGCGGGCGATATCGGCAACTGTCGTCTTGCTATAGCCGTAGTGACGGAACAGCCGCTCGGCCGCGTCAAGAATGCGCGTGACATTCTCCTGCCGCGTGACGTCGAGCGTATTTTCCGCGATGTCGTTCATGAGTATCAGAGCCTCGACTTACGACTGACGATTTTTGAATTTCGTCAGTCGTAAAACATCAGGCATCACTTGTCAATGCCGGCTGCATGGCGCGAGCGGTGTGATGGATCTCGAGACGATGTGACGATGAACGTCAGCCACAATTGAAAAGTGCCGCGACGTCAAAAGCGCGGCACTTCAGCGGCAACAGCAGAGAAAAAAGTCAGGCGAGCTTGACGTCGAGCGTAATCGGAACGGCGGCAAGCGCCTTAGAAATCGGGCAGCCGGCCTTTGCCTTATTGGCCAGTTCGTTGAAGGTCGCCTCATCGGCGCCGGGTATGCGGCCGGAAAGCGAAAGATGGATGGCGGTGACGGCGAAGCCACCCTCGACGCTTTCGAGCGTCACCTTGGCCGAGGTTTCCATATGCTCGGCGGTGAAACCGGCTTCGCCAAGGATCAGCGACAGCGCCATGGTGAAGCAGCCGGCATGGGCAGCACCTATCAGCTCTTCCGGATTGGTGCCGGGAATGCCTTCGAAGCGGCTGGCAAAGCCGTAGGGATAGTCCGTCAGCGCCCCGCTCTGCGTCGAGATCAGGCCCTTACCGTCCTTGAGTCCACCGGCCCAATGAGCCGAAGCCGTACGATTGATCTGCATGCCGTCCTCCTAATTAGAATGAGTTCCAGGCAGCGGCGGGCGCCGCTCCGAGCCTGCGGGAGATCAGGTTAGAGCCTTCCCGACAGGCAATATAACGCTCTATCGGGAGAAGACGACAGGCTTGTAAAAAACAACTTTTCTCAAGCGGGATGCTGCTGCACGCTGAGGCCGCCGTCGATCGTCAGGCAAGTAGCGTTCATGAACGGGCATTCGTCGGAGATCATGAAAACCGCGGCCATGGCGATCTCCTCCGGCGTTGCGATCCGCCCGCCGGGATGAAGCTTCATCGTCTCGGCTTTAGCTGCCTCCGGATCGGGGAAGCTGTTCCAGTAGTCGATCACCTTCTGTGTCGAGACATAACCCGGCGCCAGCGCGTTCACCCGGATATTGCGGGGCGCGTACTCCAAGCCCAGGGATTTCGTCATGCCGAGCAGCGCATGTTTCGCAAGCGGATAGGGAAATGTGTGCGGGATGATCGTGAAAGCGTGCGTGGAGGCAATGTTGAGGATGACGCCGCCGTCGCGCTCGATAAACCCGGGCAGCACCGCCTTGCAGCAATTCCATGCTCCCTTGAGATTGATATCGAAGCAGCGGCTCCACTCCTCGTCGGTCGTGGCGAGCGGTTCGGCAAAGACATTGACCCCGGCATTGTTGACGAGCCCATTCAATGGGCCGATCTCGTCGTTCGCATGGGCAACCGCCCTGGTGATCGTTCCGACATCTGTTATGTCGGCCGGCAGATAACCGACCTGGCCGCCGGTGCTTGCGAGCTCTGCCGCCGCCTGCGCCAGCAGGGCTCCATCGCGATCGACGAGATAGACCGCAGCATTCTCCCTGACGAAAGCCTTGGCGATCGCAAGGCCGATACCCTGCGCAGCGCCGGTGATCAGAATATTCTTGCCCTGCAGGCGATCGCTCATCTATCTCCCCTCCGGTTGAGGCGGCAGCGCTGACAGATCGATCGTGACCCTGCCGAAAAGAACCTCGCCTGGCTCAAGAGGTTTGAGCCCTCCGAAATTCGGCAGATGATGCCCATTCGGCAGGTGGCTCATCGGTTCCAGGCAGAAGAAATCTGTCCGGTCGAGCCGCATATACAGCATGAAGCGATTGAGCGCTCCATCGGCTTCCAGCGTCGCCTGGTTTCCAAGTTCCGGCCAGGTGATGGCTGCCCGTCCATTCCATCCTTCGAAAGCGTTGTTCATCCACTGCTGCGGCAACACCGCACCGGACGTGAAATTGAATTCAGCGGGTACCGGGCCGGGTGCATCAGGGAGATGGTCCAACCGTTCGCTCCAGAAGCGGTCGGCTGCGATGGTCAACCGTGTTTCCGGCGTCCGTGTGAAGAAGGGATGCTGCCCCAGCCCGAAGGGCAGGACCGCCTCTCCCCTGTTCTCCACCGAAAGCGTCAGCGCCAGCCGATTGCCGCTGAGACGGATCTCTTGCCGACTAAGATAGGCATAGGGCGAGACCCGGTCGGCATCACGCGAAAAGCAGAGCTGCGCGTGCTTGGAACTCGATTCTTCCACCTGCCATGGGCTGATCCAGCCATCGCCATGCAGGTAGAGCGGGTCGTGGCAATTTCGCTGGAAGGCATAGTCGCATCCGCCGAAGGACATGGCATTGCCTTCCACGCGATTGCCGAACGGGACCAGAGGAAAACTCGCAAAGGTCCCATCCGGGCCACCTGTCGAAACGAGGAAAGGCTTGCCCCGGAATGTTGCGGCAGTGACGGCCGCGCCCTGGCGGCTGATCCTCACGGAGAGATCGCCGTGGCTCAGATCGATGCTGTCCCCGCCATGCCCTTTGCTCATCCGCGCCGCCCCGTTGCCGAAGACCTGAGATTGTCGAGCAGCACGGCGATCAGCAGGATCAGCCCGCGCACGACATACTGATAGAATGCCTGAATATTCAGGAGGTTCATAACGTTTTCGGCAATGCCCATGATCAGCACCCCGACGATAACACCGCTCATTGTCGCCCGGCCGCCGGCGAGCGAAACGCCGCCGAGGACGCAGGCCGAGATCACCGAGAGCTCGAGCCCCGTCGCCGCGTTCGGCTGGCCGGAAGTGATGCGCGAAGCAAGCAGAATGCCGGCAATTCCGCAGACGAGACCCTGCAGTGCAAAGATCCAGACGCGCATGGTGACGACATTGACGCCGGCAAGCCGCGACGCCTCGGGATTGCCGCCGATCGCCAGCGTGTTCTTTCCGAAAACGGTGCGGTTGAGCACGAAGCCGAAGAGGAGGAAAAGGATCAGCATGATCCAGATCGGCATCGGCACGGTCAGGAATCGCGATAGCGCAAGCTGGTAGAAAGCCGGATCGTTGATGCCGACGGCGCGGCCGTCCGAGGCGATCAGCGCCAGCCCGCGCACGATCTGCATGGTCGCAAGCGTCGTGATCAGCGCATTGATGCGGAACCGGGCGATGACGATGCCGTTGACGAAACCGACGACGGCGCCGCAGAGCAGGGCGGCCAAGAGCCCTACGGGAATGGAGCCCGTCGCGTTCGAGACCATTACTGCGGCCATGCCGGAGAAAGCGACGATCGATCCCACCGAAAGATCGAAATCGCGGGAGGCTAGGCAGAACATCATCGTGCAGGCGACGATGCCGATCGTGACGACCGATTGCAGCAGCCCCAGCATATTTCGCTCGGTCAGGAAATTCGGAACGAAGAGCGAGACGATCACGAAGGCGGCGGCGAAGATCACCACCAGTCCCTGTTCGCCGAGAAGGATTTTTTTCAACGAAGTCATCGTCCGTGTTCCCAGTCTTAAATGATGCCTGCGGCGTTCTTGTCGGGGAGTGCCGCCGTCAGGATGCTGCGCTCGTCGAAATCCGGGCGGGCAACATTGGCCGCCACCCTGCCCTGACACATCACCATGATGCGATCGGAGATGCCCATGACCTCGGGCAGCTCGCTTGAGATCACGACGATCGCCATGCCGCCGGCCGCCAGCTCATAAAGGATTTCATAGATTTCCGACTTCGCCCCGACATCGATGCCGCGCGTCGGTTCGTCGATCACGAGAACCTTGATACCCTGCTCGGAGAGCCAGCGGCCAAGGATGACTTTCTGCTGGTTGCCACCGGACAAGTTGATGATGTCCTGCTTGCGCGACGGCGTGCGCACCCGCAGCCGGGCGATGAACTGATCGGCCAGCGCCGCCTCCTTCTTCGGGTTCAATATGCCGAAGGGCGAGAAATGCCGGCGCGACGAGATCGCGATATTCTCTTCGATCGATCGGCCCTGGACGATGCCGTCGAACTTGCGGTCCTCCGGGCAGAGCACCATGCCGGCCCGGATCGCCGTCGTCGGATCGTTCGGCGAAACGGCAATACCGTCGATCGTTACCTCGCCCCGATGCCTGTGGTCGGCGCCGTAAAGCAGCCGCGCCATCTCGCTGCGGCCGGCGCCGACCAGCCCGAAGAAGCCGAGAATCTCACCCTGGCGGACCGAAAAACTGATTGGATTGCGCAGCCTCGGTCCCGACAGGCCCTTGACCTCAAGCCTGACGCCGCCGAGCGGGCGCTCACGCCATCCCCAGACATTGCTGATCTTGCGCCCGACCATTTCGGCAATGATCTGCTCGCGCGTCGTCTTCGCGATCTGGGCATGATGGGCGGCAAGCCTGCCGTCGCGCAGCACGGTCAGGCTGTCGCAAAGCCGAAAAATCTCGTCGAGGCGATGCGAAACATAGAGAATGACCGTTCCCTTCGCCTTCAACCTGTCGATGAGTGAAAACAGGATTTCGCTTTCACGCGAGGAAAGCGATGAGGTGGGCTCGTCGAGCGCGATGACCCGCGCCTCGAACATGACCGCCTTGGCAATCTCGACCATCTGCCGCGCGCCGATCGAAAGCGAAGCGACCTTGGCCGACGGATCGACATCGATGCCGATCTCTTCGAGTTTCGACCGCACCGTCTCGTTCAGGGTTTTGGCATCAATCACTCCGCCCTTGCCGGGAAAGCGGCCAAGCCAGAGATTTTCGGCCACCGTCAGCTCCGGAACGAGCTGCAGTTCCTGATGGATGACGATGACGCCGGCATGGAGGGCGTCGCGCACCGAGACATATTTCTGTTCTGCGCCATCGATGAGAATGCTGCCGGCATCGGCGGCCTGATCGCCCGACAGCACACGAATCAGCGTCGATTTGCCCGCGCCGTTCTCACCCATTAGGCCGTGGACGGCGCCCTTCTCGACTGAGAAAGAAACGTCCGACAGCGCCTGTACGCCGGGATAGCCCTTTGAGATATGTTTGAATTCGAGAAAAGCCATCATCACCCCACCGGAGGTTCCGGCGGCACGCTCAAGCGGCCGCCGGAGATGCATTATCGCGGGCGATGATTACTCGATGCCGAGTTCCTTGCGGACCTTCTCATAATCGCCGCGCAACGCCAGCGAACCTGCCGTCAAGGTCAGCTTTTCCGGCTCCTTGCCGTTGGCGATCCAGTCGTACATGTTGAGCGCCGTCTCGTAGCCGTGACGCTTCGGCGAGATGATGACCGTGCCGAAGAAGCCCGTCGCTGCCGGCTTCTTGAACTCGTTGATCGCCGATTCCGCGCCGCCGATGCCGACACCGATCACGTTGGTCGCCGGAATACCGACCGATTCCGAAGCGCGGACGGCGCCGAGAACGGCTTCGTCGTTGAGGCCGAAGGCCACCCAGTATTTCACGTCGGCATGCTTGTTGAGGACGGTGGTCGCCGCGTTGAGTGCTGCCTCGGTATCCGTCTTCGCCTGCGGCGCATCATAGATGTTCTCAGCCGGGAACCCGGCGGACTTCAGGACCGAGATCGCACCTTCGACGCGGTCGACGGCGGTCGGCAGCTGATCGTAGGAAACCCGGATCGCGCCGACATTCTTCATGTCCCAGCCGCGCTTCTTGATTTCGTCGACGATGGCCTGTCCGACGGTCTCGCCGATCTTGGTGGCGGAAATGCCCATATGCGGCACGTCTTCCAGCGGCTTGCCGTCGGCACTGACGAGGCGGTCGTCGACCGTCATCAGCTTCAGCTGATTGGCTTCGGCCTTGGCGACGATGCCGGGGCCGAGTTTGACGTCGGGCGTGCAGATGATGAAGCCTTGCGCACCCTGCACGCCGAGATTGTCGATCGCCGACTGAACCTTCTCGCCGTCTTCGGCGCCGATCTTGACGACCGTGAAGCCTTTATCCTTGGCGGCCTGATCGGCGAATTTCCATTCGTCCTGGAACCAGGGCTCCTCCGGCTGCTTGACGATGAAACCGATCTTGACGTCTGCGGAAAATGCCGAGCCGGTGCTCAGAATGGCGAACGTGCCAGCCAGAATAGCTGCTTTGAACAAGCGCATGTCTCTCTCCCTAAACTCTGAAATCGAGCAGCTGCCTCCCAGGCAGCGCCCAATGAATTATGTTAAATCATCATACCAGTCAATTGCTAATGTATGATGATTAGAATAATAGGGTAGTGGCGAGAACGGATGGACCCGTCGCAAACTGGATCGAATTCGGTTAATCAGGTTCGGTTGCTGCCCGGGAGAGAGCGCGGAGAGGTGAAGTTGGAATCGACTGAGGAACAAGGCCGAACGGAAAGCTCCGGCAGCGAACGCCGGCCGCGCGTACGCCGCAACGTGATGGCGGCCATCGCTCAGGACATCTGCGCCGACCGCTATCCCTCGGGCTCGCCGCTGCCGCGCGAGAACGACCTCTGCGAACTCTACGGCGTTAGCCGCACCGTCATTCGCGAATCGCTGAAAGTGTTGGAATCCAAGGGGCTTGTCCGTGGCAAGCCGCGGGTCGGAACGACCGTTTGCGATCGGGATGAATGGAACATCCTGGATGCCGAGGTGCTCGACTGGATGGGGCCTTACATCAAGGACTTCGACCTGCTGGGATGCATTCTCGAAGCCCGCCGCACCATCGAACCGGCGGCCGCCGAATATGCCGCCGAACGCGCCAGCGCCCAGGAGATCGCCGATCTCGACAGGGCCTGGCGGCAGATGCGCGACAGCGCAGGCGATCCGGAACGCTTCACCGACGCCGACGTGATGTTTCATACGGTGCTGCTGACCGCCAGCCACAACCAGGTGTTCCGCCGCCTGTCAAGCGCCATCCATGCTGCGCTGAAATATGCGCTGCATGCCTCCAACATCGCCGTCGAAAACCGGGAGGATGCGGTGCTCGTTCACGGCGAACTCGTCGAGGCCTTGCGCATGCGCGACAAAACAGGCGCGAGGGAATGCGCCAATCGTATGCTCGACCTTGCGGTACGCGACCTTGCCGCCGCAGAGAAGGCAATCGGCAGGGCGAAATGATCAATCACGAAAAGCCGTGGACGCGCTGCCCCATCGCAAATCCGAGAAGAGATTAAGAACCACGATGAAGATCACCAAACTCACCACCTATATCGTTCCGCCGCGATGGCTGTTTCTGAAGGTCGAGACCGACGAAGGCATCGTCGGCTGGGGTGAACCGGTCGTCGAGGGGCGTGCGCTGACCGTCGAGGCCGCCGTCCACGAACTGGAAGACTACCTGATCGGCAAGGATCCTTTCTTGATCGAGGACCATTGGACGGTGATGTATCGCGGTGGTTTCTATCGCGGCGGCGCGGCCCATATGAGCGCCATCTCGGGCATCGACCAGGCGCTCTGGGACATCAAGGGCAAGGCGCTCGGCCAGCCGATCCATTCCCTGCTCGGCGGCCAGCTGCGCGACCGCATCAAAGTCTATTCCTGGATCGGCGGCGACCGCCCCGCCGATGTCGCCAACAATGCCAGAGACGTCGTCGCCCGCGGCTTCAAGGCGATCAAGCTCAACGGCTGCGAGGAAATGCAGATCGTCGACACCAACGAGAAGGTGGAAAGGGCGGTCGAGACCATCGCCGCCATCCGCGAGGCGATCGGCCCGCATATCGGTATCGGCGTCGATTTCCACGGCCGCGTCCACAAGCCGATGGCCAAGGTTCTCGCCAAGGAGCTCGAACCCTACAAGCTGATGTTCATCGAGGAACCGGTGCTTTCGGAAAACAAGGAAGCGCTGCGCGACATCGTCAACCATACCTCGACACCGATCGCGCTTGGTGAGCGGCTCTATTCGCGCTGGGATTTCAAGCAGGTGCTTTCGGACGGCTATGTCGACATTATCCAGCCGGATCTTTCCCACGCCGGCGGCATCACCGAATGCCGCAAGATCGCGGCGATGGCCGAAGCCTATGACGTCGCCCTGGCCCCGCATTGCCCGCTCGGCCCGATCGCGCTCGCTGCCTGCCTTCAGGTCGATGCCGTCAGCTATAATGCCTTCATCCAAGAACAGAGCCTCGGCATCCATTACAACACCGGCAACGATATCCTCGACTACATCTCCAACAAGGAGGTGTTCGAATATGCCGATGGTTTCGTTTCGATCCCGCAGGGGCCGGGCCTCGGCATCGAGGTCGACGAGGCCTATGTCAGCGAGCGCGCCAAGGAGGGACATCGCTGGCGCAACCCAATCTGGCGGCACGCCGACGGCAGCTTTGCCGAGTGGTGAGAGAATGAAGGGTCGCGCAAGCGGCCCTTTTTCATTCGCAGTGTAGGATATCGGCCACCTCCTGCGTCATAATGGCAGCTCAAAAGGAGGTTTCCCATGGCCAGAGCAATCGTAATCATCATCGCCCGCTTCATCTTCAGCCTCATCTTCTTCATGGCCGCCGGCTTCAAGTTTGCCGATATCGGCGCCACGGCGAGCTACATTGCCGCCGCCGGTTTCCCGATGGCGACCTTCCTCACCTGGGTCGCGGCCCTTTTCGAGATCGCGTTGGCCCTTGCCTTCATATCGGGCGCTTTCTTCACCGAGGCGAGCCTACTGGCAGGCATCTACGTGATCTTCCTTGCCTTCGCCTTCCACGGACCGGCCCACTGGCAACAGAACCAGGCCGAGTTCGGCTTCTTCGTCGATCACTTCACCTTCCTCGCCGGCCTGCTCTTTGCCGCCGTCCACGGGCCGGAGAGATGGGCCTTGCGGCAAACGTTCCTCCGTTAGGCTTTTCCCTCCGGAACGAACTGCCGCGCCAAACATTGGCCTATCTGCAGAACGTCACGGAGGGTCGCCCATGGAGCTGAAGGACAAGGTCGCGCTGGTCACTGGTGCCGGTTCCGGCATCGGCAAAGCGGCCGCATTGAAACTCGCCGCCGAAGGTGCAAAGGTCGCAGTCCTGAGCCGGACGGCAGACGAGGTCGAGAAGACCTGCGCCGAGATCAAGGCCGCCGGCGGCCAGTCGATCTCGCTGACCGCCGACACCAGCGACGAAGGCCAAATGCGAGCTGCGGTGCAGAAACTCACAGAGACCTTCAACGGCCTCGACATCGTTGTCGCCAATGCCGGGATCAATGGCGTCTGGGCGCCGATCGACGATCTGAGTCCGGATGAATGGGACAAGACGATCGCCGTCAATCTGCGCGGCACCTATCTGACCCTGCACTTGACGGTTCCGCATCTGAAGCGCCGCGGCGGTTCGATCGTCGTCGTCGCATCGATCAACGGCACCCGCACCTTCACTACGCCGGGTGCCACCGCCTATACCGCAACCAAGGCAGGCCAGGTCGCCATGGTCCAGCAGCTCGCCCTGGAACTCGGCCGCCACGGCATCCGCGTCAATGCCGTCTGCCCGGGCGAGATTGAGACCAATATCAACGCCAATACCGACAGCCGTTATCGCGAGGAGACGGAGGTTCCGGTGATCTGGCCACAGGGCGACATCCCGATTGCCGGCGGGAAGGCAGGCAAGAGCGAGGATGTTGCCGAAACGATCCTCTTCCTTGCCTCCGATCGGGCCCGGCACATCACCGGCACACCGATCTGGATCGACGGCGGCCAGGGCCTGTTGCGGTAGTCCTCGGAGGTTTCGCGAAAAAGTCAGCCGTTCAGCCGGGCGCTGTCGAGTGTATAGAGTTCCTGGGCACGCTGCACCCCGCGCAACGCATAACGTCCGACGCATGCCAGCGCGGCGCGCTCTTCCGCCGGTATGGCCGCGGCGAAATCGGAGGAGATCAGCAGGTTGAGGTCGACCGAACGGCACATGGAGGCGATCCGGCTGACCTCGTTGACGGCAGGGCCGATGACGGTGAAGTCCAGCCGGTCCTGGCTGCCGATATTGCCGTAGAAGACATCGCCAATATGAAGGCCGATATAGACGTCAGTCGTCGCGCGGCCGTCGGTAGCGCGCGCGGCATTCAGCTTGGCGAGCTTTTCCCGGAGCAGCGATTCGGCGCGAAGCGCCGAACGGCAGGTTTCGGCCGGCACCTCGCCCTTGAAGATGGCCAGCACACCATCGCCGATCAGCTTCAGCACATTGCCGCCGGCCTCATGGATCGCCGAGATGGCGACCTCGCTGTAATCGTTGAGCAGCGGAATGATTTCCTCCGGCGGCACACGGTCGGAAATCTTGGTGTAGTTCAACAGATCCGAAAACCACAGCGCCGCCGAGATCCGCTCCGATTTGCCGCGGCTGATCTTGCCTTCCATCACCTGGCGCGCCGCATCCTCGCCGAGATAGACTTCCGCGATGGTCCGCGCGATGCGCCCCAGCGCAATGCACTTGATCGCCAGTCCGAGGACCGGCACGAGCTTGCGCAGAATGGCGAGATCGTGATCCGAGAAACCCTCGGGATGCTTGGTTGCGAAATGCGAAAAGAAGCAATCCATCTCACCAATCGTGCCGGCTTCGCTGAAACGGTGCATCATTGCTACGAAATCGGTGTTGCCTGCTTCGGCGATCTTGTCGAGCATGGTGAAATCGATCGGATCGCCGAAGCCGATGCGTCGGCGGACCTCCCGCTCGTTTCCCGACCAAAGATAATAGAAGGCAGAGCGTTGCCAGGTCGCAGCCGCTTCGCCCGAGCCCGTCGGGCCATACTCGAATTCGGTTTCGATCTCTTCCACACTATCCCAGCGGAAGGCCCGGCCCTCATGCACGGGGTGCAGCGTGTCCATCAGCGCCATGCCGCGGTCGAGCGGCAGGCCGGCATCGCGGCAGGCCGCGCAGAAGCCGGTCATGAGCTCCGCTTCCGAAGCGCCCTTCAGCCCCTGTTCCGTAACCCAGGCTGCGATACTGCTGACGTCGCTGTAATCCATGGCGCTCACCTCTACCTGTTCTGAAGCTTTAGCCCAAATGCGTAATGGACGAAAAGCCGATTGGCTCAATCGCCTGCAGGCAAGTTGTAGGGCGTAACGATTTCGATGGAAGAATGCGAGGTCGAAATCGTCCGAACGGAGGCCGCGGTCCGGCTCATGATCGCCCTGAAGGCCGAACGCGCATCGGTTCGGAGATCGTGATGCAGCACGAAGCCGACGCGGCGCGCGGCAAGCAGGGCGCGATTGTCCGCATCCAGATCGTGAGCGACGAAAATGCGGACGGGACGTTCGGCTGCATCGAAGGCCGTCAGCACCGCCCGATTGCCGCCGCCGATCGAATAAACGGCATTGATGGCAGGATCGGTCGCAAGCGCTGCCGCCACAAGCGTTCCCGTCACGGCATCGGTGCCGTGTCCCTCGCTGATTTCTGTGATGCCGATCCCGGGATAACGGGTGCGAATGATGCGGCGAAAACCGATCTCGCGCTCTTCCTCGCCGCGGAACCGTCCGCTCGACAGCGTCACAAGTACCTGACCGCCGTCAGAGCCGAGGAACTCGCCGATGAGATAGGCCGCCGTCTCCCCCGCCGTCCGGTTGTCGGCGCCGGCATAGGCTATGCGCGCCGAATTCGGCAGATCCGTCACGAGCGTGACCACGGGAATGCCGGCCGAATCCGCCCGTGCGACGGCAGCCACCACCTCGGCGACGTCAGGCGCCTTCAGCACGATGCCGTGCGTGCCGCGCAGCCGGATGCGGTCAAGAAGCTGCACAAGTTCGGCCGGTCTCATCACCTCAGCGAAATGGAAGCGGCAGCGGAAGACACCGGGCAGAAAGGCCGCCATCTCTGCCTCGAAGGCCGCACGCACTGCATCGCTAAACCGCTGGGGCGTCTCCATGACGATATCGATCGCTAGCGTTCGCCCGCTGACCATCGTTCCCGTCTGCTGCTTCTCCAGCTCCGCGATCGCTGCCCTCACCCGCATTTCCGTCTGCCGGCGCACACCTGGCCTGCCGTTCAGCACCCGATCGACTGTCGCGGTGCTGAGCCCCGCCTGAAAGGCGATGTCTTTGATAAGAAAGAGATGCGCCATCGGCTCCGTCTGATGGTTTTTTGATGGATTGCTGATCTATATCAGCTTGCGGCCCGGCGTATAGTGCCTCCATCGGAACCAGGGAGGAGCCGCTATTGAAAACCGATGACCTGCAGAAACTGCGCGCCGACCGCGTCTGGCTCAGCGAAGACGCCTGCAATCTCCACGACTTTCGACGGCTTGCGGAAAAACCGACCGTCCTTGCCGAATATCCAACAGCTTCGGCGGTCGAAAAAAACATCCTGATCTATGACAGCCGCAAGGTGGCGGCAGCGGCCGATACGCCGGAAGGCCGGCGCGCCGTGCTGGCCGAAATCTGCGACGCCTTCGGCGAAGGGCCGGGTGTGGTCGTGTTCAAGCGCGCTTACGAAGACACCGGCATCATCGACCGTGCCAGCGCGCTCTTCGACGCAATCATCGAGGAACAGCACCGCACCTCGACTGGAGGCGGCGATCACTTCGCCAAGCCCGGCGCCAACGACCGCATCTGGAATTCGCTGGAAAAACACTGCCTCACCGATCCGGATAATTTCACCGAATATTACGGCAATGCCATCATCGCGCTCGCAAGCGAAGCCTGGCTCGGCCCGAGCTATCAGATGACAGCACAGGTCAATCGCGTCAATCCAGGCGGCGCGGCGCAGACGGCCCACCGCGACTACCATCTCGGTTTCCAGTCGTCTGCGGTCATCGAGCAATTTCCGGCGCATGTTCACCGTCTCTCGCCGGTTCTGACGCTGCAAGGCGCGGTTGCCCATTGCGACATGCCGCTCGAAAGCGGTCCGACACTCTTCCTGCCGCACAGCCAGACCTATGTGCCGGGTTATCTGGCGCTGAAGCGCCAGGAATTCCGGGATTATTTCGAGGCCAACCACGTCCAACTGCCGCTCGAAAAGGGCGACGTCGTCTTCTTCAACCCCGCCCTCTTCCACGCCGCCGGTACCAACCGCTCGGCCGAAATCAAGCGTGTCGCCAACCTCCTGCAGGTCTCCTCCGCCTTCGGCCGTGCCATGGAAACGGTCAACCGCGAGAGAATGAGCGCCAGACTCTTTCCCGCCCTGAAGGCGTTGCAAGACCGGCTCTCGCCCAAAGAAATCGCCAACGCCGTCGCCGCCTGCGCCGAGGGTTATTCCTTCCCCACCAATCTCGATCGCGACCCGCCGCTCGGCGGGCTGGCGCCGAAGACGCAGGCACAGCTGATGCACGAGGCACTCAGGGAAGGCTGGAGCGACGAAGTTTTTGCGACAGCACTTGCCGAACAGGCGCGAAGGAAATTGAGTTGATTTTGGAAATCGACCCCCCTCATCCGCCCTACGGGCACCTTCTCCCGAGGGGAGAAGGGAGAATCGAGGCGCCGCCACCTGTCTCTTCTCCCCACCGGGCAGAAGGTGCCGGCAGGCTGCTGAGAGGGCCACACGGCACCGACATGCGAGCCTCCCGCACGCGCGGGAGGCCATTCGCACATGAAAAGGGAGGAACCACATGAGCACGGATCACGGCCGCTTCGACGGCAAGATCGCCATCGTCACCGGTGGTACGCAGGGCCTGGGCGCAACCATCGCCCGTCTCTTCGCCGAACGCGGCGCGGCAGGCATCGTCATCTGCGGCCGCAATGAAGCCAAGGGCAAGGCGAAGGCCGCGGAGATTTCGGCTGCGACCGCCGCCAGAGCCGTCTACGTCAAAGCTGATCTCGGCAAGGTCGAGGACGTCCGAAATGTGGTGCAGGTCTGCGACCAGACCTTTGGTCGTGTCGACGCCCTGGTCAATGCCGCCGCCATCACCGATCGCGGCACCATTCTCGACACCAGCCCCGAACTGTTCGATGCCATGTTCGCCGTCAATGTACGGGCGCCGTTTTTCTTGATGCAGGAGGCGGTAAAGGTCATGCGCCGCGAAAAGATAGAAGGCACGATCGTCAATATCGGCTCGATGTCGGCTAAAGCCGGCCAGCCCTTTATCGCCGCCTATTGCGCCTCGAAGGGCGCGCTGGAAACGCTGACGAAGAACACCGCCTATGCGCTGCTGCGCAACCGCATTCGCGTCAACGGCCTCAACATCGGCTGGATGGCCTCCGAAGGCGAGGACCGCATCCAGCGCGAATATCACGATGCACCTTCCGACTGGCTGGAGAAGGCGGCGGCGAACCAGCCCTTCGGCCGGCTCGTCGATCCGCACGAGGTGGCGCGCGCCTGCGCCTACCTGTCATCGGCGGAATCCGGCCTGATGACCGGCTCCGTCATCTGTTTCGACCAATCGATCTGGGGTGCCTACGACGACTCGCCGCATCCGGTCGCCGCCCTCTGAGAAGACCCAAGCCTGACATTTCCCATTGCCGGGCTCTGGCACCTCGCAGGATTTATCGCTACGAGAAGGACGACCGCATTCAGGGAGGAACTGGCGTGGCCGACAATTCGCTTTACGACATTCGCGATGAGCGCTTCGCTGCCATGGTCATCGGCAGCGCCGCGCTCGAGGAGCTTTATTCCGGCTGCCGCTGGACGGAGGGCCCGGTCTGGTTCTCCGACCTGAACTGCCTGCTCTGGAGCGATATCCCGAACGAACGCATGATGCGCTGGACGCCGGATGGCACGGTCTCCGTCTTCCGCTCGCCTTCCAATTACGTCAACGGCAATACCCGTGACCGGCAGGGCCGGCTCATCTCCTGCGAACATGGCGGCCGCCGAGTCACCCGCACGGAAATGGACGGGAGCATCACCGTCCTCGCCGACAGCTACAAAGGCAGGAGATTGAACTCGCCGAACGACGTCGTCGTCCACTCAGACGGCGGGATCTGGTTCACCGATCCGACCTACGGCATTCTCTCGGACTATGAGGGTCATAAGGCTGAACCTGAGCAGCCGACCCGCAACGTCTACCGCATCGACCCCGCGAGCGGCGCGACAGAGGCGGTCGTGGAGGATTTCATCCAGCCGAACGGCCTTGCCTTCTCGCCCGATGAAACGAAACTCTACATTGCCGATTCAGGCTCGGGCAAACATGAAGTGCCATGCCATATCCGGGTCTTCGATGTCGTCGACGGCAGAAAGCTTGCCAACAGCCGCTATTTCTGCAGCCTCGATGCCGGCCATCCCGACGGCTTTCGTTTCGATGTCGGCGGCAATCTCTGGACGAGCGCGGGTGATGGTGTGCATTGCTTCTCACCCGATGGAACGCTGCTCGGTAAGGTCAAAGTGCCGCAGACGGTGTCCAATCTCACCTTTGGCGGCCCTAAGAAGAACCGGCTCTTCATCACCGCGACCCGTTCGGTCTATTCGATCTATACCAAGACGAACGGGGCACAATATCCGTAACTTATGGAAGCACGACGGCGTGCGTGCGACAGGCATGCCTGACGATATCGCCGCCGGCGGCGGGGCGGCGTTGCCGCCGGCGCGTCATCTGCAAGGGGCGGCAACGGTTCCGGATGACGACCTGTACGAAAAACGCTAAAGCGCATCACATGAATCAGATTTGCGACGCGCTGGAGCGCTGGCGCCTCGATGCATCAAGGAGGACTACCCGATGATCCGATTTTCACGCGCCAAGGGGAGCCGCACGGCTCCTGGTGCCACGACCGGGAGAGCCTGAGATGCGTTCCGTCGTTTCCTTCAACGAGGGCTGGAGTTTCCACGAGGGCTTCGGCCAGCGCCTGCTCGAAAACTTCGATGCCGCCAAGCCGGTCAGCCTGCCCCACACCGCCGTCGAACTACCCTTCAACTATTTCGATGAGAAGGACTATCAGCGCGCCTTCACCTATCAGAAGGTGCTCCGTTGGCTACCGGAATTCGAGGATCGCGAGGTTTCGCTGATCTTTGACGCCGCCATGGCGGACAGTGTCGTCTATCTCAACGGCGAGCAGATTATCGCTCACAAAGACGGCTACACCCCCGTCGAAGCCCGCCTCACCGGCAAGCTGGTGAAGGGCGAAAACCTGGTGACCGTCAAGATCGACGGCAGTGAAAATCCCGCCATCCCACCTTTCGGCGGTCGCATCGATTACCTGACCTATGCCGGCATCTACCGCGATGTCTGGTTGAAGGTCACCGACCCGGTCTCGATCCGCAACCTCAAGGTCGAAACATCAGACGTTCTTGCCCCTCAGAAATCGGCGACGGTCCGCGTCGACATCGCCAATCCCGAGCGCCGCAGCTTCTCGGCGACCGTCACGGCTACGCTGAAGCAGGCCGACGGCACGGTGATCGCCACTGCAGCGACTGAAACGATCGGCGACCGCACGACGCTTTCCTTCGGCGGCCTCACCGGCATAGCACTCTGGGACATCACCAATCCGACGCTCTATGAGGTCACGGTCGAAGTCAGGACCGAGCACGGCTCCGACCGCCTCTCCACCCGGTTCGGCTTCCGCACCGCCGAATTCACCCCGGAAGGTTTCCTGTTGAACGGCAAGCCGTTGAAACTGCGCGGCCTCAACCGCCACCAGGCCTTCCCTTATGTCGGTTATGCCGCCGGCCGGTCCGCCCAGGAGCGCGACGCCGACATCATGAAGAGAGTGCTGAAGTGCAATATCGTCCGCACCTCGCATTATCCGCAGTCGAAATGGTTTCTCGATCGTTGTGATGCGATCGGCCTGCTGGTCTTCGAGGAAATCCCCGGCTGGCAGCATATCGGCGATGCCGACTGGCAGAAGGAATCGATCGAGAATGTCCGCCGCATGATCGAGCGCGACTGGAACCATCCCTCGATCATCATCTGGGGCGTGCGCATCAACGAGTCGCAGGATAGCCACGACTTCTACGTTGAGACCAACCGCTTGGCCCGTGAACTCGACAGCACCCGCCAGACCGGCGGCGTGCGTTATATCACCGAGAGCGAATTGCTCGAGGACGTCTACACGATGAACGACTTCATCCTCGGCAATGAGGAATTGCCGGGCGCCAACCGTCCGCGCACCGTGCTGCGCGGCCAGCAGGAAAATACCGGGTTATCCCGCAAGGTGCCGTACCTCATCACCGAGTTCAACGGTCACATGCACCCGACGAAGATTTATGATCAGGAACAGCGCCAGGCCGAGCATGTGCGCCGTCATCTCGAGGTGCTGAACGCCGCCTATGGCGATCCGGATATCTCGGGCGCCATTGGCTGGTGCATGTTCGATTACAACACCCACAAGGATTTCGGCTCCGGCGACCGCATCTGCTATCACGGCGTCATGGATATGTTCCGTGAGCCCAAGTTCGCGGCCTATGCCTATATCAGCCAGTGCGACCCTTCCGAGGAAATCGTCATGAAGCCGGTGACCTTCTGGGCGCGCGGCGAGCGCAATATCGGCGGCGTGCTGCCGCTGATCATCCTGACCAATTGCGACGAGGTGGAACTGCAATATGGCGCGCTTTCCAAGCGCATCGGTCCGGATCGCGAGAACTACCCGCACCTGCCGCATCCGCCCGTCGTGCTCGACCACCGGCACTTCACTGCCGATGAGCTCGGCACCTGGGGGCTCGAATGGATCGACGGCACCTTTACCGGTTATATCGGCGGTCAGCCGGTGGCGAGCCTGACGCTGGCTGCGGATCCTTTACCGACGACGCTTGAGATCGTTGCCGACAGCCAGACGCTGAAAGCCCGCGAACGCGACAGCACTCGCGTCATCATCCGCGCCCTCGACCAGTGCGGTCAGCGCCTGCCGTTCATGAACGACTGCATTTCGCTGAAGGTGCATGGCCCGGCAAAGATCGTTGGCCCGACCAATGTGCCGCTGCAGGGCGGCACATCAGGCTTCTGGCTGGAGGCGACCGGGCTGGTGGGAGACATTACCGTCGAGGCTGTCTGCTCACGTTTCGCGCCGGTGACCCTCAGCGTAACAGCCGTCGCCTGACGCATAAGCCGAACTGAAGGTGTTGGAGCGCTCTTGCCACGTCTTATCGGACACGCGGCGCTCCGCCTTACGGAATCCGCGCCTGTGTTTCCGGGTCGAAGAACACAGCCTTGTCGAGATTGAAGGCGAGGCGTGTGTGCTGGCCGGGTGCGATGCCGGCATCGGCGCGCAGTCGGGCGACCACTTCCTTGCCGCCGAGCTTGGTGACGGCGAAGG
>NZ_JABDWV010000049.1:0-3681 GCF_019685435.1 Rhizobium sp. NLR10b | reverse complement strand
GGTAGCGGACTCCCATCAAGGCCAGGAGCGTGATCGCTCCAGCGATAGGCCGGATAGATTCACGCATCCAATGCCGAGTTGCCGCCAAATGTTCTTCTCGCCCGGGAGGCGTCCATAGATTATCATAGATGCCGCGACCAGGTACGCCGCCGAACACGCGGAACCCGTGCCAGTGAGCGTCGAAGAGCATCTCGTGCGTCTGCAGCAGGTAAGCTCTGACCAGAAAGGCGCGACTGTGTGATAGCTTGATATGGGCGACCTGAAGCTTCGTGCGCTCGCCGCCGATTACGGCATAGTCCTCACTCCAATCGGATTGGAATGCTTCGCCTGGGCGGAAAGAGCGGAACGAATATGCCGCGGCCCGCCGTCTGCTGATCAGCTCGCCACTCACGGGCGAACGCGGCGACCCGTCCATAGGAGCCGGTAAAGCCGAGAACCACCAGATCGGCATGAAGCTGCTTCAGCGTTCGGCGCTGCTTGCGCGACCTTCCGGCCTCGGTCTTCAGCCAGCCAGCAAGTTTGTCGGCAAAAGGATCAAGCTTGCTCGATCGTTCCGGTACCGTGAACGTCGGCTCGATCGTACCGGCACTCAAATACTTCGCGATCGTGTTGCGTGACAGCCCAGTGCGCCGGCTGATCTTGCGGATCGACTGCTTCTCGCGCAGCGCCATCCGACGGATGATGTTTAAAAGTCCCATGTGGATCACTCCGTTGCCCCCGTCGCTCTCCGCGTTGGGGGAAGGTTCACATGGCTCAATTCTCAATGGAAATTATGCGCCTAACCGGCTCAGTTCTGCGTGGAAACCAACAAGCGTCGTCAGTTCTCGGGCGACACGTCGACCAGAGATAGAGGTGTCCGGGACCGCTGCCAGGCATTCGCGCGTCACGTCATCGACAATGTTGAGCACGCGGAAGCGTCTGCCGCAGGCGAACTGGTCATGCACGAAGTCCAGCGACCAGCGGGCATTGGCCTTCGCTTCAATCAGGATCGGCGCACGTGTGCCGACCGCACGCCGCCTGGCTTTCCGCTTGCGAACGGAAAGACCTTCCTCGCGATAGAGCCGGTAGATGCGATTGACCCCGGATGGCTCTCCGACCCGCCGAAGCAGGACGAACAACCGACGGTAGCCGAAACGACGCCGCTCATTGGCGAGGTCGCGCAGCTTCGTCCGCAGTTCAACCTCCGGCGGTCGGCTTGACCGGTAACGGATCATCTTGCGGTCGGCGGATATAATCTGGCAGGCCCGCCGCTCCGAAAGACCCATGACGGCCTTCAGATGCGTGACGGCGTCACGCTGGGCGGCAGGCCCTACCATTTTTTTGCAAGAAGCTCGCGGAGCGCGGCTGCATCAAGCATCTGTTCGGCCAGCAGCTTCTTCAGCCTCGCATTCTCATCCTCGAGCGCCTTCAGCCGCTTCGCCTCGGAGACTTCCATGCCGCCATATTTGGCTTTCCAGTTATAAAACGTCGCTTCTGAAATCCCGTGCTTGCGGCAGAGGTCGGCCACCTTCGCCCCTGCCTCCTGCTCCTTCAGCACTGCAATAATCTGCTCTTCCGTAAATCTCTGCTTCTTCATTCGTCCGTCCTTTAATGGGCCGGACTCTAATCCATCCTGGAGGAAATTCGCAGTGGCAGGTCATCCTCTCAATGGGCCAGAGCTTACTTCAAAATGGATAACTTCAACGGGGCAAGGTCAACCCCATTGTGGTCTCCGTTCGTCCTAAGCAAACAAACAGAATCGCAACTGGCTGATTTCACGGAACTCTTTTTCGGTCAGGCTCTGAGCAGGACATGAACACGGCGATAGCCGTAGCGCACCCGTGTCTGGCAGATGTCCTGATCTTCAGCTTCAACTCGGCCTGCTCGCCGCGCCTTGACCGTGTCGACAAGCTTGCGCTTGCGGGTAGGCCTCAGAGCTTTTTTGACAGCACGTCCTGGAGCATGGCCTTGTCCGGAGAAAGGTCGGCGACGGACACGGCTTGGCATTCTCCTCATCGAGCTGGCAAGACGCTTCATCTCCGACGGCATCAGCCCAGCGTATTTTTTGCGCCAGTTGTAAAACGTCGCGTCCGAAATTCCTGCCTTGCGGCAGACCTCGCCGATCGGCGTGCCATCCCCCGCCTGTTTCAAGACGAATGCGATCTGCGCTTCCGAAAACTTCGAGGCCTTCATCGAATTCTCCTCTTCTTCCCACCAGGGATCGTAAGTGGAAAATTCCAGTTGGGGGCACGTCACACCTCACCTACGGATCGGATCGGGGGCGATGGGTAACTATAGCTCCTAACGGATCGAGTCGTCCTGTTATCCGGTAGCTCCCGCCGCGGCTGCTTCGGCAAACTCTGTTCGTAGCCATTTGTGCTTGGGATCACGATGACACCGCTCGTGCCAAATCAAAGTTACTTCGTAGGGCTTGGATTCCGCGGGTGGCGCTACAGCCGTGAGTGGCAGCATTGCAGAAATTTGAATCGCAGCCCGTCGAGGCACCAAGAGCGCGCAATCCGTCGCTGCAGCGACCATCGCTGCCGTCAGCACATGGGAGAACCGTCTTGGATGCTTATCTGGCAACTCCAAGTCTGGCAGTTCATCATAAATTTGACCCCCTTGCATAAGGCAGTCGGAGCGAGTGGCTGTGTGACGCAGGGCCATAAGGTTTTCGATTGTCCACTCCTGCGCTAACGCTGGATGGTCGTGGCGTAGCAGGTACATGAGTTGGTCAGTATAGAGGATGCGCCGTAAGTAGCCAGTCGGAGCAGTGACGATCTGCCCAACAGCCAAATCAATGTCTCCTTTCTCTAGCCCCCCGAGAACGTCGTCACAGAGTGAATGGGGGATGATCTCGAGGTGAGGCGCGCGCTGCAGCAGACGCGGTAACAAAACGAGCGTTTGGTGGTCAGGCATCGCCACGACTGTTTGCGGCCCCCATTTCGTTGCAGGGAGATTACTTTCGATCACCATGGTTTTGATGTTGTTCAACGCTGCGGGCAGCAGTTCCGCCAATCTTTGCCCTCGAGGTGTAATGACGTAGCCAGCTGAGCCCCGAACTAATATTTCGTCATTGAATATATCCCGAAGCCTAGCCAACGCCCGGCTCATCGCCGGCTGGCTCCTGCCGACATGCTGGCCCGCATAAGTAACGTTCCGGTGTTCCAATAGAGCCTCTAATGCCACCAGAAGGTTCAAGTCAATCGATGCAAGGTTCATCGTTGGCGACCTACTAGGGTATGGCGATCTTTTGAGATATTGCACCTGTGAGCGCGCAGGTCCATGATGGTTCCTCCATAGACTACTCTGTTTTCGCTGAAAGCGATAATGGGCGTATCACAGGCTTGATAAAAGGGGTGGGGTCCTCCCTATTTTAACTCTACGCGTAATTTCAAGCGTGTCAAAGACACCAAGGCTTTCCAAAAACACCGGAAGAAAGCTGGATCTCAGCCGTGAATGTTCGTCATCGCCATTCTCTCCGACAACGCTTCATATCTGCAAGCTGGCTCAAAAAACCAGGAGGTGTAGTTCGATGGCTGCGCCAGCTTGCATCCGGCGCGTCACTGCCTGACGCCAAGCTGAAGCGGATCGTCGCCGACCTCTCTCTGGACAAGGCCATGCTCCAGGACGTGCTGTCAAAAAAGCTCTGAGGCCTGCCCGCAAGCGCAAGCTTGTCGACGCGGTCAAGGCTGACTGGAA
>NZ_JABDWV010000048.1:0-3717 GCF_019685435.1 Rhizobium sp. NLR10b | reverse complement strand
GAAACCAGGCCGGCTTCACCGAAACGGTCATAGTCCCGCAGCAGCCGATGAACCTGACTTCGACTGAGATCAAGCAACTCGGCGGCCTGGATAATGCTCAGGCGCCGGTCGCGGATCTTCTGAATGATTTCGAGGCGATGCAACTCTTTCTGCGACATGGTTCCTCGCGACGAAAGAGCTTGCCGATCCGCCGGCGCCTGTCGCGCGCCATGTCGTTGGCGGTCATCGCCCAGTAGCCCTCGGCATCGGGGAATTCCTGATCGTGCCAGTAGTTGCGTTTGATCTCCCGGGAGATGGTCGCGCGGTCCCGGCCGAGGCGTCTGGCGATCTCAGACTGGCTAAACTTCTGATCCAACATCCTGGAAATCGATTGGCGTTCGTCAAAACTCAAATGCGAAAAGGTACGGATCAAACCATGGCTCCCGAAAAGCAGGCAGCTTAGCGCCTTTGTTGCAGTTCGAGATAGAATGTGCCCCGCTACAGGCGATTTCTGGCGTAATCGACATTATGGAACAACGGCCTTTGCCAGCCGCACCAAGGGCTTGCGCAGGCAGTCGCTCCGCCGCGCGCAGCGCAACAGCGCGGGTTTCATCCGCCAAGGGCGCTGAACGTCAGCACGGCGGAGAATGCGACGAGGGTTGCGGATCCGCACCGCCGGGCAAATGGCGGTATCCGTTTTTCACGTCCGAGGATGAGCCTGCCGATCGACAGCCAGATCGAGGAGACTGCCAGGACCACCGATGCGAGAATGGCGATGGATCCTGTCAAAGGCACCTCCTGCGCGGGAGGCACCATCGTCAATCCGATGATCAGCGCTTTGGGATTTAACAGCGTCGTCACGGCCAGCTGCCGCACGCGCACAGCCTCGACAGGGCTCGATCCGATGCCCCAGAGCCGCAGCGCCAGGTACAAAACCCAGGTCGCCGAGACAAGTTTGACGCCTTGCGAAACCAGAGGGTGGTCGCGGAGAAAAGAACCGGCCAGACCGGCCGCCGGAAGGACGATCGCAAGATATGCGGACATGACGGTGGCGAGCAGGGCGATCGCGCGTCCGAAGGTCAGCCCCTGAGATGCCATCGCCAAAATGGCGTTGGTCGGTCCGGGCAGGATGAGAAGCGTGAAAACGCCCGCTGCGAAAGGCAGAAGATGCACTGTTACGGTCTCCGGGTTTCTTCCGCATCTTGCACGGCCGCGCCTGCCGGTCGTTGACAGAGATCATTTGCGGGACGGAACATTCCGGGCACCCCCGACGTTTATTGCGGTTATGTCAGAGGTGGGCGCCATGCCCGGCATGATCAGGTTCATACTCACTCGATTGGCCACGGGCTTTGCAATCGGAAGCGCCGTGGGGTTCTTCATCTGGCAGAACGGTTTTGCCGCGGCAGGCGGACCGCAAAATTATCTCGCTCAGGGCCTGTTCATCTACCTCTTTGCGAGCACAATCGGCATGGGTTATCTCGCGACGGCTCTCCTCCTGGAAGAATAGCGCCGGAAGATCAAAGTCCCGTTGCGCGGACGCCGGATGATGTCATCACGCTGCGTGCTGTTCCGGTTCAAGACCGGCCGGAATCTTGAACTGCAGCTCCGCCAGGCGCGTATAAAGGCCGCCTTGGCGCATGAGCGAGGCGTGAGTCCCCTCTTCTACGATCTTGCCCTTGTCCATCACCAGAATCCTGTCCGCCTTGAGCACGGTGGCGAGCCTGTGCGCGATCACGATGGTGGTCCGTGCCTCCATCAATTCCTCCAGGCCGCGCTGCACGAGCGCCTCGTTTTCCGCGTCCAGCGATGCGGTTGCCTCGTCCAGGAGCAGGATCGGAGCGTTCCTGAGCATGGCCCGTGCGATGGCCAGTCTCTGCCTCTGTCCGCCCGACAGCGTCAGCCCACGCTCGCCGAGAACCGAACCGTAGCCGTTCGGCAGCTTCGTGACGAAACCATGCGCCTGCGCCTTGATCGACGCGGCGATCACATCTTCGCGCAGCGCGTCCGGCCTTCCGAACGCAATGTTGTCGTAAACGGAGGCGGCAAACATCGTCACCTCCTGCGGGACAATGGCGATTTCCTTACGCAGGGTCTGCGGGGAGATCAGGGCAAGCTCCCTGCCGTCGATGGAAATGCTGCCCGCCTGGTTTTCGTAGAAGCCGAGGAGCAGGGAGAAAACGGTGCTCTTTCCGGATCCGGAAGGGCCGACCAGGGCGACGGTTTCGCCTGGCGAAACGCGGAAGGAAAGTCCGCTCAGAACCTCCTTTTCCGGTGCGCCCGGATAGGAAAAGCGCACGTCATGCAGTTCCATGCCCCCCTGGGTGGGGGTCCGGAGCGACGTGCAGGTGTGCGGTTCGCGCTCGTCAGTCTGTTCGTTCAGCAGTTCGAACAGCCGTCCGGCGGCGCCGGCTGCCTGCGAAAGTTCTCCCCAGACCTCCGACAGTGAGCCGAGAGAACCGGCTGCGATCACCGCGTAGATGAGAAATTGGCTCAGGCTGCCAGGCGAGAGCGTTCCCGCCAGCACCTTATGAGCCCCCAGCCACAGCACGCCGACGACGCTGACGAAGACCAGCGTGATGGCAATGGCGGTCAGCAAGGCTCTTGCCCGGGAGGCCGCAACCACCCGGTCGAAGGACAGGTCGACATCGCGCCCATATCTCTGCCCCGCAGCATCTTCGCCGTTGAATGCCTGCACGGTGCGGCTTGCCGCAATGATCTCGCTTGCATAGGCCGAAGCCTCGGCAAGCGCATCCTGTGCGACACGGGATTTCTTCCGCACCGAGCGACCGAACAGGACGAGAGGAGCCACCACCAGGGGAATGGCCCCGAGAGCGATGGCCGACAGGCCGGGACTGGTCACGAACATCATGGCAAGGGCGCCGAGGCAGAGGATTGAATTTCTCAAAGCCACCGATGCCGTGAGACTGACGGCGGATTTGATCTGGGTCGCATCTGCCACGAGGCGCGAGGCAATTTCGCCTGAGCGGTTTCGATCGAAGAATGCCGCAGGAAGCCGGATGATATGGTGGAAGACCTCGAGGCGAAGGTCGGTGACCAGCCGCTCTCCCAATGTGGTGACGAAGTAGTAGCGCGCCGCACTTGCGATTGCCAGCGCGACGGCGAGCGCGATCAGCATGAGAAAATAGCGATTGATGAAGGCTCCGTCCGCCTGGTTGAAGCCGTGATCGACCATGCGCCGCACAGCCATCGGCAGGGCGAGCGAGATGAGAGCTGCGGATGTGAGCGCCAGAAGTGCGCAAACCGAGAGCGACCTATGTGGGCGAAGACGCGGAAGCAGGCTGAAGAGCGGAGTGAATGTCCGATTCCGCGAAGGGGGTTCTTTCCCGCCGTCCTTGCCGATGGCGGAGGCTATTTCTGGTGAAATGGCGGCTTGCCAGTCATGCGGGGCTATCATCAACGCCGTTGTCTCCTCGGTGCTTGCTTCACTTTTTGTCCCGCGAGCGGCGACTTATCTCTTTGATCGCGGTCAATCTCGTGCATCTTTCCCCTGTGCTCAGGCTACCATCCGCGCCAGCGCGCAGCGCGACCAAAGCGAATGCAGGGCGTCGACCAGATGGGCGATATCGGCGTCGGAATGCAGCGGTGTCGGCGTGATGCGCAGCCGCTCGGTCTTCTTCGGCACGGTGGGATAGTTGATCGGCTGGACATAGACGCCGCAATTGTCGAGCAGCAGGTCGGAGATCCACTTGCACTTGGCGGCATCGCCGACCATCACCG
>NZ_JABDWV010000047.1:0-4017 GCF_019685435.1 Rhizobium sp. NLR10b | reverse complement strand
GCCTATCTCTCAGACGTCCTCACCAGGATCGTCAACGGGCATCCAAATAGCCAGATCGACGACCTGCTGCCGTGGGCCTATGCCGCAAAGCACGAACTCAAAGCCGTGGCCTGAAAACACCGCTTACAATTGAGCGTCTCAATGGCGAAATCAAGCGACGTACCGAGGTGGTCGGCATCTTTCCCAACGACGAAGCGATCGTCCGTCTCGTCGGCGCGCTGCTGCTCGAACAGAATGATGAATGGGCCGTTCAACGCGCCAGGTACATGACCCTTGAGACCATGGCCCAAATGAGCGATGATCCCCAAATCAGTCTGCCCGCCGTGGCACGCTGATATCCCCTCCGACCCAGGTCGGAAAGCACGGCCATCAGCCGTCAGCTACACCACCCCCGTGGACACGATCTCCTTGTCTTCTCCAACCTCCGGCAGACGTGAAATGCCGTGGCGTTGCAAGCACCTGTGCAACGACGAACGCGTCAGATGTGAGATGATTGGCTGAAGAGCGTAGAGGCAATCATGAGCGGCAGCAACGGATGCCTGGCGAAAGGCGACGATAACGGCCTCTTCTTCAAGGGAGAGGATTGTCGAATGCGGGTCCTTCGAGCCTGTCGGAGGATCGGCCAATGCACCGCTGTCAGAGGCTCGACACTTTTGCGATCCCCAGCATTAGTCCGAGGCAGTAATCGTTGAGCGGCGCCGCCCGATCAGCGTGGCCGATCACATCGACCACCTATGGACATGATCCGCAAAGGCTGCTTCACTCCCCCATTCGGGCCATTCATCTCAGCTTTCTCCTGTTGACCACGAATCGCTTACGCTAGCACATCATTGCCCAGCGAGAATCCCAGGGATTTGTGACTCAGTAAGACTAGGTCCTTGCCCCTTTATCAACGGGCAACAGAACACGAACGACTGTGCCAACGCCGGGCGTCGAAACAATTTTGACGGTGCCTCGCATTGAATTCACCATTTCAATGCAACTGGTCAATCCAAGGCCAGCGTGAGATCCTGCTCTAGTCGAAAAAAAGGGCGTTGAGGCTTTGGCAAGAATATCTGAAGTCATACCACTTCCGGAATCCGCGACTTCAATGAGAAGATTGTGCGCGAATCCGAAGCGTCGATCAAGTAAGCGCGCATGAATTGTAATCTGCTTGTCTCGTTTTCCCTCAACGGCGATCACCGCGTTATTAACTAGTTCCTCTACAATCAAATGAACTTGAATGCCGGGAACTTCCAGATTTTGCGCTTCACTTCCGATCTCCAATTGGATATTAACATCCATTCGGCTATGAATTGTTTGAAGAAGTTCACCGAGTGCTTCTGTGGGGGCAGCTGGCTGTGCATTGACCATGCGCACGAGGCGGTTATTAGTATCCTCGAGTTCCTTTACCGCGTTTAATGCAGCGACAAGCATATCGTGGGCAGGCGGATGCGGACGATTAGGATGCCCGAGAAATAGCCGGAGTGCAGTGACGCGCGACCGGGTCATATGTGCGTGCAGGAGTGCAAATGATCGAACGTATTCATTGTGACGCTTTGTCAAAGCGGCGTGGTGCTCGATTAACTTGCCGCTCGTAGCGAGCAATATAAGAACTATTGCAAATACGGCCCAGCTACGGTTAGTAGCTCGCGCTACTTTGCTTCTATCTTTGATGTCTCTGTGGTGAACGGTTGCTAAACTAGAAATGTGTGACAAGTTTTGCTCAACCTCATCAAGGTACAAAGGAGCTCGGTCGTAGCCTTTGCCGCTCAACGTGATTGGCAGAATTTGGGAGTTTATAATTTCGCGGGTTCGGAGCAAAAGATCGATTTCGCCCGATCTTTGGTAACCAAGCGTCTGGATCCGATCGATATCGGCGATGACAGCTCTGATTTCGCGGTAGTATGCTGGCGGGGGCTCCCTGGCATTATTGGCGAGGCGGACCCCGCTTGAGATTCGGACGATGCTTAGCTGAGCCTCATTTAATATGACCAAAGCTTCAAAGGTCTGACTAAGTGTGCTTCGGGTTTCTTCCCGGTAGCATTCGGACCCAATAATGGACCAGGAACCCAGTGACAGTGCTATCGCCAGGACGAAATAAAGGCATATAGTGGGTTTGAGAAATCGATGCGGGATCATGGCACCGGCTGAACTGCAGCAACCCAGCCCCACATTGAGCTCGGCCTAGCCTCGGACAAGGGGGGCACTCGCTCCAAAGAAAATACGGTAGCAATGTGACTGGCTCCCGTCATGCGATATTTTCCTTTCGTCATCGACGCGAACCGTCGTCGTTGTGCTGGACGGATTCGGTGAACCGATCCCGCCCCAGCACGTGCGGTCTTCGATGGTTGACTGTAGAGGATGTCTTGCGTGTGGCCTCCGAGGCTGTCTCACTCCCTGCCGCAAACCGCTCCGGCAGATGCCGTGAAAGTGTCCAACGCCGGCTTTTTCTTTCATGCCCGCCCACAAGAGTGACGTTGCGGTAATCCAATAAGGCTTCTAGCGCGAGCAGCAGATTCAGGTCGACCGATATTAGATCTCTGATACTGTTCCGTGCATACTCCTGCGTATCGCTCCGTACTCGAGGGACCGAAAGCTCGTGGGGCATTTCCACTGAAAAATGGCTGGTCCCATATCTTTATTCCCAAATGAAGCTCCAATCGTTGACTGTCAGAAAGAACTCTGTTGATGAGTCGCCACCATGGACGTATTACTCTCGCGAGAATAGGGATGCCATCATCCCCATTTAATGCCGCGTATGATGAGCGAAATGAGTTGCCATAGACCGTATGTTCGTGGGGAGAAAGTGGCTCGCCCCCGCGGTAAGCTGATTCGGGGGTTGCTCTGGATAGGCCGGAGCCTTGCCCCATGCTTAGCGAGGGCGAACCATGACAGACGATAGCGTAATTTTCATTGGCTTGGATACGTCGAAGTTAAAGATTTCGGTGGCCATTGCCGACGGATCCCGTAACTTGCGAAGTGCGGTTTTTGGGCGACATCTCCTCGGAGCCGACCTGCGTGGCCTCAATGGTCAACAAGCTTTCCAAGCGCGGCTCCAAGCTTCACTTCTGCTATGAGGCTGGTCCACGGGTTACTGTCTTTACCGGCAGATTGTCGAACTGGGGCATGAATGCGCGGTCGTGGCGCCCTCCCTGGTTCCCAAGCGTGCGGGCGACCGGGTGAAAACGAACCGCCGGGATGCCGTAAGTTTGGCGCGCCTGCACCGCGCAGGCGAGTTGACCGCGGTCTGGGTTCCGGATGCAGGTCATGGGGCGATCCGCGACATGGTGCGAGCCCGCGAGGCGGCCAGCGATGCGCTGAAACAGTCGCGTCAGCAACTTCAGTCCTTCTTGTTGCGTCACGGCCGGGTCTATAGCGGCCGCAAACCATGGACACGCGCCCATACAAGATGGCTGGCGAGCCAGGTCTTCGATCATCCCGCCCACCACATCCTGTTGGCGGAATATCGCCAGGCCATCGAGGATGCCGGCGTGCGTCTGGACAGGCTGACCAAATTGGTGATGGAGACCGCGGCATCCCGGTCGATGGCCCGGGTTGTGGCCGCCTATCAAGCCAGCGCGGCGCTGCATTCATGACAGCGGTCACTTTTGTCGTCGAAATCGGCGATGTCAGGCGCTTCGATAATCCCCGTCAGTTGATGGCCTATCTCGGTCTCGTGCCGTCGGAAAGCTCGACGGGCGAACGGGTCAAGTGTCAATCAGCATCCAAAATTGGGTCTGACTCATATTTGATGATTTCGCGGTCGAAACGTAAGCGTCCGGTGAGGGCCGTCTTGCGAGGTTGAGACGAACATCGGAAGTCCTAGTGCAAACACTAGGAGTAGTCCTATGACGAAGCATCAGATTGAAGTGATCACGTCTGTCGAGCGCCGGCGGCGCTGGTCTCAAGAAGATAAAGAGCGGCTCGTTGCAGCCTGTCTCGAGCCAGGTGCGGTGCTTTCCGAGATTGCGCGATCGGCCGGTACATGTCAGCCAGCTCTTCCGTTGGCGCAGGGAGCTTTGCCAAATCGAGGAG
>NZ_JABDWV010000046.1:0-4350 GCF_019685435.1 Rhizobium sp. NLR10b | reverse complement strand
GCTGCCGACGTGAAGGAAGTGCAGATGCTGCACTGGTGGACGTCGGGGGGCGAGGCAGCGGCTTTGAACGTCCTGAAGCAGGATCTATCGAAGGAAGGTTTTGCCTGGAAGGACGTCCCGGTTGCCGGCGGCGGTGGTGATGCGGCGATGACGGCGCTGAAGGCGATGGTGGCGGCGGGCACCTATCCGACGGCCTCACAGATGCTGGGGTACACCGTGCTCGATTATGCCCAGGCCGGCGTGATGGGTGACCTGACGGAGACGGCCAAGAAGGAAGGCTGGGACAAGTCGGTGCCGGCGGCATTGCAGAAGTTCTCCGTCTATGACGGCAAGTGGGTCGCAGCCCCGGTCAACGTCCATTCGGTCAACTGGCTGTGGATCAACAAGGCTGTCATGGACAAGATCGGCGGCACCCAGCCGAAGAGCTTCGACGACCTGATCGCGCTGCTCGACAAGGCCAAGGCTGCCGGTGTCATCCCGTTGGCGCTCGGCGGCCAGAACTGGCAGGAGGCGACGATGTTCGATTCCATCGTGCTGTCGACCGGTGGGCCGGAGTTCTACAAGAAGGCCTTCAACGACCTCGACGAGGCGTCGCTGAAGTCGGACACGATGAAGAAGTCCTTCGACAACCTCGCCAAGATCGTCAAATATGTCGATCCGAACTTCTCCGGCCGCGACTGGAACCTGGCGACCGCGATGGTCATCAAGGGTGATGCGCTGGTGCAGGTGATGGGCGACTGGGCCAAGGGCGAATTCGTCGCCGCCAAGAAGACGCCGGATAAAGACTTCCTCTGCTACCGCTTCCCCGGCACCGAAGGCAGCGTGATCTACAACTCCGACATGTTCGGCATGTTCAACGTTCCCGACGACCGCAAGGCGGCGCAGGTGGCATTGGCGACGGCGACGCTGTCGAAGAGCTTCCAGTCGGCCTTCAATGTCGTCAAGGGTTCGGTTCCGGCCCGCACCGACGTTCCCGACACCGACTTCGACGCCTGCGGCAAGAAGGGCATCGCCGATCTGAAGGCCGCCAACGAGGGCGGCACGCTGTTCGGTTCGCTCGCCCAGGGCTATGGCGCGCCTCCGGCAATCGCCAATGCCTATAAGGACGTCGTCTCGAAGTTCGTCCACGGCCAGATCAAGAGCTCGGACGAAGCCGTGACCCAGCTCGTCCAGGCGATCGACGACGCCCGCTGAGGCCGCCGCCGATGAACACGCTTCCCCGCGTCGTCGCGGGGAAGCTGCAGCCCCTGACGGATATGCGGGGCGATCATGCGGGGAGGGGCATGCGGGCCAGCCCCCCATGACGACATACAGGGAGGAGATGACATTCCATGAGCACAGTTGCCACCACCGATCCGGTTCTGACGCCGGGGCAGGCGACGCGGGTCTCGCTCAGGGGCCGGCTGCAGGATGCGCTGCCGAAGATCGTGCTGGCGCCGAGCTTCGTCATCACGCTGATCTTCGTCTACGGCTTCATCGTCTGGACGGCCTATCTCTCCTTCACCAATTCCAAGACCTTCCCCTCCTATCAGCTGACGGGAGCGCGCGCCTATCAGCGGCTGTGGCGCTGGACCTTCGAGAGCGATCCGCCATCCTCCTGGTACACCTCGATCACCAACATGGCGATCTTCGGCTTCCTCTATGTCGGCATCTGTCTGGCGCTTGGCCTGCTGCTCGCGATCCTGCTCGACCAGAAGATCCGCGGCGAGGGGCTGCTCAGGCCGATCTTCCTCTATCCGATGGCGCTCTCCTTCATCGTCACCGGGGTGGCCTGGAAGTGGTTCCTCGATCCCGGTCTCGGGCTGGAGCAGACGCTGCACCACTTCGGCTGGACGAGCTTCCACTTCGACTGGATCAAGAACAAGGACTTCGTCATCTACACCGTCGTCATCGCCGGTGTCTGGCAGGCGTCGGGCTTCGTCATGGCGATGTTCCTCGCGGGTCTTCGCGGCATCGACGGCGAGATCATGAAGGCGGCGCAGATCGACGGGGCGTCGCCCTTCCAGCTTTATCGGCGCATCGTCATTCCGCTGTTGCGGCCGATCTTCCTGTCGGCCTTCATCGTGCTCGCCCATATGGCGATCAAGTCCTACGACCTGGTGGTGGCGCTGACCTCGGGCGGGCCGGGCGGCTCGGCCTGGCTGCCGTCGAACTTCATGTATGAATATACCTTCAAGCGCAACGAGATGGCCGTCGGCTCGGCCAGCGCCATCATCATGCTGATGACAATCTCGGCGATCATCGTTCCCTATCTCTATTCCGAACTGAAGGAGAAGGCCCGATGAGCAGCCTCACCTCTTCGATCGGCACGTCGTCATCGGCTGCGGCGGGCGCAGGAGCGGAGCGCGGCAACAGCGCCCGCTGGATCGGCCGCCTCGTCATCTACGGCCTGCTGGTGATCTTCGCCATCCTCTACCTGATGCCGCTCTTCGTCATGCTGACGACCTCGTTCAAGACGATGGACGAGATCCAGAACGGCAACATGCTGGCGCTGCCGCAGGCGCCGACCTTCGATCCCTGGGTGAAGGCCTGGGGCGAGGCCTGCGTCGGGCTGACCTGCGCCGGCATCAAGGGCTACTTCTGGAATTCGATCAAGATGGTGGTGCCGGCAGTGGCGATCTCCACCTTCATGGGCGCGCTGAACGGTTATGTCCTGACCAAGTGGCGCTTCCCCGGCCATACGCTGGTGTTCGGGCTGATGCTGTTTGCCTGCTTCATTCCGTTCCAGTCGGTGCTCTTGCCGATGGCGACCATCCTCGGCTCGCTCGGTCGCTTCGGGGTGACGCTGCAGAACGCCACCGGCTTTAACTTCGGCTTCGGCAATTCGACGGTCAATCTGGTCTTCGTCCATGTCGTCTACGGCCTCGGCTTCACGACGCTGTTCTTTCGCAATTTCTACGAGGCCTTCCCGACCGAGCTGATCCGGGCCGCCCAGGTCGATGGCGCCAGTTTCTTCCAGATCTTCCGCCGCATCATGCTGCCGAACTCGCTGCCGATCATCGTCGTCACCGTCATCTACCAGTTCACCAATATCTGGAACGACTTCCTGTTTGCCTCGGCCTATGCCGGCACCGGTGACTCCATGCCGATGACGGTGGCGCTCAACAATGTCGTCAACACCTCGACCGGGGTGGTCGAATACAATGTCAACATGGCGGCGGCGATGATCGCCGCCGTGCCGACGCTCATCGTCTATATCCTCGCCGGCCGCTACTTCGTGCGTGGCCTGATGGCGGGCGCAGTCAAAGGGTAACCCATGGCTTTCCTGGAAATCTCCGGCCTCAGAAAGCGCTTCGGCGCCGTCGACATCCTCAAGGGCATCGATCTCGAACTCGAAAAGGGCGGCTTCCTGGTGCTGGTCGGCCCGTCCGGCTGCGGCAAGTCGACCCTGCTCAACACCATCGCCGGGCTGGAGACGATCACCGCGGGCGAGATCCGGATCGACGGGCGCGCCGTCAACGGCCTGCATCCTTCCAAGCGCGACATCGCCATGGTGTTCCAGTCCTATGCGCTTTATCCGAACATGACGGTGGCGGGCAACATCGCCTTCGGCATGGAGATGCGCGGCGTGCCGCCGGAAGAGCGCAAGCAGGCGATCGACAAGGTCGCCAAGGTGCTGCAGATCGGCCATCTGCTCGACCGCAAGCCGAGCCAGCTGTCGGGCGGCCAGCGCCAGCGCGTCGCCATGGGCCGGGCACTGGTGCGCGATCCCAAGCTCTTCCTGTTCGACGAACCGCTCTCCAACCTCGACGCCAAGCTGCGCGTCGACATGCGCATCGAGATCAAGCGACTGCATCAGGCGACCGGCAAGACCATCGTCTACGTCACCCACGACCAGATCGAGGCAATGACGCTCGCCACCCGCATCGCCGTGATGAAGGACGGCATCGTCCAGCAGTTCGGCACGCCGGCCGAGATCTACAACAATCCCGCCAACATGTTCGTCGCCGACTTCATGGGTTCACCAGCGATGAACCTGGTCAAGGCCTCGGTCGAAAACGGCGCCGGTGGGCTCGCCGTCTCGCTCGAGCGGCCGAACGCCGCTCCGCTCAGGCTGCCGGTCACGACAATCGCAAACGGTCTTTCCTCCTATGCCGGCCGGCAGGTGATCTTCGGCATCCGCCCGGAGGCGCTGACCGACCCCGACGGCGCCGACCGCAATGCCCGCTCGCTCACCGAAGGCGACTGCCTGATCGAGGTCGTCGAACCCGCCGGCTCCGACACCTTCGCCGTCACCAAGCTCGGCGGCAAGGAAGTGGTCGCCCGACTGCGCGCCGATGCCGGCATCGCACCCGGCCAGCACACACGCCTCGCCTTCAATCTCGACAAGGCTGTGTTCTTCGACCCGGA
>NZ_JABDWV010000045.1:0-4402 GCF_019685435.1 Rhizobium sp. NLR10b | reverse complement strand
ACAATGGGGATTGCTGGCGTCGGAATGCTGATCGCGTTGATCGAAGACGGGGATCATGATCTCATCCCGTCGCTTGCCCGGTCCGCGCTTCTGTGCTGATCGGGCAGTTACGGGAGGTGCAGGAGAATAGCCGCGAAGTTTGATCGTGTACATGTCTGCTACGAAGCTGGCCCAACCGGTTACGGCCTGCATCGGCTGATCCAATCCCTTGGCCATGAATGCATGGTTGTCGCTCCGTCATTGATTCCAAGGAAACCAGGCGACAGGGTGAAGACAAACCGTCGAGATGCACTCGCGCTCGCTCGGCTATTGAGGGCCGGCGAGCTCACAGCGGTGTGGGTTCCCGATGAGGGGCATGAGGCGATGCGAGACCTCGTTCGCGCCCGGGCTGCGGCAGTCGAGACGTTGCGGGTTCACCGACAACAGATCAGCGCCTTCATGCTCAAGCATGGTCGCATCTATCCACGCAAGAAGGGCTGGACGATGCGATATCTGTGCTGGCTGCAGGAGCAACAGTTCGATCACCCCGCGCATCAGATCGCTTTGCAGGAAATGGTCGAGGCGGTGCGCGTCTCGAAGGAGCGCGTCGAACGACTGGAGAAGGTCATCGAGGAATTCGTACCGAACTGGTCTCTTGCGCCGGTCGTCCGAGCTCTACAGACGCTAAGAGGGGTCGATCTGATCGTGGCCGTCACCTTTGCCACGGAGGTCGGCGACGTGAGCCGATTTGAAAGCCCGCGCCAACTGATGGGCTATCTCGGCCTGGTACCTGGCGAGCGATCAACGGGTGAAACGGTTCGACGAGGTGCGATTACCAAGGCTGGCAACGGCCGGGTTCGGCACATGTTGGTCGAGAGCGCCTGGACTTATCGCCATCCGCCGAAGGTCGGCGCGAGGAAGCTATACCGTCTGGAGCAAGCGCCGCCGAAAGTGCGGGAGATAGCATGGAAGGCTCAGAGCCGGTTGACGGCTCGTTATCGAATGTTGACCGGACGCGGAAAGCGAACGACGGTGGTTTGTACCGCCATTGCCCGTGAGCTGACCGGCTTCATGTGGGCTGTTGCAAGGGAAGCGCAGGCGATCAGATCATAGATCGCCACATCGAACTTGCACCTCGCGCATGGGCGGGGGCGGAACAACGGCAGGGGAACACCCGTCAGACGCTTTGTGGCCGGCATTTGAGCGACGCCCGCAGTAAGATCGGAGCAGCCCCGGACGCACTATCGGGAATGCGTAGCCAATCCGCGCATCAGAGCTTGATCACCGACGTCCTTGAGTTCCGCCTCCACCCATACGCGATGATCATCGTGAACAGCCGTTCGTTTGGGCGGTCTGTTCCTCGCGCCTAAAGCATTGACAACGGACATCAGAGCGATGTCCTGATCTCATGTTGTCGGTAGATTTGAATTTAACGACAAGGCAACTATGAGCAAAAATTGCAGTTATCGCTGTCTCGGTCTAACGTTAGCCCATGTTTCTCGCCCAGAAACTCGTTTTACATTCGCCAGTATCGGACGAAGCTCTCCTGGAGGCCTTTGTGGAAAGGTGTCTTGCCGATGGCATTTCGTTGTTAGCGATATTCGGGCCTGGCTCCGACGTTCTGGAGGAGAAAGTAGATTGGCTAGTGATTGGAGATGGCTCACGGCCTGATCGGCTTCTTTGCACCACATGCACCTTGATGAGCCATTGGATGAAGTGCTTACCATGGCGAACGCTTGGGAAGCCGATAAAGGCGGCGCTGTCGATTGACCTGCCACTGCATAATTCCACGGTAGCAGGCCTCAATCTGCCTCTGCTAGTGGCCGTTGACGATGGCAGTGAGCGTGCTTGTTAAATACGCAAGCGGATCGACGGCGTTGAGCTTGCAGGTTTATGCCGACCAGCGAACTATGCCGAGTGTCTCTTCTAATATTTGCGGCAAACCGAGCGTTCCCAGCCAGTTTGGCGGGTCGCCGTTGGTTGGCAATCGGCATAGTTGGCGGCTTGGGGGTGCCAGCGCCAGGGCGGACGATTCCTCTGTCCATCCGAGAGCAACCAGCCGTTCGATGGCGCGCCATTGGTCGACAGGGCTGAGCGGTTCGAGGGCGATGTTTTCCGCGAAGGATTGCATGGCGCCGAGATCGTCGGAGGGATCGGCCAGCAGCAGCGGGATTTCCATGAGATCCGCGGCGATCGCCTGGGCGGCGCGGAGGTGACCGAACACGATGATGTAGCTATTGCCGCCTCCCGGATCGAGTTTGACGATGGGTGGCTGCACAAGGCCGATGGCTCGGATCGGTGCGCACAGCAGCGCGTGGGACTGGGGCGAGGATTTCACCTGGCGGGACCGGTCGGGATTGTCCTTCAGGCTGCGCGGATCGGCTGCAATCAACTGCATGAGAATGACCTTTCGGTTTCGGGCGGGACGGACTGCCCTTGCCTCCTCATCTTCTTTTCGAAGACATCTCCCGAACCGCAGGTCGGGCCGGCGGCTGCAATTGCGCCGGAGCAGACCTGGCTTGCGGAGGAGCGAGGCACATCTGCCTTGCGAGACAAGCTGGCCCGGTCTCGGCGACCGGCGCGATTAAGGGAACCGTCAGCCGTTGGACCGCCTTGCGAACCAGTTTCCTATCCCCCTCTTTCCCGTTCCGCTCTACCATCGTCTTAAATCTGCCCGAGCTCGATTGGCCAGTCACACCAGTCGCTGTACGATGTTGAACTTGGATGCCGAAACAGAATCAACAATATAACCTTGGCAGCATATAACTCTAGGATCATATTATGGCGAAGGAATGGGCAGTTCTGCTCCACGACGAGTTCGACCCAGAGTTTTCAGCACTGCCGGAAGAGGTACAGGACGAAATCTTCGCAGCACTGCCGCTCCTGAAAGCTTACGGTCCACAACTTGGTCGTCCCTACGCCGATACGCTCAAGGGATCGGCCCACGCGAATATGAAGGAATTGCGGTTCAAGGCTGCAGACGGCGTCTGGCGACTGGCTCATGCGTTCGATCCCGAGCGCCGTGCAATCCTCCCGGTCGCAGGCGACAAATCGGGCGGCAGTCAGACGCGGTTCTACAAAGTGCTGATCGCAAAAGCTGATCAGCGATTGACACAACACCTCCACGCAATGAAGGAGAAAAAGAATGGCTAGGTCATTGGATGACGTTCTTCAGGGCCTTCCCGTAGAACGCCGTGAACGGCTCGAAAAGCTGGGCAACGAGCGCTTTGAGGAATACCGGACGCTGCAGGATCTGCGCAAGGCGCGCGACCTCACCCAGGTGCGCATGGCCGAAACGCTTGGTGTGAAACAGGAAAATATATCGCGCCTGGAGCAGCGGAGTGATCTGCTTCTATCCACGTTACGCAGTTATGTCGGGGCCATGGGCGGCTCCGGACCGGCATCCGGTCGTCCTGTCTTCCTTGTTCGATGATGATGCCGGGCCTGTCACAAAAGAAAACCCGGCAAGATCTCGTGCCAAGAAGCACCGCTCCGCGGCCTGACAGGCTGATAAAGAATTTAGGTCGGTGGCAAAAAGTGCTCGCGCACTGGAAAACGAAAGGGCGCTCGACCCTTTCGAGGAGCGCCCTTTCTGACCCGGGCAGCTATGAGCGCGCGGCAATAGCCATCGCAGCAAGCTCTCAAAACGGGTGATGACCAATAGACGTGCATCCACCATCCATGTTTCAAGGGACCGCAGCAGATATGCCGCCGTTCACGCGGCCTGTTGGCGATCCTCCTCGGGTTCATCGGCGGTTGCCGCCAGATCTCTTTCGATCTCCTCCGGTTTGCTCAGCTTGAACTCGAGCTCGGCTTCGGATGAGAAACTTTCCCCCAGACGCGGCGTGTAGGAGGCAAGCCGTCGTTCGGCGTCAACAAGACGATGGCGATGGCTCGCGCGTTCCTGTTCAAATCCGCCAAGCGCATGCTCGAGCCGGTAGATGGCGCCAACCGGCGTCGTTGTCAGGCGATGCTCGATCTCGTATTCCTCACAGACTCGGTCGAAGATGTGCTGGAAAGCATTTTGGTCACAGGCTCGGTTGGTGAACTGGATGCCGTTATCGGTCAGGATAGTATGGATGGTGTAGGGCACCGCCGCGATCAGGTTGCGCAGGAACTGGGCGGCATTCATCTTGCCAGCTTTGGCATAGAGCTCAGCGAAGGCGAACTTGGAAGTGCGGTCAATCGCCACAAAGAGATAGAGCTTGCCCTCGGCCGTCTGGACCTCGGCAATATCGACGTGGAAATAGCCGATCGGATAACTTTTGAACTTCTTCTTCGCCTCCTTGTCGATCCTGTCCCAGCAGGTGGTGTAGGTGGCGAGAGGTAGCAAAGCCGAGCGCCCGCGCGCTTCTCGTTGCGCTGTAGCGGGTGATCGGCTTTGCGGGCGGCCATCAGTGTTTTCCGATAGGGTCGGGTTGTT
>NZ_JABDWV010000044.1:0-4659 GCF_019685435.1 Rhizobium sp. NLR10b | reverse complement strand
CGCTTGTAAGGGCGGGTATCGACAACGCTCCCTCCCGAGGCGCCAATCTCCTGCGACACTCCGCGGCGACCAGCATGCTTCGGGCCGGCGCCACGCTGGATATGATCGGGACCGTGCTTCGCCATCGGTCAGTCGATACCACCGCCATTACGCAAAGGTGGACATCGACATGTTGGCCCAGATCGTCCAGCCCTGGCCAGGGAGTGCGTCATGCTGAGCCAAGACCTCGCACGCTATGTAGAACTGCAGCATAGGCTGGGCTTCAAGTTCCGCGTCCAGCACACGCTTTTGAAGAGCTTCGTTGCCTTTGCCGAGCGACACGACGACCGACATGTTCGAGCGGCGCGCGTGCTCGAATGGGCGAGACTTGCACCGTCGCCGCAGCAGCGCCGCAACCGGCTATTGACGGTTCGCCGCTTTGCACTGGCGCTGTCGGCGGAGGATCGGCGTCATGAGATTCCGCCGCCCGCGGACGCTTTGGGCGGCGGAATCTTCGAGCGGCGGCTTCCACACATATACGCCGCCGACGAGATCGCCGCGCTAATGCAGGCGGCTGCCCGCCTGAAGCCATCGGACTCGATAAGACCGCTGATGTACGAGACCCTGTTCGGCTTGCTGGCCGCCACCGGTGTGGGCCAGCAATCGCTTGCGTTCGCGGCTTGGGGTATCCGGATCTTTCCAGAGTTCGTTGAAGTCGGCCGTCATCGCGACTAATCGCTCGTGGACAGCTTTATCGAGGATGAATTGATCGTGCTCTCGGCCACGTTCGCTCTTCGCGGGCATTGGCCAGTGTGCGAAGCTTCTCGTTCCATTCACCTTCAAGCGTGTCGGCGACGAGGCGGTTGCTAGGATCGACCAGCATGAAGCGGCGCTGAGTGCAGCCTTGCGCAATACCTCGTACTGGGGACGCGATGGTTGACGGCTGGATCGGGCATGCCGCCGTCGCGGCAATGTTTACCTGCTGCTTTTTTTTAGAACCCGCTCGATCGATCGGGGATGAAGCTCGATATCGAGTTCCTGGCGGAGCAGCTTGGCAAGTTCCCGGGCGCGTACGGGTTCGCCTGGGGCGAGCTGCGCCTGCAGGAATGCCAGGACGTCGCCATCGACCTTGTGGGGACCGCGAGGGCCCGGCTTTGCCGGCACCAGTCCAGCAATCCCGGCCATGTCGAAGTTCGCCTTGGCCTGGTAGTAGGTCGGCCTGGAAACGCCATATTCGTCGGAGGCCTCCCTCACCGACAATTGTCGACGGAGACGCGACGCAGCATCTCGTATTTGACCTGCACGGCGTCGTGCGGATCGAAGAACTCGCTGCCCCGAAACTTTGGATCGCGCACCGTCAAGGCGATACTTTGGGTTTGTCCGATAGAAATCCCTGCACTCACGGGCGTGATCCTTCATGAAATGACCTCTTGCGGCATAATCCGCTTTACAAATGCGGCATATTTACCCTTACACTTCTGCACGTCAGCGCGTGCCCGATTTGCTGGAAAGGCGCTCCACCAGAGCGGCCAACTCCATCAAGTCGGCGAAACAAGAGCGATCGTCCGTTGCTCATGACGACTTCAGGATCCAGCTCACAAGATCAGTCCATTGCGGAGGAACCGACCAAACGGTGGCGTTCTCGGTCTGCAGCAAAAGCCGTTCACCATGCCGATTTTCGCGCTTGCCGACACACGGCAACTGCCGTGGGTATAGAGGATGAAACGGATGCGTTACCCGCAATAACTGCGTATCTGCGTTGGCAGTGGCTGCATTCTCTTGTGAGTACAAGCGGCTGGAGAAGGCGCAGTTCTGCTGGCCGGATATTCGGGACAGCTTGATGACCTTGGGCCATGCCCAATTCGAGGCGCTGTTTGCGGGGCTCGACTGGCGTCGGGTTCGTGCCGTTGAGGCAAGAGCGCCGACAGCAATCGAATAGGTGCGTCACGATGACTCGGGTGGACCGAGGCGGTATTTGATAAACTTCCACCATGTTGGACGCCGCCGATCTTCCCGACGATGTTGCTGCCTTGAAGGCGACGCTGATCGCCCAAGCGCGTGAAGTCCGCAAAGATGAGCGGATCGAGCGGCTTGAGAAGCTGGTCGCCGCTTTCAAGCAGGCTGCCTTCGGGCGCAAATCCGAGAAGGCCGATCCCGGGCAATTCGATCTCGCACTGGAGGACTTGGAAACGGCCATTGCGACCGTCCATGCCGAAGACGAGGCCGATAGCCCTCCGGGCAAGCAGCATCCCATACCACGCGTCGCCAATCGCGGCTCTCTTCCCGCCCATCTTCCGCTTATCGAGGAGATCATCGAGCCGCAGAGCTTGATCTGCCCCTGCAGTGGAGGTCTGCATTGCATCGGCGAAGATGTGTCCGAGCGGCTGGGATGTCATCCCGGCGCAGTTCCGCGTCATTGTAACCCGTCATCCTAAATATGCCTGCCGTGCTTGCACCGACGGCGTCGCACAGGCTCCGACACCTGCTCAACTGATCCACGCCGGATTGCCTACCGAGGCAACCATCGCGCATGTGCTGGTGTCCAAATATGCCGATCACCTGCCGCTCTATCGGCAGGCCCAGATCATGAGCCGACAGGGCATCGATCTCGACCGCTCCACTCTTGCCGATTGGGTCGGCCGGGCAGCGTTCGAATTACGCCCCGTCTTCGATGCACTGATTGCCGACTTGAAGCGCTCGACCAAGCTGTTCATGGACGAGACCCGTGCCCCGGTGCTCGATCCCGGCTCCCGCAAAACCAAGACCGGCTACTTCTGGGCGCTTGCGCGGGATGATTGTCCTTGGGGGGGCGGTGCTCCGCCAGGCGTCGCCTTTACCTACGCTCCCGGTCGCGGAGGCATTCATGCCGAACGGATATTGCAGGGCTTCTCCGGCATCCTGCAAGTCGCTGGTTATGCCGGATACAACAGGCTGATCGCGCCAGACCGTGTCGGCGCGGACATCAGGCTTGCCCATTGTTGGGACCATCTATGGACGCCCCCGACTTTGCAAGGGAAAAAGCTACTCTGGCGAACCTGCGGCTGCAGTCATCTATTCGGCCTCTAAATCGTGCCGCACCCAATCACGCACCACGAACTCGAAGTTCGATGCGCCCAACGGGCTCTGCTGGTTCCCGGTTAGCCCGGCTTTGCCATCATTTGCCTTCTATCCTCGCAACCACATCGACCCAGTCCGGGTCGAATTCCGCGTTTATGCTGTTCTCATTGTCGCGCCTTCTCCAGGATGCCCATAGGTCCCGCCAAACATCAGCAGCGCCCAAATGATACGCGTCGTTTTGTTTGCAACTGCGACGGCTGCTACGTTAGCCGGGCGACGGTCCCTGAGCTTCGAGAGCCATGTCCAGGAGCGGCCGCGCCAACGCATGATTGAACGGCTACCATGGATCAAGAGTCTTCGGAGATAGCGATCGCCGCGTTTGCTGATCCCGCCAAGATTCTCCTTACCTCCAGTGGAGTGCTGCTTTGGGACAAGCCTGAGCCAGGCGGCAAAATGACGGCCCGATTTGAAGTCAGACGGCTCTCTCAGGGACGACACCAAGGCTGTCGCGGTAACCACACCGACGCCAGGAATTGTCATCAGTCGCCGGCAGGCATCGCTTCCTTTTATGACCCGGATAAGATCCCGATCTATGCGGAATAGCTTCGTCTTCACCTCCCTCAGTTGTTCGACCAGATGACGCAAAGCATGGCGAGCTACGGCCGGTAGCTCATCGAATTGTTCGTCCTCGATCAGTTTGGTCATAAGGCCGATATTGTGCGCGCGGTTCGGGGCAACGATGCCGAATTCGGCAAGATGGCCCCGGATCGAGTTGATGAGTTGGGTCCGCTGACGGATCAACATTTCCCTGACGCGATGAAGTACAAGAACTTCTTGTTGCATCTCTTCCTTGATCGGCACGAAGCGCATCGTCGGTCGCGTGACTGCCTCACAGATCGCTTCGGCATCAGCGGCATCGCTCTTGTTCGTCTTGACGTAGGGCATCGAGAACCTAAAGGAATTCCTCGCCGACATCCGCACCTGGGATGGAGGTGTTCGGCAGTCCTTTCCGACGAGCAATGCGATCGGGAAAAGATCGAGCGCATCATGGCAGACGAGCCAAAATCGTAAGCCCCACGGCCTTCGCCGGATGGATACGACGGTTAGTTGCTTCGTCCAACTCGACCTTGTCGCCATACAATCCACCCCTCCGAACCGATGGCAACTCCAGATCATACTATTTGAAAAATAGAGCCTACTTGTAACTTTTCTTGAGGCAATGTGGGGGGCAATTGTGCACGTAATCCGGCTGCAAAACTGGGGTCAGTTACGCGTCTCGCCTGGCAGCAGATCAAGAGCTGCGCCAGTCCCTGGTACCTCAGCCATGTCAAGGCGGAATATCCGTATCGGAAATGCGGATGCCGGGCGTGCGACTGCCGGTGCTAGACTATTCCGGATATGCCGTCCGGGCGCGGCTTGTGGATCCCCTTGTAGCTCAAGTCCTGCGATCCGGCGCTGACGAGGACGTGCTACGCCAATTCCAAGTGACACTAAACCATGCGTTTTAAAGGCCTTGATCTCAACCTTCTTGTAGCGCTGGACGCTCTAATGACCGAGCGCAAGCTCACAGCAGCGGCACGCAGCATCAACCTCAGCCAACCCGCCATGAGCGCTGCCATCTCC
>NZ_JABDWV010000043.1:0-5562 GCF_019685435.1 Rhizobium sp. NLR10b | reverse complement strand
GGAACTGCGAACAACGCAATGGATCGTCGCCACAGCGCAGGCGAGAATCGGCATTCTTCAGTAAGTCGTCAAAAAACCTGGGTAATGGATTATACAATTTACGGGTCGTCAAGGTAGTGGCACCATCGAAAATCGAAGTCTGAACCATGGATACCGAAAGCGAATCGGTTTCAAAGGATCTGAACTTCCCACCCCTGCAACCGCTGACAAAGCTTACGTCTAGCCCCATCCGCGCTCGAGCCCATGAATCAGTGACGACAGAGAATTTAGGCAAACCGTCTTCCAAGACTTGATCATCAATGCGCGTGGATCTAATGAGGCGCGTCAGAGATCCTAGGAGTTTAGAATGCAAGTGCTGGTACGTGACAACAACGTTGAGCAAGCACTCCGTTTTTTGAAAAAGAAGTTGCAGCGCGAGGGCGTCTTCCGGGAGGCCCGACTTCGGGAGCGATTTGAAAAGCCCTCCGAAAAACGTGCTCGCGAGAAGGCCGAGGGTATCAGGCGTGTCCGTAAACTCGCTCGCAAAAAGCTTGAGCGGGAAAGCGGTATTTCGGTCCCCAAGAAGCCTAGAGCCTCCGGTCGCTAATTGGAATCAATTGGCGGATGTTTCGTCTGTCGAGGGTAATGACGTTGTGGTGCCTGAGATATCCCTTATGTAGGCCGTGCTGATAGAGATTGCCGAAGCGGAGCCGTATGGATGAGCGCCGACGCATGCTCGATCTCGCCATCAAGCCGCCGACCGCCGATTTACCATAGGCATCGAACATTTCTCTCGAACCGATCGCACCGAGGATCATCTTCGTCAGCAAAGCGCCGAGAACTGGCGCGCGTGGCAAGAATTTCTGGCTTCAGATCCTCGACGAGAGCCTGCCCCGCCCAAGAGTTCTTGATCACGGATTTCCGAATAGCGATTCAGCAGGACGGCTTGCCGCCCGGGCCGCGCGAAGCTTGTGGCAAACTTTTCAGGGAAATTGGTGCGGGATCTATCGCGAAAGACCTTGCCGCTCTCCGTATTGAGAACCCACCCGCCACGCTTCGAGAGATAGCCCTCGACCGCATGACGCGAGCCATCATCAGCGGCCTCTTTGAGCTTGGTGCCCGCGTCGTAGAGCGCAGCCGTTGCGAACAGCTAGGCGTTCCTCGCTCGGTAATCCGGGAAGTCATCCGTCATCTTGAGGCGGAAGGGCTGGTTGAAATCTAGAAAAGCGCGGGCAGATAGTTGCCAAACTGCATTGGAACGGCGCCCGCCAGATCTACGAGATACGGGCGGCGCTCGAGTCAACGGCCGTCGCCGATTGCGCCCGTCTTGCTGGACGCGACGTCAAAATCAAATGTGTAAAGCGATGGCTGAACTCGAACGCACGTCCGGGCAGAATTCGCCGCTGAACGTTCTCGACGCTACCACTGAGTTCTACAAGATCGTATTCGAAACGGCCGGCCATAATATCGCATGGGAGAATAGTCGGATTTCGCGACTTCGTGTTATGACTCTCTCGACTTCAAACCGCAGGACCTCCGGTCCCTCGCAGGTCAACGAGATTTTCGCGGCAATCGACGCGAACGATCCTGGTTTGGCAGCCGCTGCCTGCCGGGCGCATGTCAACTCTGCAGCGGCAATCGGCCAGACTATCTTGGGATGATCTGACAAACGGCCGCTGCAAGCCTGTCTTGCCTAAACTTTTGGTTTTACCCGCAACAATGAGAAGACGTTCGATTGTAGTGCCGGAAAGCTATCTATATAAGCGGCGAACAAAGTTTTACCGCATGGCGGAAGCAAACATCAAACAATCGGGGCAACCATGACATTTAACCTCACAAGACGGAAGCATGCTGAGGAAAGACTAGGCGCAGCGCTTCAACAAATGAATGACGCCATCCGCAACGTACACAAATCCGGAATTGATGTTGATATCAGCACCCTCACCATACACACACCGCGTGGCCCGATGGTCCAAATCGACCTAAAGACGGTCCGCCCCTATGGGGCGCCGCCAGTGTTGCGGTTGGTGCAAGAATAGATGCGGTGACATTGGGCATTTATCGCCGTCCCGCAATGTCGCGTGCCTGCGGCCATCGCGCGCACTCGGGCGAAATGCAAGTGCTCCGTAAGCAGGTCGATTCGCAACGTGACCAGATCCGCGCAGCAACGGCCAGCCCCGGAGTTGCTCAAGGAGCACATGATACTCGTCGTCGAGCTACACAAGAAGCTGAATGGCGAGCAGCTTCTTGGCGATCTTCGAAGCGGCAGATTGTCTTCCAATGCAAGGCTTGGCCTTCTTAAACTGTGTGCAGAAAAGGCCTGCAGCGAGAGTTTGCATCTGGAGCCCAAGGGAGGCGACCGCTACCGGTTTTCGGATTTTCTCACCGAGCGAGTCCAGACCCGTCGTCTGGAGACAGCTAATATTTAGCCCTTGGCCATTGCTCAACGAGAGCAGGCACGTCACGCTCGGGAGCAACCAGATATCGTCAACACAGCCATTCCTATTGCCCTGCCTCTCTGACGCCCGCGCGCTTCGTCATTTTCTTGTCGCGCTGACGGCCGCGCAAGTGACGACAAGTAGAGTGATGCCCAACAGAACCAAGCTCCACGGCGCTAGGACCACCACGAATATAACGAGGCTTCCGCAACAAAGGACAAATGAAATAGCGAGCAGAGCTCTGGCGAGCGACTTTCTCAAGCGCCCTTTATCCTCGCCGAGCACCGTCTATTCCGCCTTCACCTTTTGACTATCCGTCATCCGTTTCCATTTGATCAGATATCCGAAGCCAGGCCCGATCAACATCCCGCCGATCACCCATTCGATCAGTGTTAGGGGGCTTTCATTAGGATCGTGGCCCGTAAGATAGAGGAACAGGAAAAACACCGACACGCCAGCGAACATCATGGCCACCGGGAAGAACACGCTGTCGCGAAAGCTTTTCATACCACTGCTCCAGTAAGTCCGTTCGTTTGGAGGTGTCGCTTAGCAGATGGGGAGGTTGCCGTCCTCCCCTAAGCATCGCAATGTGCCAGGGCTATGCGGTGAAGGCCACGGTTCGAACCAACAATCCATAGCCCACCAAGGGGTCAGAATAAGAGCAGTCCGAAATCGTACGCTAAGGCCGAACGGAACATGAACGCTTCGGTAGCTCGGATCTGCAGCATCCGATATTTGTGGATTTTCCTTATTTGCTCGTGCCATGCTAGCAAAGAACTGGGCCTACTGTCGATCAGCGAGCGCTACGACACCACATTGCGCACAAATCTCACAAGCCGAGGCTGCCTATTCTCATACGAGTAGTCCTGCGCAGAGCTGTATATTGCAAATGTTCCAGCGGTATATTCCTTTTCCGAACCGCTCAAGACCAGGGTTAGCGTCCCTTCGACCACAAGAATCATCTCATGCCATCCCTCGGGATCGGGTTCCGCGTCGTATCGCTCACCATACTCCAGTGACCAGACCCACATCTGAGTCTCGTGGTGCGCGGGAGCTGTCCCTAAGAGCACCCCTTTGCTTTCCAAACCTGTTCCACGCCAGGTCACCTCATCGACGTCGGTTGACGACTGTCTTTCAGGATCCCGGACAAGGTCAACGAAGCCAACCCCGATCGCAGCGGCAAGCTTATCCAAGCTGGAAAGGCTGATGTTCGCGTCACCTGACTCTACGGCGATGATCATGCGCCGGCTGACGCCCGACGCTTTGGCAAGTGCAGTCTGGCTGAATCCAGCCGCTTGGCGAAACCGTCGCAGATTCCCGGAGACGTGCGCCAGGACATCACTCCGGCTATCATTGTGCAATATACTGCTCATTTCTGTATCTCAATCTTGACTGCGCAATATATTGCACATATGGTTTCTCTACTCCTAGCGGGCAGACTGTTCAACAGCGAATTCCACCGCGCGTCTCTACAGGCGTGCGAGCGATCCTGTGCGTGCCAAATCTGCCCTTCACGTAGCGGCGAGGTAGACAATGACGCAACCGATCGTTCTCGACGAAGCTCAGATCACAGCACTTCTTCCTAAAGCCGATCTGCGGGGAGTTTTGGAGCGCATGTTCCGCGCACTAGCGGACGGAAAAGCGGTTCAGCCTCCTCAAACATTAAGCCTCTTCCCGCACAGCAGGGGTGATTTCATCACGTATCTCGGTGTGCTTGCAGATGAAAAGGTGTTCGGCGCAAAGCTTTCCCCCTACATCCCAGGCGACGGCAACGCGGTTGTTACAGCCTGGACTCTGCTCATGTCGACGGAGACAGGGATCCCGCTTCTTCTTTGCGATTCCAAGAAGCTGACAACGGAAAGGACGGCTGCGGCGTCGATCATCGCTGCCGACTTGCTCGCTGTTCCAGACGCATCCGTTCTTACAATCGTCGGCTCAGGCCCAATGGCCCTTGCGCATCTTCGCTATGCAGAAAGCATTCGTCCGTGGAGGGAAGTGAGGATCGCGTCTCCGAATGTTGAAACGACCTTGGTTCCACACATGATATCGAGCGGGGTTCCCGTCGCAAAATCGACGAATGCACAAGACGCGATACAAGGTGCCGACGTGGTCCTGTTGTGCACGTCATCGGGCACCCCGGTGATAAATGCCAGCACGCTATCCAAAGCGGCGGTCATCACGTCGATCAGCACCAATGTCGCCGACGCCCATGAGGTCGATCCCGCCGCGCTGCAAGGATTCGACGTTTATTGCGATTACCGCAAAACAACGCCCGCGGCGGCGGGCGAGATGAAGCTGGCAACCGCAGCAGGACATTGGGATGTTGGTTTCCACGCAGAACTGAGCCGGCTAGGCGCATAATTTCCATTGAGAATTGAGCCATGTGAACCTTCCCCCAACGCGGAGAGCGACGGGGGCAACGGAGTGATCCACATGGGACTTTTAAACATCATCCGTCGGATGGCACTGCGCGAGAAGCAGTCGATCCGCGAGATCAGCCGGCGCACTGGGCTGTCACGGAACACGATCGCAAAGTATTTGAACGCTGGTACGATCGAGCCGACGTTCACGACACCGGACCGACCAAGCAAGCTTGATCCTTTTGCCGACAAACTGGCGGCCTGGCTGAAGACAGAGGCCGGGAAGTCGCGCAAGCAGCGGCGAACACTGAAGCAGGTTCATGCCGATCTGGTGGCGCTCGGCTTCACCGGTTCCTATGGCCGGGTTGCCGCGTTCGCCCGTGATTGGCGGGCTGATCGGCAACGTGAGCAGCAGACGACGGGCCGCGGTATATTCGTTCCGCTGTCATTCCGCCCAGGCGAAGCATTCCAGTTCGATTGGAGTGAGGACTATGCCGTAATCGGCGGCGAGCGCACGAAGCTTCAGGTTGCCCATATCAAGCTATCGCACAGTCGGGCCTTTTTGGTGAGGGCCTACCTGCTGCAAACACACGAGATGCTCTTTGATGCCCATTGGCACGGCTTTCGGGTCTTCGGTGGCGTACCTGCTCGAGGCATTTATGATAATCTATGGACGCCTCCCGGGCGAGAAGAACATTTGGCGGCAACTCGGCATTGGATGCGTGAATCTATCCGGCCTATCGCTGGAGCGATCACGCTCCTGGCCTTGATGGGAGTCCGCTACC
>NZ_JABDWV010000042.1:0-6183 GCF_019685435.1 Rhizobium sp. NLR10b | reverse complement strand
CCGTCTTCGAAGTCGGTAGCGAGACGATGTAAGCGGAGGTGTTTGGCGCATAGGTGAAGGTCGTCGTCTTCTCGTCGCCGGTGGTGTTGACATTCTCCGTGCCTGCGGCATCCACCGTGCGGCCGCGGTCCGTGATCTCAATTACGTTTCCGTAAGCATCGAAACTCCGCTCCGTCCGTAGGAATGTGGTCAATCCTCCTTCGGTCAGCGTCGTCGCCGTCGCCTTGTTTCTGGCCACATAGGGCTTTGAACCCGTGTTGATGGTATATTCCTGTGCAACCCGTTTGGATTCCGTATTTGCTCCGTTGCGCAAAACCGTTGTTTCCGGCAGTCCGTAACTGGCGAGGTCCTGCCGATACGTCGTCACCAGGATCGGATTGGACGTCTCCCCGGCTGCGAGCGGCTTCGTCTCTGTAACGGTGCGATAGCCAAGGAATTTGCGGGCAGCAGGATCATAGAGACCGCCGGAATAGGCATAATTCGTCACGCTATTGCCGTAGCCGCGCCTGTCATCCACGGTGAGCGCCGTCACCGCATGCATGACCATTGGCATGAAGCTGTTGGCAAAACGCGTCGAGGGGGTGTAATCGATGTTGATCGTTCCGCCCGTCGCAAGCGTAATCCCGCGCAGGAGATTGGGATTGCCCGAGCCGGCATTTGAGATCGTCGTTTCCGTTTGCGAAGCGACGAAATCCGGAAGACCGTCGCCATTGAAATCGCCTGAAAGGCCGGAGCCGCGCTGCAGGAAAGGCGAGACGACGAGGGTGTTGCCTTGCTGACCGAACCAGAGACCATAGGCATTCAGGTCCTTGAAAGGATCAGTGTCCTTGCGATCCTTGGTGGCGACCACATCGACCTTCCCATCATTGTCCATGTCGCGCAGGATCGGCGGCCCCGCGAGGGCCAACTCGCCCGTGACCTGGATGAAGCTGCTGCCGGTGCCGAGCCACACTACCGCCACATAACTCGTCCCGGAGGTCGTCGCTCTGACAACGTCCGTCACACCGTCGCCGTTCATGTCCGCGAGGGCGCAATAGGCCGAAGCTGAATTGCAACCGATGCCCATCGCCTCAGTCGTCCAAGAGGTTCCGTTGGCATACTTGTAGGCCAAAAGGTCTTGGCCCCTGACCACGCCTTGGCGGCCACCCCCGAGAAAGTCCGCAACTCCGCGGATGTAATCGCCCATATTGAAAAGCTGGTCTTGCCATCGCCATCCGTATCGATCGAGGCGTTCTTCACCGTATTGGAACTGTCGTAATTCGTGGGAATGACGCTGCAGACAGAAGAATAGGGTTCCGGGCAAAGGGAGGCAGATAGATTCAGAGAGGAATCGGTGGTGATAATGCCACTGACGCGGGTCTTGGTGACAGAATCGTTGCTGCCGGTATTTGTAACATTATAGGTGAACGCCAAGTCCTTAGGCTTGCCGGCGACATAACGAGCGGCAAAGTAATTCGGGACAGGCAAATTGTCGTAAGTGAGATTTGCCCTTGGTACCGTTGTCCCCGTGGTCTGGGACACGGCGCCGTTTTGTGGGCTGAAGTTCATTGCCGTAAATTGGAGAGGATCAGGCCTATATGCGCCTAGAGCGGAATTATAGGAATAGGTCAGAAAGGACCCGTAAAACTCATCTTTCCCATCGAAATTAAGATCGCCAATCTGTCGCGAAAGGAAATAGGAAAGTTGCTTTGCCCCATCTCCAGGTGTCGGCGCGGGGAATTGGTTGGTCAGCCGCGTGTAATTATAGTTGATATTGTCATAGACCATCGCTCGCAGCACCTTGTGCGTCCCGCCAGCGATATTGCCTGAGGAATCAAGCGCCGCATCGCGGCCATAACGATCGACCTGCACCAGGCGGGATGCGTTGGAAAACGGCGCCTGGTCATAGGAAAGGACGTAGCCACCACTGATACCAGCCTCGGCAGCAGCGCTGTAGTAGACGGTTTTGAGCCGATAGGTCGTCCAGGTGATGGTGGTGCCATTCGCCGTCGGTTCGTAGTCGGGCCGCCGTTCATAGCGGAAGACGATTTCGGCATGGCTGTCGTAGCTGATCCTCGCAGGGTAGCATACGGGGAGATCCGGGCAGGTATAGGCGTAAGTCACCCGATTGCCGTTCGGATCCACCACCGAGGTGGGCAGATAACGTCCGGTCCCACTTTGATTATTGTGCGGGGCGTTGGCGATTTCGGCCACCGACTGGAAAGTCGTCACGACCCCTTTATTGTCGGTGACCGTAGGAATGTCCGTATCGAGCACTGACCCGGCGCGCGCTCAGCTTCCTCGGTCTGGAAAGCTTGTGGATAGTGCCGCAGCACTAGTTCCTTGCCCCGGCGGTGTAGCCGGTCTGTTCGATATGGTAGCCGCTTTCGTTGGTCACCTGCCGCGCCGAGGCGAGATGATCGCGATGCAGGAGAACTTGTCCCGCGTGCTCGAGCCGGCGGTGACGACGATCTTGCGTCGGGATGCGGATAGGGGGTATAGATGTCGGTGCCGGGCGTCGAGCGGTCGATCTCGACATTGGCGGGATAGAGCGTCGTGCCGAAGCCGGGCTCCGTCCGGGCCATAGGCGAAGCTCTCCTGGGTGACGCTCGCCAGCCGGTTGGCGCCGTTCCAGCTCAGCGTGCGGCTACCGCCCGAGACCATGTTGCCGTTAAGGCGCGATATCGGATCTCACAACATGGACATCTCCCGCACGGAGCAGCGCGTCCTGCATCTCTTGGCCCAAGGCGCCGCATCGAAATTACCCGCGACGACTACAGAAAGGTCGAAAACGTCAGCTGCTTCACCCGCGACGGCTGGCTCTATCCCGGCGTCGACCTCGATCTCTTCAGGAGATTGAAACGGCTGAAGGCGATCAAGTCTTCAGGCGGCCAACCCTACCGGATCACCGAAAGGGGGCTGAGACTGGTCAGGTCGCAGCTGGACAATAGATAGGTCGGGCAACCAACCCTGGTCGCGCATCAAACCTGCGCGCTCAGGGCTCAGCTTTGAATTGGAATTCGAACGGGGCAAAGTCACCCCGAATATCTATCGTGTTCCATCAGCTCCGCTTGCGGGGTGCCAGTATATTCAAGACTAGACTTCGCGATATCATTTAATCACGTTGATATCGCGCCCAAGTCCCGGAATACGTTATCCAAATACTCGCGAACTTCAACAGAGCGATCTAGGCCGGATCTTATGTTTACATTCTCGTACGGCCTAAGAGCAGCACGTATTACGCCTGCACTTGTGCCGCCGATGCTTGAAGCGAGGTAGGCATATTCCGCAGCCCTTGCCGCGCCATTACACCAGTCCCACGGCATCCATTTGTAATCACTTATCAGAAGATCGCAAAGCTTGTCCTTCGAGATCAAAAACCCTCCCAGCTCTCGGTCGAAGCGGTGAATGTCGGCTTGAGCCTTCTCAAGCACTAACTTCAAATTCCCGCCATGGTCACTCAACCGCAGCGATGACCGTTCTCCCCATGAGTAGTATTGTCCCAATTGGCACCGCTCATTAAATCGGCCTTCCATCCGACTGTTTCTCCCGCCGTAGAGTTTCAAGCACTTTTCTGCAAAACTAAACGCGGCAATGTTCCGCAGTCCAAAGTCACATGCGAAATTGTTGACGGGTCGCCCAAATAAATTCCACTCGACAAAACTCTCTGCCTCGCCATCATTGCTATGGCAATACAAGAATTTTGACACTTTGATGAAGCCTATCTGCGCCATTTTTTCGTCTAGCGCAGATGTGATTTCTTTTAGAAACATTCAGGCGCTGCTCCCATCACTTCACAATCTCGTCGAACGGTATCTTGCTCTCAGATAAGAGTGAACGAAGAACGGCGCTTCGCGCATCGACTGGAGCACAGCCATCACACATGGTTTTGTAAGCAACACTGTTAAATGGGCCGAATTTCGAGGCGCCACCAAATTGCATTACAGAGATATCTTTCAGAACCTGGCTGCGATCAAGCTTCACCGTATCAGACATTGATGTTTTCACCTCGAAACCGACAATGTTTCCGAAAGAGTCGCGCCCCAAGAAGTCGTAGTTTCTGGTTCCTAGAAAGTTGCCAGTTACCTTCACCTGGGCCTCACTCAAAATTGTATAGCCATCGTTGCGCGCTTCTTGGATTGCCGCCGCCACCCCCGCGTCATGCCGAAGATTGGGGCCCCTTTCTTTGAGTTTCGTTCGCCCTTCTCGTTGGCCTCGGCAGACCTCTTAACACCGGAAGCAGTGATGGATGCTGATGGGCTTGAACCACCATTTTCCAAATAACTACCCCGGGGACTATCGTCTCCCGCTGTGGCTCTTCCGCCACCAGTTAAACTGCCTATAAAATCGCTTATCGCTTTGCTGAGTTGGCCCCATCCCATTGAGATATGCCCATTCGGATCGGACTTATTGACGGGATCATTTTCGGAGTAGCTGTAGCGGTTTGTGCCGACGCCCTCATCGCAGCTGGACAATAGATGATCAACTCACTCTGACCGCGCCTTAGTTCAGGCGCGGTCAGGGCTCAGCTTCGAATTGGAATATTTCAACGGGGCAAAGTCAGGCGGACGACCAAACCCTTTCCCGCCGCACTCATCGCTTGGTGTCAAACCCCGGCAGACTTCGCCGGGACCATGGCCGAAACCGGCTCCAACGCTACGCAAGATGAAGCTTCGCGTTTCCGTTGCTCACACCGCGCCTGTTGGCGTATTCAAAACCCCCAGGCTCTAAGTCGTCACTGGGTGAAAGTTCAGCGCAGGCCGAACATCCCGCCAACTACATTGCCGGTATCGGCCTTTATCGGCGCGGCGAGTGGTGAACGCGTCCATCTTCCGTTCCCGAAAACCAAAGTGAAGTTGTTGGGATCGACTTCCACGCGTCGGACAGAAACTCTCGGTGGCAGGTCAGCTGGTAACTAGTTCCAAGCGCGAAACGTCATCTAACTCTTGCTGCCGCATCAGCTCCATTTCTTTCGGTTAATGCTCACGGGATATATCGTCTTTGCTCGACGGCTTCTGCAAAAGAATTTTAAGTTTTTCTTCGACAACGCGCTGGAATTCCCGGGCATACGCCTCAAATTCGCTTTTGTCTGCTCCCATATCCACACATCCGTCCCTCCACCACAACATCAAGATTGGAAGGTCCCAGATCAACAGTGCCACTTCCATTTTCTCACTATCACTATACGCAGCAGCATCAAGATGACGTATCTTCTCAATGGCTCTCACGGCTTCAATCTTTGTAAAAGCCATCTTCCGGATGTTATAGAAGAAGCCACCGCGACTGAATTCCTGTTGAATTTGTTCAGCAAACCTCATCGTTTGCCCTCCCCCATTTTCCAGCCATTGGCGCCTCTCATAATTCCGACAATAGCCGCTGCGGGCACGTATCTCTCGATTAAGACTTCCTGATCTGCGATAGCAAGGCTGTCAGTTTTTGGATTCCCAGTGCCGCCTTGGGAATAATCAAAGTGTCTGCTCGGAACACGGTTCAGATCAATAGCAACCACCGTATCCGATGGCGCTCTTCCGCTGGCCGCATATTCTTGCGCTACGGCTAGCGATTTAGACGTCGAAATGTACTGGCTCCGCTCCTGTCCGTCGTCAGCAATATGATAGCTCGGGTCGAGTTGGGCAAGGGGATCTTTCGCCATCAGACCTGTTGCGAGATAGGGCACTTCGTCTTGCCGAAGCCCTCGATAGACAAGACGCTTGTTGGCTTCTTCCTGCGCCTTAGTCGCGGTCGAGGTTGTCGTTGCGAGAAGTGCTGCAGTGGTAGTTGCTGCGACAGCCATTGCTGGGGAGCCCGATGGTCCCGCCGCAGCAAACGTCCTTGCTCCTGCGGCCGATCGAGCTACAGATTGCCCTGTCGTTCCACCAAAAAAACTCTCCAGTGCGCGCAAAGCATTCCCAATTGTTTCGGAGAATGTCTTCATTCCAACGTTCCCGACCGTACCACCTATATGCCCATTCGGATCGCTTTTATTGACGGGATCATTTTCGGAGTAGCTGTAGCGGTTTGTGCCGACGCCTTCCTTGGTCGGGTCCCAGTCATCCGGCGAGATGAACCGCCCGAAGGCCGGATCGTAGTATCTGGCATTGAGATACATCAGCCCGGTTTCGGGATCGAAGCGTTCGCCGATATAGCTCTTCTTGGTCTGGAAGCTGGTGTTGGTGGCTTCGCCATAGGCGGCATAGCCGGTCT